>NZ_BAAAPC010000001.1:0-412610 GCF_039530945.1 Nocardiopsis rhodophaea
CACTCGTAGTAGCGCTGCCCCTTGGCACCGGCCCCGGCCGAGCGCTTCTGCCACGCCCGCCCAGGAAGCAGCGTGGCCAGCTCCTTCATCATGACCGGCCCGCACGGGGTGGTGAGCCGGTCGGCGGCCGAGACCGCCATCACCTACCCCGTGCGGTGTTCCTCCAGGTAGGCGCGCAGGTCGGGGTCGCGGCCATAGACCTCGTCGCCGGCCACCCACGCGCCGGGGGCGTGCTCCAGGGCGGCGGCGATCATCTGTGTGGCCAGCTCGGGCTTGGTGGAGAAGCCGACATCGGCGGGCACCCCCGCCGACCGCAGCCGCTGGGAGTCTTTGGTCCATGACCGGGGCAGGTAGAGGCGGCGGTCGATCAGGGCGTGGGCGTCAGGGGTGGTGTAGGCGAGGTAGACCGCCACCTGGCAGTTGTCGATCTTTCCGCTGGTGCCGGTGTACTGGCGGGCGACTCCGACGGTGTGGGCGCCCTTCTTGGCGTCGCCGGTCTCGTCGGCGACCAGGACCACGTCGTCGCTGCCCAGGCACCTGATGACGTAGCCGCGCAGGCAGGCCGCCACAGCGGTCACGTCCAGGCGGGCCCAGTTGAGCAGGTGCTGTATCCGGTAGGGGGCGGGGTGTCCGGCGTGCTCGGCCGGGGTCCAGCAGTTCTTACGGGTGAGCGGGCCGAGCAGGGCGGCGAGCACGTCGCGGGCGGTGGTGCGGGTCTCGGGCCGTGCCAGATTCGGGCCGATGACGGTGGCGGTGAGCTCGTTCAGCAGGTGCGGCCAGCGCTGGGCCGCTAGGGTGGTGGCTGCGGCCACCGCCTGCTTTTTCGTTGTCTTCACAACCATCGATGATCGGGCGGTGGCCGTTGGCGTGTCCGGCGGATGACCAGATCAGCACGATTGAGTACTGCTGCGCCCCCAGAACGCGATCATTGCGCGTCAAACCGGAAGTCCAACTGGAGTACTAATCCCCAACAATTAAAATTGCTGGTCATACGCATCACTGCAGGTGATCGAACCTTGACGCACCCAGACAGGTGTGTATATATTCTTTCAAGATCATTCATGGGGGATTCTTAATTTCCGGGCGAAACCCACTTGGAGTGTGATTATCTTGATTAAGACGAACAGCATTCCCAAGTTTTCCACTGGCCTGAATCCGATCAAGGCGACCTTCAACCAGCGCAAGCGATTTAGGCACAAGCGCGCTCTCGAGGGTAATCACCCCATCTGGACTTCCGCCTATGTCGCCGACGATCCCATCCCCGAGCGGATCACTATGCAAGACTTCGGGTATCCAGAATCCGACCTTGCGCGACATGACGGCAGGCTCGACGACACCGCAGTCGTCACCCCAATCCGGCTTTTCACGGAGGAGGGAAGCCGACTTCTCTCCAGAGTCTGCAAGCATCTGGAGAAGCACGCAGTCGAGAGCGACTTCATCATCTCCCGCCGAACCAGGGGCGGCGATCTGATATCCCCCTTCCTTTACAACATGCTGCGTGACAGGCAGTTGCTGGTGAGGATGTCCAAGATTGCCGGCGTCCCCCTGCTTCCTCATGTCGTCCGCGATGCGGCTGTACAGATCAATTACTACAGTCCGGAGTCCGGACCATCCAAGGAGATCGGCAAATGGCATGTCGATGGCATGGAGTACGTCTTCACGATTCTCATGACCGACCCGAGTGAGTTCACCGGTGGTCAGTTCGGCTACTACTTCGGTCGGCAGGATGAATTCGATAACTCAACTTCGCGCGAGGATCGAGTGAAAGTAGCTCCACTGGAGCGCCTCGGCGACGGAATCTTCGCACGTGGAGCTCACATATACCACGGTGTCAGCCCCGTCGAAAGCGGTAGCCGGATGGTGCTCACGCTATCGATGATGAGTCCAGCGTTCGTGCAACGCGACCCCAACACGTTCTCGCATATCGCAGCCGATGACGGAATCATTCACACCATCCCGAACTGGCTTCGCCTCAAGTGGCCGACCCACAATCCGTTCCGCGACTACGCCCTGCGGTCGGGAAGTCCGGTAATCACATGGAATGACATCAACTGACCCGTCTCGGGTGCAGTATGCCTCACCGGAAGTAACACATATAATCCACACAAGCGGAGTTATATCTCATGTCATCCGTAACTCATGGTACGAGTGATATTCAGGACTATTCCAGCGCAGTGGATCATTATCTGTCGAGCGGCCGCCGTGATCCGATCAAGGTACAAGCCGAGGAGCCGTTCACTCGGCGCATTCTACGCGATGTCATCGACAACCTGCATCGCCCCATTGGCGGCACGATCCGCATGATCGATATGGGCTGCGGGACCGGGGACGGCCTCGCCCTTCTCAGCAACACCTCGGATGGCGAGATTGAACTGAGATCACTGTACAACATCTTTTATCACGGCCTGGATTCCGATCCGTCCATGATTAACGCGGCCAGGGCACTCAACACCAATGTGCGCGCCTCTACATTCTCCGTCGGAGACATGCGCGACTGTGGACGCGCCGACTTCGATGACTACGACCTTTACCTATCATTCGGCGTACCCTGGTCGCACCTGACGCCCCGTGAGGCGCAGGATCTCTTGGCGAATCTGTTCATCAAGACTCGGCGGTCCAGTCTTCGCACCGCTCTTGTCGTCGATGTTCTCGGCCGGTACTCCATTGAATGGGTCAAGCAGTGGCCATATGCTCAGTGGGACTACTCAATGAGTTTCATGAACAGCGCCGAGGATGTCGTGCACGCTCCGATGTCCTTCTATTCACGAGACACATTGAGTGATCTCATCGACGGAGCCTCTCAGCAGAGTGGCACCAAACCCGCCCGGGTCGACTTCCATGACCGTTCCATCATGACAGGCCGGCACACGTCCACCGGAACTTTTAATAATACCCTCCCTCCATATAGGAACTACATCAACCAGCTTCTCTCCGGCCGGACAGATGTCGATTTGGACAATTTGTACTTCACACCCCCACAGGAAGATTGCCCCCCAGAGGTCCAAACATTCTTCGCGTCGTTCGCATCATCGTGGAATGAACGCATCACGAGGGCAAACGAGACATCTGGCCAAGTAGACGAGGATGAACTTAAAGCCCGCAACCTCGCGCTCGGAAAACAGCTCGTCGCTTTGGAACAGCGAAGCCAGCGTGGCCTGGGGGTCGGACATTCATTCACCGCGACTATCTACCTCGACTGAACAGCAGACGAGTCGGATGTCCGTCCTTCTAGACAATATTCAGGCGTTCCTGTTCGATATGGACGGGGTCGTAGTCGATTCCTCTGAGATCATCCATCAGATCTACACCAGATGGGCCATACGGCATGGCTTCGATATCGACGTGATCAGCGGAAACCTCCAGGGCGGGCGTACGATCGATTTCCTCTCGAAAATGGACCTAGCGCCCGAGTCGGTCGTCGCCCACTCCCAAGAGTTGCGCAACGAAGAAGTTCGCACTGCCCATCTGGTGCGGGCCCTACCGGGGGCACACGATCTACTCGCCATGCTTCCACCGAACCGATGGGCCATCGTTACGTCCAGTGTGCGGGACGTCGCGGAAGCCCGCATCACCCAGGCAGGTCTGCCGGTACCGCGGGTTCTCGTCAGCGCAGATGATGTCGACACTGGCAAACCATCGCCGAAACCCTACGAACTGGCGGCATTCCAGCTCGGCGCTCGAACCGAGCACTGCGTGGTCTTCGAGGACTCTATTAACGGTGTGCTTTCGGCCAATGCGGCTCTCATGCGGTGCGTTGGCGTCGGGGAAGCTCTCACATCCGCACAACCCAAACAAGTATGCGGCACTGTTTTCGCCCTTGGTGAGGTCCGCGTGACACAGCAGCACAACGGATATCGCATCTTTCTCGATCCGGACGTTCGCTGAATCTGTCCCTGCCTGTCCTCACTGGTAGGGCAGGGCCATGGTTGGTAGCCGTTTACGAACATCGTGCTCAAGGAAAGCTTTTCCGATGCCCTGGTTCACCACCGATAGCCCATCCCGAGTCATCAACGTCGCCTTGTTGGGAAACGGAACGGTAGGAAAGGAGGTAGCGCAATGCATCACCGAGCGCCATGAGGAACTCCGAGCAAGATCCGGCGTCGCGGTACAGCTTGCCGGTGTAGCGGTAGGCGAGCCTTCACGCCACCCAGAAGTACCTCGATCCCTACTCACCACGGATCCGTACAGTCTCGCAACGCGTGCAGATGTCGACGTTGTGATCGAAGCGATGGGGGGTCTGGACCCTGCTTACCCCGTGGTCAGCTCCGCCCTGGAGTCAGGGCGCCCTGTTGTGACAGCGAACAAGGAGCTCGTTGCCTCGTACTGGTCTCAGCTACACAAGTCTGCCGCGGCTGGGCACAGTGACTTTCGGTACGAGGCTGCCGTAGCGGGAGCCATTCCGCTCGTGACACCGCTTCGACAATCTCTGTCAGGTGACCGGATCTCCAACTTCACTGGTATTCTCAACGGTACCTGCAACTACATTCTGACAGCTATGGACATACACGATCAGCCATTCGACGCAGCTCTCCAGGAGGCCATTGACCTCGGATACGCCGAAGCTGACTACGCCCGAGACGTCAAGGGCATCGATACAGCGGATAAAGCAGCTATCCTCGCCAGTCTCAGCTTTGATACCGTGGTGGACAGGGCAGCGATAAACTGCGAAGGGATCACCAACGTATCGATCACTGACATCCGTTCGGCCCGGGATAGAGGCCATGTTATCAAGCTCATCGCCAGCTGCCAGCGTCCGACCCACGACGACGATAACGTTCCTCTAGAAATAGACGTCCGACCTACTGCGATCCCTAGGTCCCACCCACTCGCCACCGTATCTGGGGCGACAAACGGTATCGAAATCGAGGCCGCGCTTGCCGGAAACCTGCTGTTGTGTGGCCCCGGTGCAGGCGGACAACCGACTGCCAGCGCGATCCTCGGAGATCTATTCACCGTCATCCGTAACACGTACGCCTGAGCGAAGAATACCCAATCGTGCGTGGAGAGAACCGGAAGTTTTGGGCAGCAGACTGCCCTCAGCCGAGATTTCTTCAGATCGCCCTGTACTCAGGCTCCCGAGCGCACTTTGAATCCACAAACCACAAAAGTCCGCCTCCGAATCGGCGGTTCTTCAACTGCTCACAGAGCCTACGGATCGGCTTAACGCGAGGAGTAGCTCCGGCCGGGTGGTCCCGTCCGGGGCTTCACCCAGGTCATCGACCTCGTTCTTTTCGAAGTAGATACTCCTCAGATGTGACGAGAGAACCCCGGAAGCACGGACGTTCAAGAATCCCTATCCACCGGGGAACTAACCTGTGATGAGCACCTCGGCGATATCCCGAGATTTCCGGGCGGATTCCTGTGCGCTACCCATGGAGTTCGTGATGGTCGCGCCCTCGTGAATGATGAGCAGCTTCTCCGCGACGTCGTCTGGGTTGGGTGTGTCGCAGGCCTCGAGGAGTTCTCTGAAGTATTCTAGAAGCCATTTCTTCTGAGCTCTTGCAACTTCTCTACCCGGATGCCGGTGGTCTGTCAACTCTACGAATGCGTTGACGAATCCGCAGCCCCGTGGGTTCTCCTTCTCCATCCACTGTCCGAGCGCTTCGAATACGGCGAGAACCCGAGCTTTCGGGTCGTCCTCACTTTCCTCGACGTAGCTGGTGAGGAATCGACGCCAGCGCTGGTCGCGCGTCCTGAGATATTCGGCAACCAGCTCCTCTTTGGAGCCAAATCGATCGTAGAGCGTCTTCTTGGTGACTCCAGCACGCTCTGCGATGGTATCTACACCCACAGCTCGTATCCCGTGTGTGTAGAACAAGTCAGATGCCGTCTCAAGCACTCTGGCCGCCGCTGGGGTCAGTGAATGACTTTTTGTTGCTGAGTAGGCCGCACGCCCACGTGCTTCTTCAGACTTCATACCTTGACGATACCTCTACTTGTATGTTTAGTCTAGCTTGGAGTAACTATACCGGTCCGTATACTTCGTTAGAGGAGTGAGAGTGCCGCGACATACGAAACTCGTGGAAGGCGCAGGTGCCGTCGGCCTGGTCATCATGTGGAGCTCCGGATTCATCGGAGCACAGCTCGGCACGGACACCGCCAACACCCTCACGGTCCTCATGTGGCGATTCGACCTGGTCACTGTAGGTCTGCTTGCCTGGTGGCTTCTCTTCCGCCGAGTTCGGATCCCCGCACGGCAGGTACTCACACAGGCTGGAATTGGATTCCTTGCGCAGACCGTTTACCTGTGGAGCGTCTTCGGCGCTGTCGAGTTAGGCGTCTCGAGCGGAACGACGTCGTTGATCGACGCCCTACAACCACTCTTCGCCACGGCCCTCGTGGCAACATTGCTGTTCGAGAGGGTGACACGTCGCCAATGGGTGGGCCTGACCATAGGCTTCGCGGGTGTCGCCATAGTCATCAGCGGTGACTTTCAGCTAAGCGAGGGGGCGCCGCTATGGATCTATTTCATTCCATTCATCGGAATGATTTCACTTTCGATTGCCACTTTCCTCGGAAAGAAAGCGAGATCCGATACCAATCTTCTTGACTGCCTTCTCATCCAGTGCTCCGTCAGCGCTGTGTCCTTCACAATTCTAGCCGCTTTTGCCGACCAACTCACGGTTCCACAAGACATTGATTTTTGGAAAGCTATCGCGTTCGGTATCGTGTTCTCCACCATCGGCGGCTACGGGCTGTACTGGTGGAACCTCCGTCGAACGAGCGTTGCGCGGGTGGGGAGCCTCATCTATCTGACGCCGCCGACCACTGCCCTTTGGGCGAGTTGGTGGTTCGGAGACCCGATCACGACAACGACTGTTGTTGGTATGGCGATCTGCCTTGGGGCTGTTTATCTTGCGCGCGAGGATGTACGGACGCCGTTGGCGAGCAAGAAGCCAGCAGCTCGCCAGTCAAGACCGGATCAACAGAGTATGCCTGAGACGGAAAAATCAAGAACGTAGAACCTTTCCGCTCGGTGCGGCACATTTTCTGGGGACATTGCCCCCGGCCGTGCATCCGTGTAGACGATCACTCGTGTCCTACCATCGCGCTTTGTTGTGCACCTTGACACTCCTCGGCAGGTCATCGCCTCCGCCTCGATGAAACTCTTCTCCTCGTGACGGGTTGGGAGGCGGCCCGAACGACCGTGCGCGCTGCTCCATTCAGGGCGCACCCTATCCCTCCTCTGAGCTTCTCGGATGTGTTCAGCAGTCCCTTCCTCAATGACCTGGCATCTTGACTATACAGACCTGTGTGGTTACTCTGTCGCCACGTTAACCGTCCTGGCTGTATATCCATTCCACCGCTGGGAGAGTCGATGATCACTCTGAGGCGCCTACTTTGGTCGTTGTTCACCGCCGTGGTGGATTTCAACCGCGAAATGGAGCGCGGTTTGACCGTGATGCGCTTCGGTGAGGCTCCTGGGGGACGTGCCCAGGCCCCTGCTCCTGGCCGGGGCACTCCCTCAGGTCACCGCCGCGCACCGTAGCTCACTCCTGATATCGATCTGCGCCGGCTCGCGTCAGAGGAGAGCGGAATCGTACTTCCATGCACGCGGCCGGCGCTGCGGCATTCGGATCACTCACTGGCACACGGAAAGGGAATGGCGTTAACGATGTCCGGCACAACGGGGGCGGCGCATAACAGCCGGGGGATCTTCTGGGGATCTGCCGCGCTCGTACTGCTATTTGTCCTTATGGGCGCCCTGTTCACCGAGCGCACGACTGCTGTTGCCAATGCCGTCCAAGCGGCGATCGTCGGCAACTTCGGCTGGTTCTACATCCTCGTGGTCGGGGTGTTCCCCCTGTTCGCCGTCTACCTCCTGGTGAGTCGGCACGGCAGGGTCCGGCTCGGCCCCGACGGTTCGCGTCCCGATTACAGCACTCTGGCCTGGCTGTCCATGCTGTACAGCGCGGGACTCGGCATCGGCCTGGTCTTCTACGGGGTGGCCGAGCCGATCGGCATCTACGCCGACCCTCCGCTCGGGCAGGCGGAGACGCGCCAGGCGGCGCAGGACGCCATGAACCTCGCAATCTTCCACTGGGCCCTGCACCCGTGGGCGCTGTACATCGTGGTGGGCCTGTCCATCGCCTACTTCGGCTACCGCAAGGGGCTGCCCCTAACCGTCAGCTCCGCCCTCTACCCGCTCCTCGGCGAGCGCGTGCGCGGAGCGCCGGGCAAGGTGATCGACGTCCTCGCCGTCTTCGGCACGCTGTTCGGGCTGGCCACCTCGCTCGGCCTCGGTGCGGCGCAGATCAACGCCGGGCTGGACTTCGTGGCCAGGGTTCCTTCGTCGATCACCAACCAGATCGTCATTATCGCCGTCATCACGTCGGCCTCCACCACCTCCGTGGTCCTGGGGATTCACCGTGGCATCCGCCGTCTGAGCCTGATCACGGTGGGGCTGACCCTGCTCCTGTTCCTGTTCGTCGTCGTGATGGGCCCCACCATCACGTTCCTCAACGCCACGGTCCAGAACGCCGGGTACTACCTGCAGAACATCGTTGGGACCACCTTCTACGCCGAGGCGTACGCCACCGGGGAGAGCTGGCAGGCGGGATCAACGCTCTTCTACTGGGGTTGGTGGGTCTCATGGTCGCCGTTCGCCGGCCTGTTCATCGCGCGCATCTCCCGTGGGCGAACCGTTCGGGAATTCATCGCCGGGACGCTGCTGGTGCCCGCCGGGGTGACGGTCGTCTGGTTCTCGGGCTTCGGCGCTGCCGCTCTCGACCTGCAGCGCGGTGGGGCCGCGGACATCGCGGCGGCCGTGAACGAGGACAGCGCTACAAGCCTGTTCGTCCTGCTGGAACACCTGCCCTTCACCACGGCGTTGTCGGTGCTGGCCTTGGCGGTCATCGCGCTGTTCTTCGTCACCTCATCGGACTCGGCTTCCTACGTCGTCGACATCATCACCTCCGGTGGCCGGGACGACGCGCCGATCTGGCGGCGGATCTTCTGGGCTGTGAGCGAGGGCGTTGTGGCCGCGATCCTGCTGCTCGTGGGCGGTCTGGCCGCTCTCCAGACCGCATCGCTCAGCACCGGCCTGCCGTTCGCCGTGGTACTGATCCTGATGGCCTACTGCCTCGTTCGGGCCCTCCGCACCGAAGGAGCTTCCCCGCCCGCCCGACTCGTTGCGGTCCCAGCCGCACACATGGATGGCCGTAGGGCCCCGGTTCCCGACTGATTTACGAGGAGCGGCCCCCGCCCCCGTCTGCCGACACGTCCCGTGGCCCCCGCCCGGCCTCGCAGACCAGGAGTCCCAGCACTGACCCACACCCCCATCACGATGAGTGCGGTGACGGCCTTCATCCCAGTGCCGTCACCGCCCTCGTCCCCGTGCCACGCCCTCCGGCGTCTACCAGTGCGCGGGCCGTACGAGGGCAGAGGGCAGTTTGGTCGCGGCGTCGCCCTTGGCCGCGTTAACTTTGGGCTGGGTCAAAAAGATGCTGCCGGTGAGATCGGCACCGCGCAGGTCGGCGTCGCGGAAGTCAACGCCGATGAGGTCGGCGGACCGCAGATCGGCCTCGCGGAGGTCGGCCGCGATAAGGAGGGCCCCACGCAGATTGGCACCCCGCAGGTTGGCGCCCTTGAGCTTCGCCCCCATGAGGTCGGCGCCCCGGTGGTTCTTCTTCTTGCCGGGGACCTCGGCCCTGACCAGTTCACTAGTACGCGACAGCAGCTGATTGACCTCCCCGCGGTGCGCTTCCACGTCCACCTCGACGAGCTCGTAGGCGCTGCCCCGTGTGAGGCGCTCGGTCTCGTCGAGCATGCGGCGCAGCTCTTCCTGGATCGGACGCGTCTGCGGCAGCTCCAGCGCTTCGGTCAGGTACCAGAGCAGCTCGTGCAGCAGACGCATGACGGGAAACACGTCGAACATCTGCCGCGCGTTCTGCGGTGCCGCCCGCCAGTCCTCTCCGCCATAGGTGACCTGCGAGACCTTCTGCCCTGCCCCGAAGCAGTCAAAGACGGTGCAGCCGGAGAAGCCCTTCTCCCGCAGGTTCGCGTGGATGCCGCATCGGAAATCCGTCCGCAGGTTCGAGCACGGCTGCCCGGCGGCCTTGTCGACGGCGAAATCAGCCGAAGCGGCGAAGGGCAGCGCCACACAGCACAGCCCGAAGCAGTTCTCACAGTCAGCCCGCAGGCTGGGACGGCCGGTACCTACGTGACTCGGTGACAACGCGCGCGTACTCCTGTTACTCGACGAGCACCGCTTCCCCCGCCGTGCTCTAGACAACAGTGCATTGTCTCGCACTGACCGGAGTCCCGGCCACGTCATTGGGGAGCGGACACCGAGGCGCGAGCCGCGTCCAGGCCATGCCCCCGGTGTCGACAGATCCGCGGCAGCCCCGCTGTCGAGGATGTGGGCGAGACGGGCGGTCGGCGTGACGACACCGGTCGTTGTGCGCGGGGATCCACGGGGCGTCGACCTCAGGCGGCGCGGAGGGACGGCCTGGGCACGTGGCGGGTGTCGCGGTCGTCGATCGCGGCACGTCCTCCAGGCCGCGAACGCGGCAGTCGCAGTCCAGGCCCGGACGCTCGGCGTCGGCGTCGGCGTCGGTCACGCCGACGGCGGCGATAGCGGGATCGAGGAACTCGTACTCCACGTGCGCGTCCACCTCGCGGGCGATGTGCGGCTGGGGAGACGGGGCGCGGCCGTCCGTGCCGGTCTGTGCGCGGGCCAGCACGATACGGGCGCGCGGCGGCGGGTCCTGGGCGGTCGCGCGCCGCCGTCCCCGCCATCCCAGCTCCGCCTGTTCATCGGCGGTGCGTTCCGATGGCGCGAGCTTGGTCCTGGTCAGGCCATGGCACAACCGTGGGTGAACCTACGACTTACAACTCGGGAACAGCCTCACCCCGCCACTCGGCGATCGCGCGCTCGTAGCTGTCGAGGGCACGCTCGACGACACCGCGGCCCGCGGCGGGCAGCTCCCACCCGCAGACGGTGCGTCGCGGCCGCGGCGGCTGTGGACGCGACGAACGGGCCGCAGGTGCCGCGGAACGCGTGGGGGAGCGCCGCGGTCTGCTCGGTGACCGGAAGATGCGTGTGCTCGGCGAAGTACAGCGCGTTATGGCCCCGCTCCTCCAGCGTCCGGGCGAGTGGCCCAGGGGGCATGGTCGCTGTCGTTGCGAAGACGGAGGCACCGTTCTCCACGGTCGTCGATTTTTTCTGCCTGCTGCGGGTGGTCCTTGGGGGCTGAGCCTCGGCGACCGGTCATCCCGACGCCTCGTCGTTGAGCTTGGCCGCGAGGGCCTTCAGGAGCGACCCGGCGCGTTTGTCATCGGGGCCGACCGCGATGAGCCGGTCGGTGACGTAGGAGACGCCGACCCCCGCGCCGGGCCAGGCGAGATGCGCAGAGCCGCTGCGGGGGCGGGGGCGCTGGGAGCAGCGGACATTCCACCCTCCGTCGGCACCACCAGACCCGCGCCCGCAACAGCCACTTCTGGAGACGCCGACTGAAACATCACAAAGTCATGCTGCACCACGAGGCCACCGGCCGCATGGCTTGTCTCGGGATGGGCCTGCTCGGCGGAGGTCACCGGCCACAGACTCACCTACGGCATCGATGGATCGCGTTGGGTGGCGTGGCGATCTGGTGTGGCCGTTCTGGGAGCTTCCGGAGTGACGATGGTTGCCGGTGGCAGTGGTGACTTAGCAGAGCGAGGTGTGGGGCGAGGCGAACGCCGACCCCCACACCTCGGGGTGGGCAGCGTGACACGCCGCCCGGCATATGTTTTGTATCGGGCGGGTATCAGGGGGCGCTTGGTTGTCCATCGAATCCGCGCACGGTGCCGTGCGAAGGGACGACAGGGAGCTGGAGTGTCGTGGACCCGGCTGCCCACCGAAGCGTCCCACACCCCGCATGAACTGGTCATTCACGGATGGAAGTACGGTGAGGGGCGTGGCGCGTGCCCACTGCGCGACGCGGTTGCCACGTCCGATGCCTGCCATATGGTTCCTTTCAGGTCACCGTCTGCGTGTGAACGCACACCGACCTGTGTCCCACGACCGCCCGACGAGGAGTCATCCTTCCGTGTCCTCATCCGCACCGGCCCCGTCCTCTCAGCGGCCTGTTCGTGTGCTGCTGGTGGAGGACGACGACCTGATGCGCCGGTCCTTCGCCGTCGCCCTTGAGCGCTACGGGTACCAGGTCACGGCCGCGGCCGACGGGCTGGCGGGGCTGGAGCTTTTCCGCGACGAGAGCTTCGACCTGCTGATCCTGGACGTGATGCTGCCCGGTCTGGACGGGATCGGCCTGTGCCGCAGGGTCCGGGAGGCCAGCCTGGTGCCGGTCCTGATGATGTCCGCGCGCGGCGACGGGCTCGACGTCGTCGCCGGCCTGGAGGCCGGAGCGGACGACTACGTCGTGAAACCCGTGGACACGTTCGTGCTCCTGGCGCGCATCCGCTCGCTGCTGCGGCGGGCGACCTACGCGCCTGCCCCAGCACCCGGGGCGGCCACCGGCGACGGGTCGCCACCGTCCCAGGGAGAGGTACTGGTCTTCGGGGACCTGACCATCGATACCGGCGGCCTGGAGGTGTCCGTCTCCGGCAGCCCCGTGGCGCTGACCCCGACCGAACTGAAGCTGCTGCTGGAGTTCGTCGCCCACCCGGGCATCGTGCTGGAGCGGCACACCCTGCTGCGCGACGTCTGGGACTACGGCTGGGACGGCGACAGCCGGGTCGTGGACCTGTGTGTGCAGCGACTCCGCAAGAAGCTGGGCCGGGATCGGATCGAGACGGTCCGCGGCTTCGGCTACAAGTTCAGGCGCTGAGGCCGATGCGCGCGTTTGATCGGCCTCGGTTGGCCCGCGTGTCCCTGCGGTGGAAGATCGCCGCGCTGGCCGCGGCCACGGCGTGTCTGGTCGTGGCGGCGGTGGGCGTGCTGGTGCACGTGTGGACCGCGCAGGACATCCGGAGCCGGGCTGAAGCACAGGCCTCCAACACCTTGTATTCGGCCATGGACACCTACCGGCGCACCGGAACGCTGGCGGAGGGTGCCGAGCTCGATCCGGCCGCGCTGCCCGCCGAACTGCGCCATCCGGCCGATGACGACCGGCACACGGCCTACGACGGGCGCGTTGACGGGAACCTGGGGCCGAGCGTCTGGGCCGCCCAGCGGGTCGGCGACCCGGACAGTCCGGTGCTCGCTGTCCAGGTCAACATGAGCCCGGAGCTCTACGGGCTCCACCGCCTCGATGTGATCATGGCGGTGGCCTCACTGGTCACACTCGCGGCGGCCACGCCCCTGGCGGTCTACGGGGCCGGGCTGCTCGCCCGCCGACTGCGGCGGGTCTCCGAGACGGCGGGCCGGATCTCCGCCGGGGACCTGGATGCCCGGACCGGGCCCACCAAGGGCGGCGACGAGGTAGCCGACATCGCCGCCACCGTCGACCTCATGGCCGACAGTCTCGCCCAACGGCTGCGCACCGAGCGCCAGTTCACCGCGGACGTGGCCCACGAGCTGCGCACACCCGTCGGCGGTCTGCTGGCCGCCGCCGACCTGCTGCCGCCCGGTGAGACGGAGGATCTGCTCCGGGCCCGGGTGCGCGACCTGCGCGGCCTGGTGGAGGACCTGCTGGAGATCTCCCGGCTGGACGCCGGTGCCGAACAGGCGGTCCGCGCCCATGTCCCGCTCGACTCGGTCGTCTCCGAGGCCGTGGCGCGCACCGGCCTCGACACCGAGGTCGCCGTCATCGACGCGGCGCACGCGGATACAGCCACGACCGCGCCGACCGTGGAGACCGACCCGCGCCGCCTCGAACGGATCGTCAGCAACCTCGTCGTCAACGCCCACCGGCACGGGGGCACTCCGGTGCGAGTCACCGTCGAGGGCCGTACCGTCGTCGTGCGCGACCACGGCCCCGGCTTCCCGCCGGAGCTGCTGCGCGACGGCCCCAGCCGCTTCCGCACGGGCGCGACGGAGCGCGGCTCGGGCCACGGCCTGGGCCTGACCATCGCCCAGGGCCAGGCCCGCCTCCTCGGCGCCGAACTGCGCCTGGACAACGCCCCGGAGGGCGGTGCCGTCGCCACCCTGCACCTGCCGGACTGAGCGCCCGCCCCTATCGAGAACCACCCGCCCCCGCCCCTACAGAACTGCTACGAAGCGGCGCGGAGGCCGATACACGTCGGCCCAGGCCCCGATACATTCCTCGGAGACTCTTCGGAGTGCACCGTTGCACACCCGAAGAGGAGTTCCCTGTGACCGCCGGACCCCTTGCCCAGCACGCGTCGCACCCGACGACCGGCATCGCGGCCGACACCACCGACCTGTCGAAGGTCTACGGCGGCGGAGACACCCGTGTCACCGCCCTGGACCAGGTCAGCATCGCCTTCCGGGCGGGCGAGTTCACCGCCATCATGGGCCCCTCCGGCTCCGGAAAGTCCACCCTGATGCACTGCGCCGCCGGTCTCGACTCGCCCAGCTCCGGCTCCGTGCGCGTCGGCACCACCGAACTGAGCAGGCTCAACGACCGGCAGCTCACCGCGCTGCGCCGCGACCGTATCGGGTTCATCTTCCAGGCGTTCAACCTGCTGCCGACGCTGACCGCGCTGGAGAACATCACGCTGCCGCTGACCATCGCCGGACGCAAGCCCGATCAGCAGTGGCTGGACCGCGTGGTCTCCATGGTCGGCCTCTCCGGGCGCCTCGACCACCGGCCCGCGCAGCTGTCCGGAGGGCAGCAGCAGCGCGTCGCCGTGGCCCGCGCCCTGGCCTCCCGCCCCGGGATCATCTTCGGCGACGAGCCCACCGGCAACCTCGACTCCCGCTCCGGGGCCGAGGTCCTCGGCTTCCTGCGCGACTCGGTGCGCGAACTCGGCCAGACCGTGGTCATGGTCACCCACGACCCCGTCGCCGCCGGCTACGCCGACCGCGTGGTCTTCCTCGACGACGGCCGTCTGGTCGACGAGATGGCGCACCCCACCCCGGACCGGGTCCTCGACCTGATGAAGGCCGTCGACACCCGCCGCTCCCGCACCAGCTGAGCCGCACCGGACCGGCGCCCCGCTCGCATCCGACGGGCCCGGCTCCCAGGCGCCACGCGACCGCGTCGCGCTTCCCTGTACCTTCACGTCCCCGAAAGCCACCCAATGCTGAGAACAGCCCTGCGCAACGTCCTCGCGCACAAGGCCCGTTTGGTCATGACCTTCCTCGCGGTCTGTCTGGGTGTCGCGTTCGTCTGCGGCACCCTTGTCTTCGCGGACTCCTCCGCCGCGGCCTACCGCGCCGCCGCGTCAAAGACCTTCGCGGACGTCGCGGTCACCGTGACCCCGAAGACCCCCGCACCAGGGGCCGCCGCGGACCAACAACCCACCACCGGCCTCGACGACGCACTCGTAAAGAAGCTGGCCGACGTACCCGGTGTCGCAGCCGTGCATCCTTCGGTCGACGGTTCGGCTGTCCTGAACGCGGCGGACGGTACTCCGCTCCGGGCCGACAAGGCCTGGGGGAATCTGGCCGCCGCCTACGTACCGGCTGAGGACGGCAAGGACACCCGCTATCCGCTGGTCGAGGGCCGCGCGCCGCGGAACGGCGATGAACTCGCCGTGGACCGCGGTACCGCCGCCGCTGGCCGCTTGAGCATCGGCGACACGGTCACGCTGGCCACCGACGGCCCGGTCATGACCAAGCGGCTCGTCGGCATCGTCACCACCAAGGACACCCGGGTGACCGCCGGCGGCACCCTCGCCCTTTTCGACAAGGCGACCGCCCAGCGGCTGTTCGCGTCGCCGGGCCACTACACCGGGATCGACCTGTCCGCCGCACCCAGCACCAGCGAGTCCGAGCTCGCCGACCGGGTCACCGACGTGCTCCCGGCCGACCAGGCCGAAGCCACGACCGGCGCGGCCCAGGCCGCCCAGCAGGCCACCTACGTCGACACCCTGACCCGGGGCTACACCAAGCTGCCGCTGGTCTTCTCCGGGGTCGCGCTCTTTATCGGCTCGTTCCTCATCGTCAACACCTTCACCATGCTCGTGACGCGGCGCAGACGCGAGATCGCCCTGCTGCGGGCGATCGGCAGCTCCCGCCGCCAGGTGGTCCTCTCCGTCCTGCTGGAGGCCTTCCTGCTCGGCCTCGCCGCATCGGGCGCCGGTTTCCTGCTTGGCCTCGGCATCGCCTGGATACTGCCTGACGTCCTGAGCACCAGCGGGGACACGCTGCCCAACGGCCCGCTGGTGATCGGCCCGCGGCCCATCGCGGCGGCACTCGGCGTGGGCGTGGGTGTCACCGTGCTCGCCGCGTGGCTGCCGTCCCGCAAGGCGGCGAAGGTCGCGCCCATCGAGGCGATGCGCTCGGCCGAGCAGCCGCCCATCGCCACTCGCTCGCGCGTTCGTGCCGCGGTGGGTGGTGTCCTCCTCGTCCTCGGCGCCGGCGTGCTGGTGGCGCTCCGGGGGGCGGAGGACGCGTCGGTGGAGAATCTGCAGAACGCGATGTTCGGCTGCGCTGTCCTCGCCGCCGCCATGGTCACGCTGGCGCCGCTTCTCGCCGCCCCCATGATCCGGCTGGCCGGACGCCTGACCGGACGCTTCGGAATCACCGGACATCTTGCGCGGGAGAACGCGCTGCGCGACCCACGGCGCACCGCGGCCACCGCCGCCACCCTGATGATCAGCACAGCGCTGGTCGCCGGGCTCGCCGTCATCGGAAACTCCGCCGGGCAGGCTCTCGACCACCAGGCCGCGGCTGGCCTCGACGCCGACTACGTGATCAGCACCCGCACCCCCACGACCGCCATCGACCCGGACGCGGTGGAGCGGGTGGCCGATGCCTCCGGGGTGCGGACCGCTGCCGCTGTCGCGGACTCCACCCTGTTCATCGGCGGCCACGTGCGGCAGATCTCCGGCGTCGACCCCGACTCCGTGGACGCCGCCATGAAGCTCGATTTCACCAGCGGCTCCCTGGACGACCTCGGGCCGGGCCGGATCGCTGTCTCCAGCACCATCGCCCGGGAACACGGCGTGAGCGTGGGCGGCAAGCTCAACGCCCGCATGGGCCGCGGCCAGGACTTCACGCAGTACACCGTCGTCGGCGTCTACGAGGACAATCCCGTCGCCAACGACGCGCTCGGCGCCCGCGGTGAGGTACAGGAGAACAGTTTCCAGCCCGGGTCCGTCCAGCGGATCCTCGTCCGCACCGACAACGGCTCGATCTCGAAGACCACCGAGGACCGGCTCCGCACCGCCGTGGGCAACAACCCGCTGCTGAAGGTGCAGGACCGGGGGGAACTCGTCCGCGAGGCCGCCGGCGCGATGAGCAACCTGCTGACCCTGATGTACGGGCTGCTCGCCATCGGCGTCGTGATCAGCTCGCTCGGCATTGTGAACACCCTGGCCATGTCGGTCTCGGAACGCACCCGCGAGATCGGCGTCCTGCGCGCCATCGGCATGGGCCGAGCCAGCATCCGGCGGATGATCCTCCTGGAGGCGGTGACCGTCGCCGCCTTCGGCACCCTCCTCGGCCTGGCAGGCGGACTCTTCGGCGCCTGGGCGGTCGGCCCGCTGGCCGGCGGCGCCATCCCGCAGTACTCCCTGGCGCTGCCCTGGGGAACGCTGCTCCTCGTCTGCCTGGCCTCGCTCACGGTCGGCGCGGTCGCGGCCGCTGTCCCGGCCCGCCGAGCAGCCGCCCTGAAACCCCTGGAAGCCGTCGCGGAGGCGTGACGCACGGCCCGGACGGCCGCGCCACCACCTCGCCCAAAGGAACGCCCCCGATGTCCCGCCATGACTGCCTGATGCCCGGGACATCGGGGGCTCCCGCGGACAAGCTTCCGGCCGGAGGATGAGTTCGGATTCCTGCGCGCAGCTCACCCTTGGTCTTCAGGGGCATCCTGCATGAATGAGGTTGGCGGGGTCACCAAGCCGCACCCGCTGGCCGTCCGCAGTAATGGTGATACCGAACCGCGTGCACTCCGGCCGCCCGGAAGACTCCCACAGCGCCTGCGTCTTGGCAGCATCGGCGCTAACGACTCGCTGACCATCCATCGGCTCCGCCAGCCGACTTCGGGTGCTCTGCCGTGACAGTAACCCACGTGTCGCAGGGGTCAGGGGAGCGACCAAATTCGGCCATGCCGAAGGATGAAGGTGGGGCGTGGGACGGGGGCAGATCATCCCCACACCTGCATGGTCAGCCATCGAGCCGGCCGGTCTTGATGGCCCGGAGGGCGGCGGAGCACTCAGCATCCGCGAAGGTGAGGTGGCCGGGGCTGGGGTACGTCCAATCGCGTCTTACCTCACCGCTGTCCACGTCCTCGACCGTACGGCGACCCGCACCACGCGACTCCCCATGCTCTGCGGAAGGCCAGTAGCGCACCGTGGCCACATTCGGCATTCCTCTGGAACCGCCGACAGGCCAGCCGATAATCTCAGGCGGCCGGAGGTACGCGCCGAACCGAAAGGGTTGGGGTGGAGTACTCGCAGTTGCACATCGCGCTCGCCCGGGCAGCCGTTGAACGTGCGGCCCCAGATGAGCTCCCCCTCTTCGATGTCACGTCCGACGCCTACTTCACCCACCGCAAGCAGTCCCGACGGCACAAGAATGCCGACCGCATGCTTGATTTCGGTGTGGACGAAGCGGTTACCCTCGTCAGTCACGCCGCGCTCATCGCCGCCGGATACTCCGTGGACTACCTGGCGCAAAGGTCGGGCGAGGCGGCGGGGCAGGCCGTGGAGCGGACCACCGCAAGCTGGTGGAAGCGTCTGACGGTGTGGAAGCGCGAGTCCGAGGAGCCCACACAGCCCACGGACCAGCAGGATGGGGAGCAGCCCGTATCCCTCACACCGGACCAGCTCACCGCCGTGCGGGAGCTCGCCCACCAGCGTTCTGTCGATGCCGGTGTCAGTGCTGAGAAGGCGCGGCTGATCGCCGACTCCATCGTCGGGGAGCTCGCTCTTCTCCCCCACGAGCACTGAGCCGCCGATCATGGCCGCGGACGAGGATAAGGAGGCACGCCCGAACCCGTTCGCGTTCCCGGCCGACACGGCCATCCGCTTCCTCCTGCTGGCCTCGGCGGTCCTCAGCGCCGTTCCGCTGCTGACGTTCGGCTTCGGCAAAGCCGTCGCACCGGGAACGAGAGCCGAGCTCGACGAAGCTCAGGAATGCCTTGCCGCGGTGGTACGGAACGCGCCCGACGCGGGTGGCGGCTCCTCCATCGCCGAGAACACGGCAAAGGCTTCTGATGCCATCGCCGCCTGCCCGAAGACCGACTACACGCCGATTGGCGTTTTCCTGCTGAGCGTTATCGCGGTCCTGGTCGTTCTCGCCGTCGTGCGCTACGTGCTGATGCCCCGAGGGCGGATCCGACGCCAGGGCCTGGTGCCGCTTCCAGCCGAGGGAATGCCGGAACTCCGCTCTGATCTGGATCAGCTGTGTGCGCGGGCCGGTGTCGACCGAGAGAAGATCACCTTCCTCCTCGCCCCGCTGGATCGCCGCGTGTCAGGACTGGCGTTCGGGCGCTTCGGGCGGCGTTACGTCCTCTTGCGCCGCGGCCTGGTGGAGAGTTTCACAACCGACCCGCCCCTGTTCCGCGCGATCGTCCTGCACGAGCTCGCGCACATCCGCAACGGCGATATCGACGCCACCTACCTAACGGTCGCCCTCTGGCGTACGTTCGTGGTGTTCATGCTCGTCCCTGCCTTGATCCTCACGCCGATACGGATCGTCGTCGCAGGATGGGAACGCGGACTCGGCATCAGCGTGCGCCTGCTCGCGCTGGTACTGATCGTGCTGCTGGTCCGCAACGCGGTGCTGCGTTCGCGTGAGCGGCACGCCGACGCCCGCGTCGAGCAGTGGGGCGCCGGCCGAGATCTGCGTCGGGCATTGGCCGCTGCACCCCGGCAGCGCTCGGGGGTGTGGTCCTGGTTCAGCACCCATCCGGACCCCTCCGCGCGCAGAGCGGCTCTGGACGACTGCCGGATGGTGGGCGCGGTCGGTGCGGGGGACGGCCTGCTGCTGGGGATCGTGGCCGTCTACGCGTACCAGACGCTCCCCGAGTTCATCGGGTGGATAATTCCCGGTCGCGGTTCAGGTCGCGCGGCTGCGAGCGTGGCGATGGTCGCCCTGGTCGCGGTCAGCGTCGCACGCCCGGTGCTGGCGGACGCAATGGCAGCCTGTGTAACCCGGACGCGGGTCGCCGTCAACGCGTTCGGGATCGGGTTGGGGGTGGGCATTGCGATCGGCCCACAGCTGGCGGTGATCAGCGCGATACGGCCGGGCGGTACACCGCATGCTGATCTAGCTAGCCCGGGCGCGCTGGAGTGGCTGGTGTGGTCGTCGATCGTTATTGCCACCACCTGGTTCTGCGTCCGCTGGCTCGCCGAGACGTCGAGGGCGTGGATGCCCTACCTCAGTTCGCGGTGGACGCCGGTTCGCGTGTTCGCCGCGGGAACCGTGCTGGCGTTCGGCCTGTTCCTGTGGCTGCCCTACCTGCTGGGTGTGCCTGGTTTTGTCGCGTTCGGAGTGGTCCTGGTGATGCCCGACGTCCCACGGCTGCTGATCCTTGTCGGAGTGCTCGCGTTGAACATCGCGACGTCACCGTGGGCAACGGTGACCTGCCTAGCCGCGCTGTGGGTCGTGCCGCTGGCGGGAACTCTCACACGAAGCGGGACCGCGCGGCCGTGGGTCTGGCTGCAGCCCGCAGAGCAGGCGGGACACCACCGTGCGCTAGGCGACGGCGAACGCCGCACAAGGACCGTGGCAGCACGGCTGCTCCTGCTCCACGCGCCGCTCCTCGGCCTGACATTGGCCGTGACGGTCATTGCCGCGGGCGCTCTGGTCGCCTGGGTGGCGCCGTAGCCGCCTGGCAGTGAGGGAGTGCGGCGACCTGTGGGGCGGGGCGTGACCCGCGCCCCACAAGTGGGCCAGTCAGCGGTCGAGTTCGCCGGTCTTGATGGCGAGGGCCTGCGGTCCGCTGCGGCCAACGGGCCTTCGCCGGGGGACGCAGACAAGCGTGAGAGAGCCACAGGTCGCGCTGTAGATGACGCAACCGCCCAGCGTCTGTCCGTTGCGAACGATCTGGGCCGCATGGGCCTCGGCCCATGCCTCCAGGTCGGCCATGTCGGAGACCTCACGAATCTCACAGTAAGTGGCCATCACGACTCCACCCTCGCCGCATGGAAGAGGAGCTGGGATGCCTCGGCCTTCGATAGACCGCACTCACGCACCAGGGCGCGGTGGGCTTCCCAGAAAGGGGCGCGCAGGCGCACGATTCGACCACCGAGCCCACGAACGGTGAAACTCAGCATTGATGAGACGTCGGGGTCGTAGGTGACACTGAAGTCGCCGCACACGACCCGCGTGATACGAGAAGTCATCGGACCTCCTCCTCGTCCCTCAGCGCGACCACGCTGGCAAACTGCTGGAGTCGTCGAGCCTCGATGCCCCGCTGGTGTTCCAGGGCCATGACGTATGGGCGGATCCGACGGCTGCGTCGCGATGGCAGGATGGACATGTCATCAGCTCCCTACAGCTGGTGGCCGTGCCCCGGGAGTTCGCCGCTCGCCGGGGTCTTTTTGTCTCTCGACGTTGCCGAGTACGGCCGAATATGCCCATCCCAACTCGGGTATCTCACCATGAGATACCCTGAGCGTCATGCATGCTCGCTTGGTCATCCCTGAGCGCGCGTGGCGCGATGGCGAGACGCGCAGGCTCCTGCGCAACCGCGACATATCAGCGCTTTTCCGACTCGCGCACAGCCACGGTGTCTCACAGTCGCGAATCGCAACAGCTACGGGCCTGACACAGGCGCGGGTCTCGGAGATCAGCAATGGAGTGCGAGCGGTCACCGCGCTCGACGTGTTCGAGCGGATCGCAGAGGGCTTCGCCATGCCCGACGACGCCCGGGTATTATTCGGACTCGCCCCCAAGCATCCAGCTGGCCTCGATCATCTCGGTGCCGCGGGCCGCGCTGAGATCCTACGTATCTTCCCCTCGCAGTCGACTGCGGTGGACGAAATCCGTTCGGAGGCCGCACAGGCCCAATCAATCGAGGTTCTCGCTGTGCGTGGTCTCGGAATCATTGGATTGAATGACTCGCTGCTTCGCAGGACAGTGCGCGCCGGTCGAACGAGGTTGCGCATGCTGCTACTCGACCCCGACTCTGCGGCGGCAGTACGGCGGGTAGCCGAGATCGGGGAATCGGAGGAGGCATTCGCCTCTGGCATCCGGCTTGCTCTCGCCCGTCTCCGAGAGCTCGCTGAAGAGGGATCCGTCGAGGTTTATGTGTACTCGGCCTTTCCCGTCTGGCGGGTGATCGCTCTAGACGATGTGATGTACGTGTCTGCGTTCGGGGATGAGTGGGAAGGCCACGAGTCAGCCATGTACAAGCTCGCCCCAACACCCTACGGTGCCCTGCATCGTGGGATTCGCCGGCACTTTGAGGAGCTACGCCGGTCCGCACATCGCGTGATCTGACGGAACTGGGAGAGGGGACGTCCGTGGCCATCGAAGCAGAGTTGAAAGCTCGCGTCAGCGATGTCGACGCCGTGCGGAAAGAGCTCCGACAACGCGCGGTGGAAGAGGTTGCCGTCTACCGAGACACCTACTACGACTGGCCCGGACACGAGCTAACGGGGCAGGGTCGGGAGCTGCGCGTGCGCGTGGTCGAGCGGGACGGGGGCCGACGCGTGCTGCTTACGTACAAGGCACCGCCCGTCGACGAGGCGAGCGAGTCGAAGCCGGAGTACGAGACACAGGCAGAGTCCCCTGAGGCTCTGGACGCGATCCTGCGCGGTCTCGGCTTCGAACATCTCGTATCCCTCGTCAAGCACTGCGCGAACTTCACGTTCACCGTCGGCGCCCGCGAGTGCACGGCCACGCTCGTCACCGTGCCCGAACTCGACGGCACGTTCCTGGAGGTCGAAACCATCGTTGGCGATGACGAGCTCCAAGACGGACTCGCCACCGTCCGCAGGGTGCTCGGTGATCTGGGAATCGGTGACGCGGACCTGACCACCGAGCAGTACACCGAGGCCGTGATGGCGATACGCAGGTAGCCGGATAGGAGATGAGTGCAAGGGTCATCGCAATTGCCTTGCCCTGCTGCTACGCGCCCCGGTGGGAGTGTCCGAACAGTAGGCATCCTCCCTCGTCGAAGGCGCAGTCCTCTATCGATTCCCAGGCTGAATTCCCGCTCCAAATCGGTCTTCACCTGGTCGAGGGTGCCTCGGATGTAGTGACCCTCCATCCGGGCTCCACCAGGATCGGCACCGAATTCCAGGCCGTAGAAGCTCTTCGCGAACATCGCGGGGCGGTCGTGGGCGATGATGACATCCCCGCAGCTGCCCCGCCAGGGGTCAGCTCAGCCATCCCGGCTTGACCAGGCCCGCCTCGTAGGCGATGACGACGAGCTGGGCCCGGTCGCGTGCGTTCAGCTTGGTGAGGACCCGGCTCACATGCGTCTTCGCCGTCGCGTGGCTGACCACGAGCCGGTCCGCCAGCTCATCGTTGGACAGGCCACCGGCCACAGCGACCAGCACCTCCCGTTCCCGCTCGGTGAGGCTGCTCAGCTGCGGCGCGGGCGGCGGCTCCTTGATCCGTTCGGCGAACTCGCCGATCAGGCGCCGCGTCACCGACGGAGCGAGCAGGGCGTCGCCGCGCGCGGCGACGCGGACGCCATGGATCAGCTCCATCGGCTCGGTGTCTTTGACGAGGAAGCCGCTGGCGCCCGCCTTCAAGGCTCCGTAGACGTATTCGTCGAGATCGAAGGTCGTCAGGATGACCACCTTGACATCGCGCAGCCGTTCATCAGCGACGATCCGCCGGGTCGCCTCCAGCCCGTCGACGACCGGCATCCGGATGTCCATCAGCACTAGGTCGGGCCGGTGCTCGCGGGTCATGCCGAGTGCTTCGGCGCCGTCACCGGCCTCGGCCACCACTTCGATGTCGGGTTCGCCGTCGAGGATGGACCGGAACCCCGCACGGACGAGGGTCTGGTCGTCGGCGAGTACGACCCGGATCACGTGGCGCTCCGGTTCGTCATCTGGCGGCTCCTCGGCTGCGGCTGCTGGTCCCGGTTGCGTTTCCGGGCTCGTGGACCAGTCTCCCCGCTTTTCAGCCGAGGTAGGAGCGTTCGGGGCCGGGTTCCGGGAAGACGCCGGGAGGCAGGTCAGCCGTGAGTAGGGGCAACACCACTGTCTCCGTTGATCTCGGCGATATCGACCGAATGTCGGCGGTTATTCGGTCGATATCGCCGAGATCAACGGGGGATGCGGGGGGCGGCATCGGGTCTTAGGACTCGGGGGTGTCAGTCCCCAGTGGCAGCACGGCCCGAACGCGGAAGCCGCCCTCCGGTCGCGGCCCGGCACTGAGTTCGCCGCCGACGGCCGACGCCCGCTCGCGCATGCCGCGCAGCCCGTTGCCCTCATGAATGGACGATGCCGAGACGCCGGCCCCGTCGTCGTCGACCTGAACGGTCACCTCGTTCGTGCCCCGGCGTACCAGCACCGACACCGAGGTCGCTCCTTCCGCGTGGCGGCGGATGTTGGTCAGGGCCTCCTGCGCGATCCTGTACGCGGCGACGTCGATGGGCGAGGGCAGTTCCGATTCCATGCCCTCGGTGGTGACCTCGACGGCGATTCCCGACTCCCGTGTCCTGTCGGCCAGTTCACCGAGCTGGGCCAGGGACGGGCCGGGGCTCACCGGCGCGGCCTCGTCTTCGTCGACCTGACGGAGCACCCCCAGCGTGGAGCGCAGCTCGCTCAGTGTCTCCTTGCTGGTCTGCTTGATCGCCTCCAGCGCGGCAAAGGCCTGCTCCGGGTCGCGTCGGTGGACCGCCGCCCCCGCCTGCACGTTGATCAGCGAGATGTTGTGTGCGACGACGTCGTGTACCTCGCGCGCGACGCGGAGCCGTTCCTCGGTCGCGTGGCGGCGCGCCTCCTCGGCCCGGCTCCGCTCGGCCTCGACCGCTTTTTGTGCGGACTCCCGCAGGTAGGCGCGCCGGCTGCGGGCGACCTCACCCGCGGCGAAGATCGCGATCAGCCAGGAG
The DNA here is from genome assembly GCF_039530945.1 of Nocardiopsis rhodophaea. Taxonomy (NCBI): domain Bacteria; kingdom Bacillati; phylum Actinomycetota; class Actinomycetes; order Streptosporangiales; family Nocardiopsidaceae; genus Nocardiopsis; species Nocardiopsis rhodophaea. The sequence goes on from NZ_BAAAPC010000001.1 coordinate 24,978, forward strand.
AGCACCATCAGCGACCTGCTGAGCTGGAAGGCGATGATCTCGCCCGCCGAGAAGACGGCGAGTGCCAGCAGCGTCGCGGTAATGGCCGACATCCGGTGGCGCTCCGCGGCCAGTCGTAGGACGCCGACGATGATGGCGAGCCACCCCGTCCAGGAGTCGACCGCCCCCAGCATGTAGTACAGCGGTGTGCAGACCGCGACCACGACACCAGTGACCAGCGGAAACCGGCTCAATACCGCGAGCGAGGCCGACGCGGCGACGATGAGCAGCAGGGGCACCGCGCGCAGCGGTTCACCCGAGGCCTCGGAGACGAACAGCTCGCCGGTCAGCATCACCCCGAAGACGCCAACGGCCGACACGATGTCCAGGGTCGTGCTGGTGAGCCGAGCGCTGATCCCTCTGCTCAGTCTGCTCAGTCTGCTCAGTGCGCTCGATCCCGGCCGGTCGCTGGGGAGTTCCATGACGAGTGCTCTCCTCAGGCCGGACGATCCACGTTGGTGTCGACGGTACGCGGCGCCCCGAAGCGGCGTCCCGGTCACAGCCCGCGGTTCTCACCGGACACACGGGAGGCCTCTGGCTTGCGCGCCCTCATCACCAGGAGGGGTGCCCCGACGAAGCCGATGACAGCCAGGACCCCCGGAAGGAACCTCAGGGCCCGCAACGACTCGATCCCGCCGAACATCATCACGGCGCTGATCGCGATGGCTTCCGACACCACGATTCCCAGGACGAACCCGCCGAGCACACCGAACAGCGCGGCGCCCAGCACACGTAGAACCTGCATGTCCTTCTCCCCCTGCTCCCTGGGATGGTTGCGGTGTCCAGAGTGAGGTAGGAGCGACCGACGGCGCGTCGGTCCTGGGAGGGCACGCGCCCTACATCTCGGGGCGTACGCGGCTCGGCCGCCGCGCCCCGGCTCCGGACGCCCCGGGTCAGGTGATGGCGCCGCGTTCCTGGCCCTCAGTCCGGACGCGCAGGCTCAGCGCGATGAGCGCGGCACCGAAGACGACCGCGTACACGCCGATGATGAACGCGATCACGACGGCGCCCAGGTACGGCAGGATCGCCACCAGCACGCCGAAGACCACGGACAGCACACCGGCCAGGATGAACAGCCACTCCCCGCTGATCTCCCGGCGAAGCTTGACCGCCGCGACGATCTCGAAGATGCCGGTGATGATCGCCCACGCGGCGAACAGCAGCGCCATCACGATGATTGTGATCTCCGGCCAGGCCAGCACGATGAGCCCGAAGCCGATGCCCGCGATCGCCGCCACCACGAACGGAGCGCGGTGCCCCGCCTCCGCCCGGAACCCCGCGATCCCGGCGAAGATGCCGTCCACCAGCACGTAGGCGCCGAAGAAGATCGCGAGGAGCAGCAGCGTCAACCCCGGCCAGAAGATGGCGAACAGGCCGAACAGCACCGCGATCGCGCCGCGCACGGTAAGCACCCACCAGTGGCGTGCCAGGTTGTCGAGCATGTCTCCCCCGTCTCCGCGCTCCGTTCGTCCAGTGGCCGACTGCTGGAACGCACGTTGGTGCCTGTGCCCCGAGGACGCCCGTGTGATCACCAATCGCCAGGAAAAAGTCACCCAAAGTAGCAGAACGCGGCCGAAGAATGCGGTGACGGGGAAGCGCCGAAGGGCGCCCCGTCACCGCGGATACGGGATGACCGGGTCCTGTCTCTCCCGACGTCGCCCGGGGTTGTCAGGCGCGCCCGGGGTAGGCGCGCTCCCCCGGGCCGACGTAGAGCTGACGCGGGCGGGAGATGCGGGTCGCCGGGTCGTTGAGCTGCTCGCGCCAGTGGGCGATCCAGCCGGGCAGGCGGCCGATGGCGAACAGCACGGTGAACATGGACGTCGGAAAGCCCATCGCCCGGTAGATGACGCCGGTGAAGAAGTCGACGTTCGGGTAGAGCTTGCGCTCGGTGAAGTAGGGGTCGGCCAGCGCCTTGTCCTCCAGCTGCAGCGCCAGCTCGAACAGCTCGTCGGGCCGCTCCTGGCGGTCCAGGATCTGCCGGGCCAGGCCCTTGATCTCGCGGCTGCGCGGGTCGAAGTTCTTGTAGACGCGGTGGCCGAAGCCCATCAGGCGGGTCTTGCTCTCACGGTCCTTGACCTGCGCCAGGAAGGCGTCGAGGTCGCCGCCCATCTCGCGGATCTGCTCCAGCATCTCCAGCACCGCCTGGTTGGCGCCGCCGTGCAGCGGGCCGAAGAGGGCGTTGATGCCGGCCGAAACGCTGCCGTACAGGTCGGCCTGCGAGGAGCCGACGACGCGCACGGTGGCGGTCGAGCAGTTCTGCTCGTGGTCGGCGTGCAGGATGAGCAGCAGGTCCATCGCCTTCGCGAAGAGCTCCCCGACCTCCCCTTCGGGCTTGGCCGAACCGAAGGTCATGTTCAGGAAGTTCTCGACGTAGTCGAGGGAGGGGTCCGGCGCGATCGGCGTCTCGCCGATGGAGTTCCGGTAGATGTGCGCGGCGATGGTCGGCAACTTGGCCAGCAGTCGCGTCGTGGCGAGATCGACCTGAGCGGGGTCCTGCGGGTCGACGCTGTCGGCGTAGAACGCGGAGAGGGTGTTGACGGAGCTGGCGAGCAGCGTCATCGGGTGAGCGTTGCGCGGGAAGGCGTTGAGCATGTCCGCCATGCCCGCAGGCAGCTCGGCGTTGGAGCGCAGCTCGTCAGCGAACTCCTTGAGCTCGGCGGCCTCCGGAAGCCGACCCTTGATGAGCAGGTAACAGACCTCAAGGAAGGAGCTACCCGTGGCCAGGTCCTGGATCGAATAGCCGCGGTAGCGAAGGATCCCGGCGGCGCCGTCGATGTAGGTGATCTCCGACTTGCACGACGCGGTGTTGCCGAATCCGGGGTCGAGGGTGACCATCCCGGCCGTCCCCAGCAGGTTCTTCACCTCGAAGGCCTGATCGCCTTCGGTACCGGTCAGCAGCGGCAGAGTCTGCGTTCCGCCGTCGTACCGCAGCTCTACCGTGCGCTCTTTGCCGTCATCGCTCATGGCCGAGCCAACCTTTCCAGACTTGCGGGGGTAGCGGGTGTGCGGGGGGATAATGCCCCTCGTATTCGGTGTCGACAATGTTCGGTTTTAATAAACTCCGCGTTAAACGAAATCATACAATTGTCACGAACCGGCTAACAGGTGACGCATGACACAGCGCCAACAGGCGGAGAATTGCCGATTCAAGAAATATTTGCCGTATTTATCACACCCATGAGGGCGCGTGGTGACCGCGTGCGCACGGAGGCGGGCGGGAAGGGTTCACAGATGTGACCACCGGTGCACCGCCCCAGCGCCCCGCAGGGCCGCCCGTGGTACAGCTCACTGGACAATCCGTTCCCCGGGCCCGTCCGCCTGACGACTCGGTACGGTCCGTCCCTGGTGGTCCAAAGGCTGTGACCAGCCCTCTCACCACTATGGTGGCGGCCGCGCGTCCTCACGTTACTCCTCGGTTGGTACCCGGGCGAACGGGGCCGCCAACGCAACGCCGACGGGAAGTATCGCCAGGGCCATAACCACTGGCGCGTAGGAGCCGACGAGGTCGTGCCCGAGCGACAGCAGCAGCGGGGCGATCGCCGTCGAGGAGACCGCCACCGACTGTGTCAGGCCGCGCAGCGACCCAATGACCTCGGTGCCGTAGTAGAACGGCATCGCCGCCGCCTCGACCGACCTGGCGCCCGCACCCGCCGCCCCCAGCGCCATTCCGTAGACCAGCGCGCTCACCCCGGGTGACACGAAGGGCAGCATGGCCATCGCGCCCACGTGCATCATCATCGCGATGAAGATCAGCAGCTTCGACGAGAACCGGCCGACGGCACGCCCGATCCACGGCAGGGCCACCGCACCGCCCAGGGTGCCGATGAGGTAGGCGCCCGACACGACGGACCGGCTGACGTTCAGGTCACCGATGATGTGATCGACGAAGACGGACAGCCCCGCGGTCTGGCCGGGGCCGCTGAGCGCCATGACGACGCCGGGCAGGGTGACGATGGCGACGGTGCTCTTGGCGCGGGGTGGGGGCGGAGTCGGTGGTGGGGGCGGGTGAAGAGGAGAGGCTGGGGGAAGCGGCTCCGGGGGCGGATGCCGTCACGGCTCCAGTCCCGGGTTCGGGGTGCGACGACAGTAGGAACACCACCTTCGTCTCGGTCCAAGGCCGTGGCCCAGGCAAGTCGCCAGGCCACGGTTGGCCATGGGGCGGTAGGACGCTTCCTGGCGGTGGGAAGCACGGAGACATCAGATCGGATGTCGGCCGACTCATGCCACGGGTCGTCCAGCGCCTTCAGATTCCGGCCCCGCACGAGCGGTTTCCGCGACGCTTACCCAGTGTGGGTGCGTTCCGCCTCCATCAACGCACAACATCGACTCGGGCGCGGCATTCGCCACGATCCGCCGTGTTTTACATCGCACACCGCGCCGAATCCGCCTCTCCTGCAAACCGGGATACCAGGGACACCCCCCGGCACCGCAGGCTTCGCGGGCGACGCGGGTGTCGTGCGCTACGCGCTCTCCTCAACGCCTCCGGCGAGCAGCGGCTCCATGGTGACGTCCGGATAGTCCCGCTCGATCACGCGCAGGCGCCACTTGTTATGTACGAGCATCAGCAGCTCTCCGTCAGAGCGCCGCTTGAGCACTTCCGCGCCTGACAGCCCGTGCAGCGTCGGGGCGGACTCGGCGTCGGTTCTCCGGGCGAGGTTGTAGTCCAGGAACGACAACTCGACTGGTGCCCGGAACTCCTCCTCCATGCGGTGCTTGACCACGTCGAACTGGAGCGGGCCCACCGCCGCGAGCACCGGCGCCTGCTCGCCGCGCACGTCCGACGTCAGCACCTGCACCACGCCCTCACTGTCGAGCTGGGCGATACCGCGCTGGAACTGCTTGTAGCGGCCCGAGTCGACGGCACGGGCGACCGCGAAGTGCTCCGGGGCGAAGCTCGGGATCGGCGGGAACTCCACCTTCGGCCCGTCGTAGAGCGTGTCGCCCACGCTGAGCGCCTGGGCGTTGATCAGCGCGATGACGTCGCCCGGGAAGGCGATGTCGATCGTGTTGCGCTCGCTACCGAACACGGCCTGGGTGTACTTGGTGGCGAAGGGGCGGCCGGTGGCGGCGTGGGTCAGGACCATTCCGCGGTCGAAACGGCCGGAGGCCACCCGGACGAACGCCATCCGGTCGCGGTGCGCCTTGTCCATGTTGGCCTGCATCTTGAACACCTGCCCGGAGAACGGCGCGGTGACCGGGCGAATCTCCCCCTTGGCGTCCACGGGGTCGCTCGGGGCGGGCGCCACCGCCACGAGGGTGTTGAGCAAAGCCGACACACCGAAGTTGGGCAGCGCCGCGCCAAACAGAACCGGCGACGAGTCGCCTGCGAGGAACGACTTCTCGTCGTACTCGGCGCCGATCTCCTCCAGCAGTTCGAGCTCCTCGACCGCCTGGGTCCAGGCCTCCTCTTCGACCTCGGCGGCCTGTTCCGCGGTCAACTGCTCCTCCTCCGCACGGGTCGCCCCGCCGGGCGTGCGGTGCATCTTGGTGTAGGTGCCGCTGGCGCGGTCGATGAGCCCGCGGAAGTCCCCGGCGATGCCCACCGGCCAGTTCACGGGGGTGGGGCGCAGCCCGATGCGCTGCTCGATCTCGTCGAGCAGTTCCAGCGGCTCCCGGCCGGGCCGGTCCCACTTGTTGACGAAGGTGATGACCGGCATCTTGCGCGCACGGCACACGTCGAACAGCTTCAGCGTCTGCGGTTCCAGGCCCTTGGCCGAGTCCAGCAGCATCACCGCGCAGTCGACCGCCGATAGCACCCGGTAGGTGTCCTCGGAGAAGTCGGCGTGGCCGGGGGTGTCGAGCAGGTTCAGGACGCAGTCGCCGTAGTCGATGCGCAGCGCGGCCGAGGTGATCGAGATGCCGCGCGCCTGCTCCATCTCCATCCAGTCGGAGGTGACGCCGCGGCGGTCGCCCTTGCCGTGTACCGCGCCCGCCGAGGAGATCGCCGCCGCGTGCAGGGCCAGCGCCTCAGTGAGCGTGGACTTACCGGCGTCCGGGTGCGAGATCACCGCGAAGGTCCGGCGCCGCCCGGCCTCGGTCGCGGTCTGTCCGCTCTGCTGGGTCACATTGTCCGCTGTCACGCTCACCGGCGTTCCGTCTCCTCGCTCGCAGCTTGGCCGACTCGTCCTGTCGGGCCTGCTTGCTCTTGGTACTTGCGACGCTGGTCGCGCAGCCGGCCGCCGAACTCCTCCGCGATCGTCAACCGCTCGCGCAGCACGGCGCGCCGCTCCTCCACCACGGACTCGAATTCCGCGAGGCGGTCGAGGAGATCCGCCCGCTCAGGCCCCGATGCGGCGCCCTCGTCGAGCCGGTCCAGGAGGGAAAGCAGCTCGCCCATGTCCTCAACGCTGAATTCCAGCAACTTCATCCGCTTGATGAGCAGCAGCCGCTCGATGTCGGACTCGGTGTAGAGCCGGAAACCGCCGCGCGAACGCGCCGATGGGACGACCAGGCCTACCTCGCCGTAGTAACGGATGGTCCGGAGCGACAGGTTTGTCCGCTCGGCCACCTCACCGATCTGCATGTGAGCAGCCGTTCGCGACATCGCCGCCCCTTCCAAGTAATCTACCCTAACGTGAGAGTCAAGTTCGTGGCTGTCGGCGCGCACACGTCACCGCATCCGCCCAGCCTACGTGCGTCACGCCGCTAGCGCGTGATGGCTGCTACCCCTCGTCTTCGAGGATGCCGTCCACGACGTCGCCAAGTACCAGGGCCCGGTCGCTGTCGGACAGGGTGCGCAGTTCGCGCAGGGCGGCCCCGGTGTCGAACCTGTCCCCGGCGCGGCCCTCGATCACGCACAGCCGGGCCACCTCCTGCGTCGGCAGGTTGAGGAACTGCGCCTCGGGAGGCGGGGCCAGACCGTAGAGGGTCACCGGATAGCGCGAGTGGCGGGTACGCCACTGCTCGGATCGCTTGCCCAGAAATCCATGGAGCAGCGAGTCAAAGACTCCGTCGGGTTCCAGGTCACGCAGGGCCGAGCGGTCCAGGACGATCCTGCACTCCCCGCAGTTGGCCAGCTCAGCCCTGAGGAGGCGGCGCGCCTCACTGTGCGTCACGTGCTCCGCGTTCAGCTTCATCGGGTGCCGGTGGGCCATGTCGCCAGCGTAGCCGGACGACCACGGCGATCTCAGGAGTCCCGCTCCTCCAGGGCGGTCCGGACGCGCCGCAGCACATCTTCTCTACTCAGGGAGGAGGGATAGACGGCCACCAGGACGGACTCGGCGGACTGGCCGAACTCAGCGGGCTCGCTGGGCCCAGCGGCCCCGCGGGACGCACCCCGCTCGCGGAGTTCCGCGCCGAGCGCCCGCCCCACGAACTCCATGGCGCGGTCGAACCGGTCCCAGGGGACAGGGCGCTGCGGGTCACGCAGCCAGGAACGCAGCACGTGGTTATGCGCGGCGATCACCGACGCCGCCAGCGCCTCCCCCGCCAGCACCCGCGTGCCCTCGGTCTCGCCCCGCGCGAGATGCCGGCTGAACGCGCCCTGGTAGCGAGCCGTCATGGCGATCTCGCGGTCGCGCAGGCGGGGGACCGCGCGCACCAGGCGGAAGCGGGGAACGGTGATCTCCGGGGTGGCCACATACCCCTGGAAGACCATGCGGGCGGCGGCGCAGACGGTGGCCACGGGGTCGTCGTCGGGGGCGGTGCGCAGATAGCGGACGACCGACTCGAAGAGATCGTCGTGGCCGGAGAAGAGGATGTCCTCCTTGGAACCGAAGTGGCGGAAGAGGCTTCGGCGGCTCACCCCGGATTCCTCAGCGATGTCGTCCATCGTGGTCGCTTCGTATCCGGCGGACTCGAAGAGGCGCACCGCGGCGGCCACGACGTCGTGGCGAGCGGGCATGCCGCCTCGGCCCTTCCCGGGCTGGTCTGGCTGCGCCACGCGCTGCTCCTCTCTCGGGTCTCCATCCGCTCGCGCAAAACCTAGCCGAGGGATAGGTGCGAAATGTTGACTTAGCCCTTATTGTGACACTGGATGCCAGCATGAGGCACGTAGTGCCACGAGGGAGGCGCGGGAGACGATGAGCGACTTCGACCTGTTCAAGACGAGCGAAGAGCACGAGGAACTGCGCGCGGCCGTCCGCGCCGTCGCCGAAGACAAGATCGCCCCGCAGGCCGCGGAGGTCGACGCCCAGAGCGCGTTCCCGCAGACGGCCTACGACGCCCTGCGCGCCACCGACTTCCACGCGGCGCACATCCCCGAGGCCTACGACGGCGTCGGCGCCGACGCGCTCGCGACCTGCATCATCATCGAGGAGGTGGCCCGTGCGTGTGCCTCCTCGTCGCTGATCCCCGCCGTCAACAAGCTGGGGACGATGCCGCTCATCCTGGGCGCCTCCGAGGACGTCAAGCAGCGCTACCTGACTCCGGTCGCGCGCGGCGAGGCGATGTTCTCCTACGGCCTGTCCGAGCGCGAGGCCGGTTCTGACACGGCGAGCATGCGGACCCAGGCCAAGCGCGACGGCGACGACTGGATCCTCAACGGGCAGAAGTCCTGGATCACCAACGCCGGGGTGAGCGAGTACTACACGGTCATGGCGGTGACCGACCCCGACGGCGCGCGCGGCCGCAACGTCAGCGCCTTCGTCGTGCACGCCGACGACGCTGGCTTCACCCTTGGCGAGCCGGAGAAGAAGCTCGGCATCAAGGGCTCGCCCACCCGCGAGCTGTTCTTCGACGACGTGCGCATCCCCGGCGACCGCCTCGTGGGCGAGGTCGGCGACGGCCTCAAGATCGCGCTGCGGACCCTCGACCACACCCGCGTCACCATCGGCGCCCAGGCCATCGGCATCGCCCAAGGCGCGCTCGACCACGCGGTCGAGTACGTCAAGGAGCGCAAGCAGTTCGGCAAGGCCGTCGCCGACTTCCAGGGCATCCAGTTCATGCTCGCCGACATGGCGATGAAGCTGGAGACCGCCCGCCAGATGGTCTACGTGGCCGCCGCGAAGTCCGAGCGGGGCGACTCCGACCTGTCCTTCTTCGGCGCGGCCGCCAAGTGCTACGCCTCCGACGCGGCCATGGAGATCACCACCGACGCCGTCCAGCTCCTCGGCGGCGCCGGGTACGTGAAGGACTTCCCGCTGGAGCGCATGATGCGCGACGCCAAGATCACCCAGATTTATGAGGGCACCAACCAGATCCAGCGCCTGGTCATGGCCCGGCAGCTGCTGAAGTAGGCGCCACCTACTCGGGAGGGCCTTGGTCACCCTGCCTTTTCATCGTGAGCGGGGTGGGGTGGCCAAGCCCCCGTTCGTACGTCTACGGAAGGGTTTCGATCGGAGTGTCAGGCAGGTAGTGCTGCCACTCCGCCGCCGGAGCGGTCGTGATGATCGGCCAGCCGGTGTATCGAGTCGCCGCTTCGTGGATGACGTGCGCGTCTGCGAGGGCCAAGCCGTCATCTTGCCAACGGGCGGCGAGGCGTACGACGGCTGTCGCCGTATCCCTATCAAGGTCTCCGAAGGTGAAGATCGGCGCCTCCAGGCGCTCTTCCACTCCTGTGACACGGACCGGCGGCACGGTGTACAGGCCAGCGGCCAGGGCCAGTGCCGGCACATGCGGCGGAATAACGCGACGCTGGGCGAGACCGACCAGGGCTGTCATGCAGACGGAGCCTTCGGCCCAAGCATTCAGTGCGGACGCTGTGAGAATCTTGCCGCCGATCACGCGGCTTCATCCGAGGCGCCGCCGGTGATGCCCTGCGCCCATCGCATAGCGCGCTCGTAGTCCTGTGTGCCGCTATCGCCAGCCTGGACCAGGTCCTGCTCGATGAGTATCTGAGCGCGTTCCTGACGACGCTTCTTCTCGGCCAGAGCCGGGTTCACCCAGACCGACACCGAACGGGCCTCTCCAGCATCGACAGCGGCTTCGGCGGCCGCTAAGAGCTCAGGGTCCAAGGTGAGCGTGACACGCTTCTTCGCTTCACTCATACCTTCATCACACCTAGCGGCCCTGGGTCGTCGCGAGGCAAAGAAAAACAGGCGGTCTCACCGGACGAGGATGTCCCGGGACTGTGCGAGGCCGGACCCATCCCTCCTCTAGAGTTCTCGGGTGCATGTGGACACTCTCTCCGCGAACCAGGCCAACCTCTCGAATGGCGGGCTGCTGGGCGCAGCGCTCACTCACCGGCACGAAGACAGCTACCGCCTGCCCGTGCTCCTGTGGGAGGCAGGGCCGGGATGGCGGATGCTGTCGTCTGGGGTCCTGGGCGGCGGACTGGGACCGCGTTCGTATGTGCTGAACGCCCAGGTTCCCGGCGACTACCGGCGCACCGATCCGGAGGCACACCTCGCCGAGATCGCGGCGTCAGCGGGGTTACAGGGCCACGGAGTCGGCCTGATGACGGCCGCCGACGTCGCGGACGCCGCCTTCGCGGCCGACGGCGGGGTGGAGGCGACCGCGACAGTCGGGATCGGCCGACCCACGTGGGCTGCCGCACCGAGCGAATTGGACGAGGCCCGACTGGAGCACGCCGGAGCAGGGGACGCCGTCGCCGAACAGTTCGCCCCGGGCACCATCAACATCATCGTCGCGGCCCCAGTCCCGCTGTCCGATGCCGCCCTGGTGAACGCCGCCTCCACCATCACCGAGGCAAAAGTCCAGGCGGTCATGGAGGCCGGGTTTGCGTGCACCGGAACGGCCTCCGACGCGCTCTGCCTGGCGGTGCGGACCGAAAGCGATGCCGGGCCGACCGCGTCATTCGGCGGCCCGCGCTCGCAGTGGGGCGGCCGCATCGCACGCGCGGTCCACGCCGCTGTCTACACCGGCGCGGTGCGGGACGCGAAGCGAACTACCAGGCGGCAAGGCAACCGCTGCCGCAGCACCTGAGGCACCACGACGCGGGAGCGGCGGGCGTCTTCCATGCCCGCCCCGCACAGTCAACCGAAACGGCCTCGGCGCCTGACGGCTTGGCTGGTCGTTGGATCTGGTGGTCAGGAAGCGGGCTGGAACGACTTCGACATCGCGTCGAGGATCGCCATGTTCTTATCAAAGTCCTCAGGCTTGGAGACCAGGAGGATCGTGAATCCCTCGTCGTCGGTGAAGAACCCGCGACTGACGCAGTTCCGGGTGTAGCCGGAGCCGAACGTGAACTCCCACTGGGCCGCGCCCTCGTAGTTCCCGGTCCAGTCGGCGTCGAGCGTTGTGACCGACGAACTGTCGCGGAAGCCATCGAAGCTGCCGCTGTACGCACCCTTTTGTCGGCGCATGTAATCCGCAGGGTCGTCGGGGCTGCCCACGTGGTCGACCTGCATGTAACCGCGGTCGGGGAAGCGGAACTTCACGCGGGAGCCGCTCTCCCGCTCCATGCTCCAGTTGGTGGGGACTTCGACGGAGTACCCGGTGTCGTCGGTGTAGCGTTCCATCTCCGGAAGGTCCGGGTTCTCGTCGTCCTTGGACTCGTCGTCGCCCTTCTCCGTGTCCTTTTCCTGGTCCTCGCCCTTGCCGTCCACGTCCGCATCGGCGGTCGGACCCGAAGCGGAGGACTCGCTCGGCGCACCGGCAGCGGACGGATCGGCCTCGGACATTTGGCGCAGCCCCCAGGCCCCCACGCCGACCACGAGGAGCAGGGCGAGGGCGCCTGCGACCGCCATGAACAGCTTGCGGGCATCACGCCCGACACGAGCGCCCCGAGGGCCAGGGCCCGGTGGGATGCCCACCGCGTGCTCCTCTGATGCCTTCTCCGCGGTCGGACGTGCGTCGGCCGCACTGGCCGTGCGGCTTCGTTCCGGCACCTTGGCAGTGGAGGGAGGCACGGAGACACCGCCGGTCGCCCACCGCGCCTTCTTGTTGTTCTCGGAGACCAGCTCCTGCAGCAGATCGGCGGCCTCGCCGACCGCCATGCGCTTCTCCGGATCCTTGTTCAGTAGGCCGTCGAGCAGCGGAGCCAGCGGTCCGGCGTTCTCGGCCTTTGGCACTTCCTCGGTGACGATCGCGGTCAGTGTCGCCATCGAGGTCGGTCTATGGAACGGCGACTCCCCCTCCAGCGCCTGGTACAAGGTCACGCCGAGCGACCACATGTCGGTGGCGGGGGAAGCAGGCTTGCCGTGGGCCTGCTCGGGGGCGAGGTAGGCGGGCGAACCAATGAGCAGTCCGGTGCTGGTGAGCGCGGTAGTGCCTTCGAGCCGGGCGATGCCGAAGTCGGTCAGGACGGCGCGGTCGCCGCGGGCGATCAGAACGTTGCCCGGCTTGATGTCGCGGTGCACGATGCCGCGCTCATGCGCGACCGCCAGCGCTGCCAGCATCTGCAGGCCGATCTTGGCCACGCGCTCGGGCTGGAGGGTTCCCTCCTTTTTGAGGAGTCCGCTCAGCGAGTTGCCCCGGACAAGCTCCATGACGATCCAGGGACGCTCGTCCTCTTCGACCACGTCGAAGACGGTGATGATCGAGGGGTGAGCGAGCCGCGCGGCACTGCGGGCTTCCCGAAGCATCCGGGTGCGCAGGATGTCGACTTCCTGCTCCGGCAGGTGCGGCGGGATGCTGAGCTCTTTGATCGCGACCGGACGGTCCAGCAGCTCGTCGGTGCCCTGCCAGACGCGGCCCATCCCGCCTTCGCCGATGGTCTCGGTCAGCCGGTAGCGGCCGGCGAGCAGGCGTCCCGGCTCAGAATGCTCGGTGCTCATCCTTGAGGGTTCCTCGATCGTCGGGGAGAGGACGTCCGCCAGAACCGGACCGTCACCTAGGCGAGTGTAAAAGGAGGTAACCCACCACAAGCGACGCAAATCGACCCTGACCATGCTGGGGGTGACTGGTCCGTGGTCTCCCTTACCCCGATTGACGTGGGGATACACGCAGAAACGACACCTCACCCAATCGGTCGGTAATCCTGCCCACCCGACCTGTCCGCAACCGCCCCCAACCTCACCTCACGTGTTCGCCACGTCTCCCGGCGCACCGGTCGCGGGCTGTTCGGCGATCCGGTTCAGGGTCCGCAGATGGTGGCCGAACGCCTCGCGCCCCTGCCGCGTCAACGACACCCACGTGGTGGTGCGCCTCCCTTTCTGTTCCTTGCGCACCTCGACATACCCGGCTTTCTCCAGGGTCGTCAGGTGCTGCGACAACGCCGAGTCACTGACCTCCACGGTGTCGCGCAGCATCCGGAACCCGGCGCGCTCCAGCGGGGACAGGGCGGCCATGATCGAAAACCGCACCGGCGAGTGGATGACCGAGTCGAGCTCGTGGCGTAGATGGCTCATACGCGCACCCGCCAGCACGCCGCGATGAAGAACGGCAGCGCCATGACCAAGGAGGCAACGGTCCACATGGGCAAGGACGTGTCGAACTGCCAGCGCACGAGCGGCCCAATCCCCACGAGGTAGAGCAGGAGCCAGATGGTGCCCGCTATGTAGAACCGCCTGCGCCCTCCAACGGGGAAGGCACCTCGCCGATCCACCCATTGACCAGCAAGCACCGTGAGGGCTCCCCACACAGCGATCACCACATACCGTTCCCAGCCATTCGGGTAGAGCGCCTCCAGGCCGACAATGAAGCCGACCGCCAGAAGCCCTGCCACCACGAGATAGACGCGGAACCACCGCGCGGCTCTGAGCGACCGCCCGCGCATCCGTTCCGCCTCAGCCAGAGCCGCCTCCACGCTCCACTGCCCTGTTCCCATCGGCGCACTTCCTTTCGTGTACTTCAACGACTTTAACACCCATAAAGTGTTTGAGTCGGCGAAGAACCCCACGGCGTCGGAAAGCCCACCCCCAACGCACCGCCACGCGAAGAAGAGTCCCGGAATCTCCCACGGCGTCGGAACTCTCGCATACGATGGCGGTGTGACTTGCCCAAAGTGCCAAGGCCAAATGCAGACCTTCGACCGCATGGGGATCCACCTTGAGCAGTGCGAACGCTGCCGCGGGATCTTCCTCGACCATGGGGAACTGGAACAGATCGTCTCCGCCGAGCAGCGCCACTACGGGCCGCCGCCCATGCACCAGGCGCCGACGACGTACGCCGACTCCCCGCGCGGCTACCGCGGGAAGCCGGACTCCCCTCAGCCCTACCGCGGCGGATACGGACACCAGGGGTACAAGGACTCGCCGCGCCCCTACGGGTACGCCGACTCCCCGCGCCCCTACGGCAAGAAGCGCCGCAAGAGCTTCTTCGAGGAACTGTTCGACTAACGACCGAGCACGTTGAACCCCCTTATCTGCGCCCATTGCGGTGCGCGCACCGAATCCCCCTACGTCACACCTGACGGGACGGCCCTCCGGTGCGTCGACTGCGGCCGCCAGCGGCCGTTCCGTCGCCTCCCGCTCTACTGCGTGACCGGCCCCAGCGGCACAGGCAAGTCCACCGTGGCCCGTCTCCTCGTGGAGGCGCTCTCCGACCGATTCGTGGTCCTGGAGCAGGACGTGCTGTGGGTCGATGGCCTGCGCGACCCCGCGGACGAACACCGACTCTTCCGGTCGACGTGGCTCCGGATGGCCGCAATGGTGCAGCAGAACGGGCGCCCGGTCGTGCTTTGCGGAACAGTGGTCCCACCGGAGCTGGAACCGCTACCCGAGCGCGCCTTGTTCTCGGAGATCCACTACCTGTCGCTGATGTGCGACCCGGAAGTCCTCGCCGCCCGACTCCGTGCCCGCCCCGCGTGGCGTCAGTGGGACGAACCGCGCATCGCCGAGATGCTCGACTACACGGCCTGGATCGCGGAAACGGCACACGAGATGGACCCGCCGGTTTCACTCGTGGACACGACGAATGCGACGGTCGAGTCGACAGCAGCCGACGTCCAGTCCTGGATCGAGCGCACACACGACCAACGCATGGTAGCCGCCGAGGCCTCCACCGTTCCCGGTACCGGCAAGCTCAGCGGCCACATGTGACGGCCCAATCCCCGCGCGTGCGGGGAGCAGTCTCGGTGACCTGCGCTTTTATCTCGGGGCCACCCTCGAATATGCAACTTCTTGAGAGTCGGACATGAATCAACAAACACCCCACTGATGCATATCCCTAACCACCCCTCCCACGCCTGCACGCCCTAGTTGCTATCGAGTGCTTCAGGCGGCACAGAATCTTGCCCGGTCGATACGACATTCGAAAAGCCACGGGGGCGGACTGCGGTGAGGGTATCGCAGGCCGCCCCATCATTTGATGGCTATGCCGGGGTCAGTTCCTTGTGGTCGGTGGCCGCAGATCCGGTCGGTGCCGCCTCGTTTCCTGCCAGCGGCTTGAAGCGGCGGAGGCGGAGGCTGTTGCTCACCACGAAGACGCTGGAGAACGCCATCGCCGCGCCAGCGATCATCGGGTTGAGCAGTCCGGCTGCCGCCAATGGGAGAGCCGCCACGTTGTAGGCGAAGGCCCAGAACAGGTTGCCCTTGATCGTGCCCAGGGTGCGGCGGGACAGGCGGATCGCATCGGCGGCGACGCGGAGGTCGCCGCGGACCAGGGTGAGGTCGCCCGCCTCGATGGCGACGTCCGTCCCCGTACCCATGGCCAGGCCAAGGTCGGCCTGGGCGAGGGCGGCGGCGTCGTTGACGCCGTCGCCGACCATCGCCACGGCCTTGCCCTCGGACTGCAGGCGCTTGACCACGTCGACCTTGTCCTCCGGCATGACCTCGGCGATGACCTGCTCGATGCCGACCTCGGCGGCGACCGCGTGGGCGACGTCGGTCTGGTCTCCGGTGAGCAGGATCGGGGTCAGCCCCAGATCGCGGAACTGTCGGATGGCCTGCAGGCTCGTGGGTTTGACGGCGTCAGCGACGACCAGCATCGCGCGCGCCTTGCCATCCCAGCCGACCGCGACCGTCGTACCGGCTTCTGCCGCCTGCGCCGCACGCTCGACGAGGCCGCTGGGCACTTCCATGCCGTGCTCGGCCAGCAGCGAGGCACGGCCGACGATGACCTCGTGGCCGTCCACAACTCCCTGGACACCCAATCCCTCGATCGCACGGAAGTCCGCAACCGGCCGCAGCTCGCCAGTTCGCTGTGTGGCTCCCTTGGCGATGGCCTGGGCGATGGGATGCTCCGAAGCGTTCTCCAATGCCCCGGCCAGGCGCAGCACCTCGACCTCGTCAGTGCCCTCGGCGGCCACCACATCCGTCAGCGTCATCTTGCCGCTGGTCACGGTGCCGGTCTTGTCAAGCACGACGGTGTCGACGCGCCGGGTGCTCTCCAGCACCTCCGGGCCCTTGATCAAGATGCCCAGTTGGGCACCGCGCCCCGTTCCCACCAGCAGAGCCGTGGGAGTGGCCAGGCCGAGCGCGCAGGGGCAGGCGATGATGAGCACGGCAACCGCCGCCGTGAACGCCGCGTCCGGCGCGCCGCCCGTCCCCAGCCAGAAGCCCAGCGTGGCCACCGCGAGAACGATGACGATCGGAACGAAGACGCCGGAGATCCGGTCGGCCAGCCGCTGGACCGCCGCCTTGCCGTTCTGCGCGTCCTCCACCAGGCGGGCCATCTGGGCGAGCTGGGTATCGGAGCCGACGCGGGTGGCGCGGACGACGAGGCGTCCTCCGGCGTTGACCGTCGCCCCGGCGACACTGGAACCCGGCCCCACCTCGACCGGCACGGACTCACCGGTCAGCATGCTCATGTCGATCGCGGAGGTGCCTTCCTCCACGGTGCCGTCGGTGGCGACTTTTTCTCCCGGCCGGATCACGAACCGGTCGCCCACGGCCAGCTGGTCGACGGGCACCCGCTCCTCGCGTCCGTCGCGCAGGATGGCGACGTCCTTGGCGCCGAGTTCGAGGAGGGCGCGCAGCGCGGCCCCCGCCCGGCGCTTGGATCGGCCCTCGAAGTACCGACCGAGGAGGATGAACGCCGTGACGCCGGCGGCGACCTCAAGGTAGATGTTGCCGGAACCGTCGCCACCGCTGATGGTGAGCTCGAAGGCGTGGACCATGCCTGGCTGGCCAGCCGTGCCGAGGAAGAGCGCGTAGACCGACCAGGCGAACGCCGCGATCGTTCCCATCGACACCAGCGTGTCCATGGTGGCCGTGCCGTGCTTGAGGTTCTTCCACGCCGCCTGGTGGAAGGGGAAGCCGCCCCAGACCACCACCGGTGCGGCCAGCACCAGGGAGAGCCACTGCCAGTAGGTGAACTGCAGCGCGGGGATCATCGCCATCGCGATGATCGGGACGGCCAGGGCGAGGCTGATGAAGGCCCGGTCGCGCAGCTGACGCACCTCGGCCGCCTCGGCGTCCTCAGCTTCACCTCCGGAGCGTCCAGCGGCATCTTCCGTCTCCCGTGCGGGAGGCGGCGGGGGCGCGGCCGTGTACCCGGCCTTCTCCACCTGGGCGATGAGGTCGTCGACCGTGACGCCCTCGGCGAAGTCCACCTTGGCCTTCTCGGTGGCGTAGTTGACGGTGGCGGTCACGCCGTCCAGCTTGTTGAGTCGCTTCTCGATCCGATTAGCGCAGGACGCGCAACTCATACCGCTGATGGCCAGTTCGATCCGGCCTTCCGCGTGTTTGAGGTCTGGGGTTCCGCCGTCCATTTCAGGGGCCTCCTCTGATCGAGTCTATGGAGGGTGGGAGTATCCGGAGCTGGCGGTTCGCTTCAGTGCCCCGGCTCACTGCCGCCCGCCTCTCCCACATCGCCCGCCACTGCGGTGAACTCAGCGGTGTGGATTTTTCCGTCGTGCCGGAAGTTCAGGTAAAGACGGTAGTGACCGGGCGAAGGGACCTGGGCCGCGAATCCGATGTGCGGGCCGGGCGCGGTCTGTCCGTCGCTGGGGCGGCCGTTGGGGTGGATGTGCGTGTAGGCGAGATCGCCGTCGCGCAACGCCACCAGGTGGCCGTAAGCGCCCAGGTAGGTCTGCAGGTCGGTGACGGGCTCGCCGTCCTTGGTGACGGTGAACGTGAGCTCGCTTGACCGCCCCGCTGCGGGCTGTCCGTCGAGTTCGACCTCGTATCCGTCGACTTCCACCGTGGCAGCCGGCTCCGGCAGAGGCGCCGGGCGGTAATCACCCGGGACGGCGATGTCCGCTCCGAGGACGCGGCCCTGCCGGTCGCCGTGGCCGTCCCCGTCTCCCGCCGGGATGAAGTCGGCGAACACTCGATAGGGACCGGGGGTATCTACCTGGGCGGGAACGCTCCAGACCCCGTCGTCGTCCATCCGGGGGTGTAGATGCTGGTACCCCGCGAGGTCGCGGCCGACCAGGATGACGTGCATCCGCTTGTCGTGCTCGGTGGCAAAGTCGGTCACCGGATCACCGTCCGGGCCGGTGATCCGGAAGGACAGGCGGGCCTCCGCGCCCGCCTTGTCCGGCGCGGTGAGCAGGTCGAGGGTGTAGCCACCCTCGGAGACTTGCAACCCCTCCGGCAGGGCTTCGGTGTCCGAGGGCCCAGTAGCGGTGTGACCGTTCTCACCTGCCGCGGCCGGGGGTCCGATGGGGCCGACCAGACGGCCGACCCCGATCGCCCCGCCGAACGCCAGGACCAGCCCCAGGCCGTAGACGCCCAGTTTGGCGGGGACGTTCATCAGCCGGCCTTCACCGCGTAGCCGGCCTCCTCGACGGCGGCGCGGATACGCGCGTCGTCCAGGGGACCCTCGCTGGCGACCGTGAGGCGCCCTGTCGGCAGATCGATGTCGACGTCGGTGACGCCGGGAACGCCCCGGACCTCCGTGTCGACCGAACTGACGCAGTGGCCGCAGGTCATGCCATCGACCTCATACACGGTGACGGTGTTCGCCGACATTCCGGCCTCCTCGCTCTCAGTGGGACCGCCGATTCGACCCCTGACAGATCCACGGCGTGGACACGGCGGCGGTTCGGCTCCCCACTCCATCTGATTACATCATCATTCGTACCGTACCCCCCTAGGGTATATCAAGCCTGGATCTGTCCCCACGTCACCGACATTCGGCATCTCGACGGACGAATGACCTCAGAACGGACACCTTGCGCGCCATGTGGGGCGGGTATCCGATGACCTGCAGCCCGGGATGGGGCGCCTCCTGGAGTCCGCCGAGCGCAGTGACCGGCCCATCTCCGGACTACGGCTGCTCGCCCGCTCCACCCGGGGGATCGACGGCGGCGAGCCGGTCGACCTCGCCGACGCCGCGCAGCGGGCACTGGGGGGGCACAGGCCGAGACGGCGGAAGCGGCCTGGGGCTGTCCGTCGTCCGGTCGATCGCGATAGCGCGGGGCGGCCACGCCGATGCCGCCCCGCGCCCGGCGGTGGCCTGGTCGTCACGGCCCGCCTGCCTCTACTGGGCGATGATGAAACGCCGTAACGCTCCGTCTGGAATCCCGGCAGCCGAGCGCCCGACCAATGGCGATAATCCCCCGATTATCGAGCGATGTCACAGGGTGGCTACATGCCATTTCTTCCTCTACGCCCGAAACACGTCACCGGAGATCGAGATGATCGACGTCACCGTGATTGGCGTACACCCGCGCAGGTGACAACTGTGAATACGTGGGGCCCACGCCCCGAGATCCCCGCGCACAGCGCAGTTGCGGGCGAGGCCGAATCAATCCCGATGCACGGACTCGCCCCCACATCCTCAGGGAGGCCAATGAGAACCAGAGGTGTTCAGGGCAGCGCCGCCGCAAGCCCCACGGCCGCGGTCGGCCCCGCGGATCCCGCGGATCCCGCGGATCCCGCGAGAGTCGACCACGGGTGCACTCACCGTCCTCACCGCCGCGCGGTCCTCGCCCCGTTCGTCGCGTGCCGACTGGCGCGGCTCCACCCGGTGCTACCAACGAGATGACGCGACCACCGGCTGCTTGGTGGGATTCTCGACAGCAGCGCCAAGCGGCCCGGGTCCGGATACAGGCGCACCGCGCCCGGTGCCTCCGCCACCGGACGGTGGCGGAGGCACCAGAGGCCGCGCGTGGCCGCACCGGCCACTGGCCTTCCCGCCGCGAATTCCGGCCGCGCTGGCCGTTCACGGGGGCGAATTCCCGGCGGTCACCCCTCCTTCAGGGCGAGACGGGCGATGGGCCGCCCACTGGCGGGGTGGGCTGTGCAGGTGAATCCGGCCTTCTGGAACATCCGCACGGTGCCGGTGTATACCTCGGCGCTGGGGGCGCGTCCGCCGGCGGTGTCGATCGGATACGCCTCCAGCACCCGGCCTCCGCAGGCGCGGGCGTGGTCGATCGCCGCAATCAGCAACCGCGATCCCATCCCCTTGCGACGGCGACGCGGTGGCAGCCAGAAGCACACCAGCGACCACACGCCCGGCTCATTGGGGTCGACGGGGCGCAGCGACCGCGACCGCGACAGTCGGATGAAGTCCTCCCGGGGCGCCACGGACACCCAGCCGCACGGCCGCGCGTCCTCATAGGCGATCAGTCCGGGAACCTTCCCGTCGAGGGTCACCCGTTTCAGCGTCTCGCGATTGGAGGCCCCGCGTTCAGACGGGGGACACGACACACTTTCGGTGAAATCCTTGGCCCTGCGTCGGAAGTACACACACCAGCAATGCCCATAGGCCCCGGTTGGCCCGAACAGTTGTTCCAGGTCCTCCCATCGATCCGGAGTGGCGGGCTCGATCGAGATGACGGTCATCAGACCCCCTCGGCGCACACTGGTCGTGACCCAGAACACTAGCGACTCCGGGGCGTGTCCGGCACCCTCCGGTGCGTCCGGATCGCGGCATATCCGCAGGTGGAGCCCGTGATAAGAGAATCTGGGAAGTCGCTTTCGACACCGATCTCCCCTCGCCCCCGCAGCGCACCTCCCACGGGGCCGACCACACCATGCGCTCCATTTTGGCCACCATGCGGCGGACAACAGCATGAGGAGAGGACAGGAAAAACGCCGGCGGCGGAGGCCCGAAAGCCCCGCCACCGGCGTCAGTTGGACGAGAGGTGTCAGGTCCGAGCCTTCTCCTCTTCCGGATCCCAGCAGTCCACGCCGCGCAGCTGCGGGATGCGGTCGCGGGTGAACACCGGGTCCAGCCCCTGCTTGCGCTGCTCCTGGTAGTCCTTGAGCAGGAGCACGACGACGCCTCCCAGCGGCGCGATGGCCACCAGGTTCACCAGCGCCATGACACCCATGGCGGTGTCGGCCAGGTTCCACACGATGTCGACCGAGCCAATGGCGCCGAGGAACGTCGCGGCCAGGAAGATCACCTTGAAGCCGGTCATCACGCCCTTGTTCCCGCTCAGGAAGCCGACGTTGGACTCGCCGTAGTAGTAGTTGCCCAGCACCGAGCTGAAGGCGAGCAGCAGCAGGACCACCGTCAGCGCGTGCAGCGACCACGTGCCCAGGCCGGACTGCAGCGCCTCCTGGGTCAGCAGCGGGCCCCGCTGCTCGCCCAGCTCCGGGTTGGAGACGAGGATGAGGAACGCGGTCATGGAGCAGATGATCAGGGTGTCGAAGTAGACGCCCAGCGTCTGCACCAGGCCCTGCTTGACCGGGTGGCTGACGGAGGCGGTGGCACCGGCGTTGGGCGCGGAACCGAGGCCGGCCTCGTTGGAGAACATGCCGCGCCGCACGCCCTGCACGATCACCGTGCCCAGGGTGGCACCGGCGAACTCGCGGATGCCGAAGGCGCTCTCGAAGATCATCGCGAGGACGCCCGGGATGAGGTCCGCGTTCATCACGACCACGGACAGGCCCATCACGATGTAGACCAGCGCCATGAACGGCACCAGCGCCTGGGACACGGCCGCGATCCGGCGCACACCGCCGAACACGACGGCCGCGGTGAGCGCCACCAGTACGGCGCCGATCGCCGCGCCGAGCCAGCTGGGAGCCGTCGCCCCGCCGGCCTCGACCGAGCCCTTGATGGCGCCGGCGATGGTGTTGCTCTGCACCGCGTTGAACGTGAAGCCGAACGTGATGGTGATGGTGATCGCGAAGATCACGCCGAGCCAGCGGGCGCCCAGCCCCCGCTCCATGTAGTAGGCGGGGCCGCCGCGGAATCCGGTCCTGTCACGCACCTTGTAGAGCTGGCCCAGCGTGGACTCGACGAAGCTCGCCGCGCCCACGACCAGGCCCATGAGCCACATCCACAGGACGGCGCCGGGGCCGCCGACCGCGATGGCGCCGGCCACGCCGACGACGTTGCCGGTCCCGATGCGCGCTGCTGCGGAGATGGAGAACGCCTGGAAGGAGGAGATGGCCTTCTTGCCATCCGGTGCGGTCTCGGGGGCGCCACGCAGCGTCCGGATCATGTCCGGAATGAGACGCAGCTGGACGCCGCCCAGCCGGACCGTGAAATAGATGCTCAGTAGCGCCAAGAGGGGGATGAGCAGGTACTGCCAGAAGCCGTCTGTGAGGAAGACGACCGTTTCGTTAATACGGTCCACGGCCCGAATTGCTCCTTTGCGACTGGGGGATAACATCGCCGCAGTACCCACACATTGCGGACGGAACACCGCGAAGCACCACACGTTTCCGGAAACGGACCGTTCCGTGACCTGAGTCGTTCACGCGTCACCGTCCGCCCACCCCCCGTACGCGCCACCGACGGCAAGCCTCCTCGTTTTCCCAGGTCACGACGTTGGGTGGTGGGGATCGGTCACGCCTCCCGGGCTCGCCAGCGCGGCGCGATCCCATGCGAGCAGCTCCGCGGCCGCCTCATAGGCGGCCTCGTAGAAGGCACGCACCGCCGACCGCGGGTCGGGGGCCCGGCGCGCGTCGGCATAGGGCAGCGCGGCGATGCGCCCCTCAACGGTCGTGAACCAGCCCGCGCCGTTCGGTAGTGGGCGGTCGGCCAGGCCCGCGCGTTCGGGCACCATGCGGGAGTAGAACGCGGGTTCCTCGAAAGTGCCGTCGTCGCCGAACGAGAATCCGAAGCAGATCGCTTCGCGCGAGTGCGCCTCACGGACCAGCGGCCCGGCGTCTCGCGGCTGGTCGACGGCGCGGTCGCCGTACCGGGTCACGGAGATGTCGAAGGCGTGCCAGGCGTGGTGCACCGGACTGGTCTTGCCGGAGAAGTCGGCGGCGAACGCCTCCAGCACCATGCCGACCTCGCTGAGCACGCGCCAGTAGCGGTGGACGGCCTGGGGATCGTAGTGGGCGTGCTCCACGTCCTCCACGAAGAGGCGGTGGGAATCGGGCAGCCCCGAGGGCCGGGGATCGGGGATGCGGGCGTGGACGCCCAAGCCGTCCAGGGTCGCCAGCACCTCGCGGTAGAACGTCGAGACGCTGTGGCCGGGCAGCAGGAACGACGCGGTGCGGCCGTCCACGGTCCGCGCCACGAGCAGGTGGTCCACAAAGTCGAAATCGACGGTGAAGACCGTGTTGCCGTCGACCAAGCCCATCGGCCGCGTGGTGATGCCGTAGCCGCAGAGGTGGAAGGGGGCGTTCCAGAAGTGGTTGCGGCGGGGCGCCGACGTCAACCGGATCTTGCCGACGACCTGGAGGAACCGGTGCAGCGTCTCTTTGGTGTCGACCCAGTCCCGCAGCGGTATCTCAGGGAACATCCGCATCGCGGGTCCTCCTTCCTCCCGGGCGGACCGGGAAGCATGTCGGATATTCCCATCATCGCAGCTGAAGCGCTTGGAGCAGGACCGCCGCGCGGTTGCCCGCACGAACACGCTCCAGGGCGCGCACTCCTTCGGGCAGCGGAATCTTGCGGGTCCGGGCGGTGACGGCGAGGACGGCGTGGTCCGGGAGCACGGAGGCGAGCGAGCGCAGCAGCTCCGGGAGGGGCTCAGTGCCGGACGCGGGGGCGGCGCCGGACCAGTGGGTGAGGTCCCCGTAGGGGACGTCGGTGACCACCAGATCCACCGGGTGGTCGGGCAACGCGGGCGGATCCGGCGCGAAGGCGTCGCCCGGGCGCACGGCGTGCGGCAGATCGCCACCGAGCGCGGCCAGTCGGGCGGCCAGCCGTCGCGCCGCCTCGGCCCGCTCCAGGAACGCGGGCTTGCCGAACTCCCGCGCCCCGTCGCGCAGCTCCCGCTCGCGCTCTGCCAGCCCGCACGCTGTCACCAGGGCGAGGTTGCGTGCGGCGATGCCGAGCGCGTCGGGGTCGACGTCGGTGGCGAGGATGTGCGTCAACCGGTCGCGGTGCAGCAGGCCGAGGACGGTCGCCAGGTAGCCGCTTCCGCAACAGGGGTCCCACAGTCCCTGGGGGCCGGCCCCCAGGTGGGACGCCGCCCGCTGGAAGAGCTCGTCGGCCAGCCGCACCGGGAACCCCGGGTGCCCGGGGGCCGAGCGCAGTACGTGGCCGGTGGCCAGGTCGGATCGGTCGGCGCGTTCGGTGGCGTAGCGGTAGGTCATGATCCCCCATCATCCCCTCTGGGAGAAACAGGGCACCGCCGCGCCGCTGGTGGGGAACACCCAGCCGTGTCCCCTCCGCAGGACCCGCGGGGGCAACGGGCGTCGGCCGCCGGTCCGGTTCGGACACGGCGGGACAGGTGGCCGGACGCCCGCCCAGAGGCGTGCCTCAGTGCTCGTGGTCGTGCGTGTGACCGTCGTCGTGGTGGCCGTCCCCGTTTCCGCCCGACTGCACCGACGAGTCCGAGCCGGGGGCACCCGTCGGGGAAGGCTCCTCCGGCCCGTTCCGCTCTCCCGCGCCGCTCTCCTCGCCGGTACCGCCCTCGCCGTGGTGATCGGCCTCGCCGCGCTCGCCCGGAGCCGGCCCATGGGAGTGGTCTCCGGCGGCGCCGACCGCCGCGGCGGTGAAGAAGGCCACCGCCAGCGCCGCGACGGCGACGGCGGTGATCGTGCCGCCGCCGGGGCGGGCGATCCTCCGGAAGCCGAGTGCCCCCAGCGCGCCGACCACCACCACGGCCTCGAAGACGGCGGTGGTGATGTCCGTCAATCCGGCCGACTCGGGGACCCCGGCATGGGGACCGACGGGAAGGCCGGTGAACCGGCTGACCGCCCACACCGCGAGGAAACCGAGGTTCGCCAGTGCCCCGAGAACCAGCACCGGGGCGGTGCCGCGCCACAGGGCGAGGACGGCCCAGAGCACCTGGAACGCGCCCGTTACGGCGAAAAGGACGCCCGACAGCCACCATTCCTCCCAGTGGACGGGGGCCATCACCAGATGGATCTGGGCGGCCCCCAGGGAGAAGGCCACGCTGAGGTAGCGGACAAGACCTCCACGATGCGCCGGACCGGCGCGGCGGCTCGTGCTCATGAATGCTCCCGAAAAGATCGAATGCCTAAGGACCCGCGTAGGCACGAAGGTGGGCTGCGCGGCCCACCCTTCGCACGACAGCGGGCATCTAGATCCTCAGCAGCGACAGTTCGGTGAGTAAGCGTCGGGATCCGCGGGAGCGCGGGCGTCGGCCGATGAGGCGGTGCAGGTGCGCGTGTACCTCGTGCGGAAGGGCGAACAGCAACTGGCGCACGCCCAGCGGATGCGCCCAGAACAGGGCGATGAGCAAGCCGAATGTGGCGGCCGCAGTGCCCAGGCACTCCACGTGCCCGTGTCCCTCCGTGCCCGTCCACCCCGCGTCGAGATGCTCCCGCGCCTGCGTATGACGGTGGGCGTGCTCCTCCGCGGCATGATCGGCGGTGGTGCCGCGGTGGCCCCCATGCGTCGCGGCGCCGCCAACGCCATGCACCAGCATGGCCGCGAAAAGCGCGCAGAACACCGCGGACAGCCACACCACACCAGCAGACCGACCAGCGCGGCGGCCGACAGGCATGTCGCCTCCTCGCGGGCATCGGGGAAAAGGAGGGGGGCAGGGGGCGGAGGAGGGGAGACCAGCGGAGATCTCCCGCATGACCTGCACGAACACTACCCAGCACACTCGCGCATTGCCATCCCTTTCGTCATCTTTTACCTGATCGGAGCCATGTCTCACGGCGCGGCGGAGGCCCGCCTCCGACTCGGTACGCATCGCCGGCCACACGGCCGCGGCGGAGCAGCGGCCGCAGGTGTCCCCGCGGCGGGGAGCCTCGGTTCGCGGGGCGGGCGGATCACGAAGTTCGGGCCGGCGGTCGGCGGCGCGAGCGCCCTCCGGGACGCCTTCAGGCACGAAAAAAGCCCGGGCCAGCGGCTCTCGGGCTTCGTTCGTAGTGATCTGGGCGGTCCTGACGGGATTTGAACCCGCGGCCTCCACCTTGACAGGGTGGCGAGCACTCCTAACTGCTCCACAGGACCTTCAATGCCGTGCTTGTTCCGCTAGCTGCAGCGAAGCGCGACATGACAACTCTAGCGGTATCTCGGCAGTGCCTGAGCCATGAAGGTGCGTTCGGCCCGCTCGATTCCCCTATGCGCGGCACCATCATCACGCAGAACGGTCAGAAGTCGCACAGGGTAATATTCTCGGCGACGCCGCGGCCCTCTCTCCGGCGTCAGGATCCGCCCGAGGAGCTCGCCGCCCCGTGTTCACCGCTGCCGTAGATCCCCTGTGGGGAATCACCCTGGCCTGCTCTGTCTTCGCCGTCCTCCTGACGGTCCGCGCAGTGTTCGCTCGCCCCCGCAGTCAGCGCCCACGACGACGGCGAACCGCGGAACGCGCGCTCTGCCTCAGCGCGTCGCCGATGCCGTGGGCACGCGGATTCGCGCCCGAGGCGCGCACCATCGATGCCTTCACTCCCAGCCGCGGGCCGTGACCCTGGTCGCATCCACCCCACCCACACCGTCCGACCGGGTCTAGTAGGAGTACCAGTGGCGCACGAGAGCCACGCGCAACAGCGGCGCCCCCGCCTCGCCGGGGTCGACGTCGCACGCGGCGTCGCGCTGATCGGCATGTTCATCGCCCACCTGGGGGTGCCGCTGTCCGCGTTCGCCGTTTCCGGCGACCCCTACGCGATCGCCAGCGGGTCCATGGATCCCGCCACCCTCGCCGACCGCGTAGCCGCCCTCGTCTGGGAGGGCGTCAGTGGGCGTTCGGCCGCGCTGTTCGCCATGCTCGCCGGGGTGTCCCTGACGTTCATCGCGGGCCGGCGGGACGTGGTCACCAGCGCGACGGACCGGCGGCGCATCCGCATCAAGATCGTCGTGCGCGCGGTAGTGCTGATCATGGTCGGGGTCGGGCTGTCCGCCTTCGGCAGCGTGGCCGTGATCCTGCACTACTACGGGGTGTTCTTCCTGCTGGCGCTCCCCCTGTTGTGGTTGCGCGGCAGGACGCTGGCACTCATCGGTGGCCTGGTTGTGCTCGTCGGCCCGGTGATCGGCGTTCTGACGAGCTCCGTTGCCGAGGAGGTCACCGGCGACGCGCCCGCCGCGCTCGTCGGTGTGCTCCATGAGCCGTTCTTCTCCTACGACCTGTCGGGCGGTGTGGGAGATGCTTCCGCGCCCCTCGAACTGACTCTGCCGTCGGACGGCCTGATCGACCTGCTGGCGTCGGGGACCTACCCGGCGGTGGCGTACATGGGCTACGTCATCGTCGGAATGCTGGTCGGCCGCCTGGACCTGCGGTCGCGACGGGTCCGCACGCGACTGGCCACGATCGGCCTGGTCGGCGCGGTGCTCGGATACGGGGGCTCCTGGGTGCTCGTTCGGCTGCTGCCGACCGAGCCGCCGAAGGTGTTCGGGGTCGATGCCGGGGAACTGCTGATCGCGGATCCGCACAGCAACACCGCGTTCGAAGTGCTCGGCAATACGGGGACGGCCCTCGTGGTGGTGGGGCTGTGCCTGTTCGCGGCCGACCGCGCCGGGCGCCTCCTTGACCCGCTGGCGTCGGTGGGGACGATGACGCTCACGCTCTACTCGGCGCATATCGCCGTGATGTGGCTGACCGAGCCGCTGGCATCGGGCTACGGCTTGATCAGCGTTGTGCTCGCGCACGACGCGGAGATCTATGTGACCGCCGCGTTTGTCCTCGCCTCGATGTGGCGGTACAGGTTCGGCCGCGGACCACTGGAACGGCTGCTCGCCAGCGCAGCGAACGGCGTCGCGGAGCGGATGGTGCCACGCCCGCGCGCCTCCGCGGAGTCGGTTGGTGTGTGAGGCCCGCGGGGGCTGGGTCACACCATTGGCGGCGAGTCCTCCCGACAGACGCCGTCGCCGACCTGTTCGAGCCGATCAGCTGCCCACGGGGTGAACAGTAGCGACCTACGGTGCCCGATCCGCGTCGGCGGGTCTTTTAGCTCGCGGACGAAAGACTCGACGTGGTCGCCGCGGCGAAGGCACCTTGGCCGCCGAACGCCACAGGCTGGAATTTGAGACGGAGTGGCCGCCTATGGGCGCTCCCGCCGCACGCGCCCCTCGTCCCACACGGGTGCATCGGAGGGGTAGACCTCGCCCTCCGCCCCGAAGACCAGGAACCGGTCGAAGGAACGGGCGAACCAGCGGTCGTGCGTCACGGCGAGGACCGTGCCCTCGAATGCCTCCAGGGCCGCCTCCAGCGCCTCGGCCGACTCCACGTCCAGATTGTCCGTGGGCTCGTCGAGCAGGAGCATCGTCGCGCCGGACAGCTCCAGGAGCAGGATCTGGAACCGGGCCTGCTGCCCGCCCGACAGGGCGTCGAAGCGGGTCTCGCGCTGGTGCACCAGTTCGTAGCGGTGCAGCGCGGGTGCCGACCGATCCAGCGGGAGCGAGTACTCGTCCTCCAGGATCGCGGCGAGCGTGCGGCCGTTCCACTCCGGATGGTGGTGGGTCTGCGCGAAGTGGCCGGGGACGACGCGCGCGCCGAGGCGGGCCGTACCGGTGTGCGGGACGGTCGACGGGTCGGCGAGCAGGCGCAGGAAGTGCGACTTCCCCGACCCGTTCGAACCGAGCACACCGACGCGCTCGCCGTAGAACACCTCCGCGGAGAAGGGGTGCATCAGTCCGGTGAGCTCTAGGTCGGTGCAGGTCAGGGCGCGGACGCCGGTGCGCCCGCCGCGAAGCCGCATTTTGATGTCCTGCGGACGCGGCGGTTCGGGTGGTGGCCCGGCCTCCTCGAACTTGCGCAGCCGGGTCTGCGCGGCGCGGTAGCGGCTGGACATGTCGTCGTTGTAGGAGGCCTTCTGACGCAGTCTCTGCACCACCTCGCGCAGTTGCGCGTGGCGCTCGTCCCAGCGGCGGCGCAGCTCCGCGAAGCGCGCGTGGCGGTCCGCGCGGGCCTCGTGGTAACCGGCGAACCCGCCACCGTGCACCCACGTCGAGTTCCCGGCGGCCGTGCCGCCTTCCAGGGTGATGACGTGGGTGGCGGTGCGGTCCAGCAGCTCGCGGTCGTGGCTGATGAACAGCACGGTTTTCGGGGTCGCGCGGAGCTGCTCCTCAAGCCAGTTCTTGCCGGGAACATCGAGGAAGTTATCGGGCTCGTCGAGGAGCAAGAGATCGTCGGGACCGCGGAACAGCGCCTCCAGGACCAACCGCTTCTGCTCGCCGCCGGAAAGGGTGCCCAGTTCCCGGTACTGGGCGCGGTCGAACGGAATTCCCAGAGCGGCCACCGTGCAGACGTCCCAGAGCACCTCGGCGTCGTGCCCGCCGGAGTCGGCCCAGTCCGCCAGCGCCTGGGCGTAGCGGAGCTGTGTCCGCTCGTCGTCGCGCTCCATCATGGCCAGCTCAGCGGCGTCGAGTGCGCGCGCCGCCGCACGCACGGGCGGGGGCGCTACGGACGCGAGGAGGTCACGCACTGACGCCTGGGCGGTCAGGGGCGCGGTGACGCCGTCCGCCTCCGCTTCGGCGTTGGCATGCGAGCCGATGAACTGCCGCATCACCCCGAGCCGCCCGCTGCGGGTGACCGCCCCGCTGGACGGGGTCACGTCCCCGGCGACGACGTGCATGAGCGTCGTTTTACCGCTGCCGTTAGCGCCAACGAGTACCGCCTTCATCCCGTCGCCGACCCGAAAGGAAGCGTCGTCCAGGAGTGTGCGCCCGTCGGGGAGAACGAACCCGACTCCGGCAACGTCGATGTGGCCCATGAGGCGCCACTATGCCGCCCGCTATGGGGTGGGGTCGATTGGTTTTCCATCGGCCCCACAGGCCCGCGCCCCGCCGCGGCCAACCGCCACCACACGACACCTCGTGCCATCGACGCTGTCAGGAACCCCGCACGGCCGTATGCTCCACCCACGTGCCGTCGGCCGCCCGCTCGATGACGGCGGGGACCAGACCGTAGGGGTCGGGGTGGATCCGCCGGGTGAAGTCCATGACCTCGATCCGATGCGGAGTAAGGCGCAACAGCACAAAGTCGTCGCCCTCGGGCCCGCCAGGGAAGAAGCGGCGCGACTCCTCGTGCCACTTCGCGACCCGCGCGGCGAGATCGTCGATGACGTCCGCTCGTGCCTGGATCGTCACATAGGCGACAGCGTTCCTGTCCTCGATCGCGTAGGCGACCTCGGCGTGCGCGGCCACCTCCGTCACTTTGCGAGAACGCGGACTGGTGCCGATCCAGACGGTCGCATCGTCATCCACATCAATGTGGCGCACGAGCCGCACGTGCGGTCCTGGGGCAGCCGTGGTGGCGAGGAACCCGTAGGCGTTCTGCCGCACCGTGGCGAGGGCGGCATCGAAAAGCGCGGGGGCGTCGAACTGTGTCATGGCTCGACGGTAGGTCGGCAACCTCCTCATGCCCTCCCCCACACGCCGGGACCCGCTCCCCCGCGCGGGGGAGCGGGTCCGGCTCCGCGACCGGGCGCGGGGCCAGGGCCTCAACGCCGTGGCCGACAGCGGGACCTATGGCTGTTCCTGCGCTTGGTCGACGATGGCGCGAAGCGCTGCGACGTGGCCCCTGTAGGCGGTGCGGCCGGCAGCGGTAAGCGTGAGCCATACCCGTTGCCGAGTGTCGCGGACGGCCTTCCGCTGCTCCACGTACCCCGCGTCCATCAGCACGCTCACGTGTTTACTCAGCACTGAGGCGCTCACTTTGAGCTGCTCCTGGATCAGGCTGAACTCGATCTGGGTCACCGCGTCGAGCAGCGCGCAGATCCGCAGACGCTGCGGCGCGTGGATGACGGAGTCGAAGCCGTCGATCGCGGGATTCGAACGCTTCATGCGACCGCGCCGCCCCGGAACCGGTCGTAGATACCGAAGACGATGATGCCCACGCCCACGACAACGGTGAGCGGGTAGGTCCCCCACGACAGGTCGAAGACGCGGAGCAGCG
Organism: Nocardiopsis rhodophaea; assembly: GCF_039530945.1. Classification (NCBI taxonomy): domain Bacteria; kingdom Bacillati; phylum Actinomycetota; class Actinomycetes; order Streptosporangiales; family Nocardiopsidaceae; genus Nocardiopsis; species Nocardiopsis rhodophaea. Next base: position 55,855 of record NZ_BAAAPC010000001.1, read on the forward strand.
CGACATAGGCGCCCAGCAACGGCAGCATGATGACCGCCATCGGCAGCATCTGCCGCGGAGTCAACCACGCCAACACCCGCATCTGCGACATGGCCAGGCGCAGTAGTCCGCCGAAGCCCGCGCCCCAGACCACCATGCCGACCAGCAGGAAAGCCATGCCGAGGGGCGGATCGGGCAGCAGGGAGATCAGTGGTCCCACGGGTGCGATCCACGCGGCCAAGGCCAGGGAGTACCAGAGCGGTGTGCGGATGTCATTGATCGATGCCCGGGCCTGCTCAGCGCCACGCAGCGCCGCTTCGGCTTCCGCAGTGGTCAGTGGCTGATGCGCGGCGTCCGAGCTCTGGCTTGTTTCCATGGCGGATAGCATCTCTTCGAGTTTCCAATCTGTCAACTCACGGGTTTCCACAATGGCAACAGAGATGGCGAGGGGCGTTCGACCAACCCCGGACACCACAGGATTCCGCGTCGGCTCGGCCCGGCTTCTCGCTCGACGTCGGCCGGGAGGCGGGCGGCAACCCTCCACACGGGCCAGAAGCAACAGGGACGAGCATTAGCTCCAGCCACCCGCTTGGCGCGCGCACCGCACCACGGACAACCACCGAGGCACAAAAAAATGCCCCGTGATCTGGGAATTCAGATCACGGGGCATTTTTTTACGCTGAAGAAACTGTGGCCAGGGGCGGGGTCGAACCGCCGACCTTCCGCTTTTCAGGCGGACGCTCGTACCAACTGAGCTACCTGGCCCCATACACCACCAACGAGCGGCGTGCGAGCGGTCCTGACGGGATTTGAACCCGCGGCCTCCACCTTGACAGGGTGGCGAGCACTCCTAGCTGCTCCACAGGACCTTGCGTATTCTTTTGTCGGCACTCGACGCCGCACTCGATTGTATCGGGTGTTCCGCCTTGCGCTGTCCGTGCCATCATTCTGCCAGACGCCCGGCAGTGGTCCGACCCGGATCAGTACCCCCAACCGGATTCGAACCGGCGTTACCGCCTTGAAAGGGCGGCGTCCTAGGCCACTAGACGATGGGGGCCTCGACGACGAACGAGTCGCCATTTCCCGCTTCGCCTGCCGTCGGGGACGGGTCAAGCATAGGGGAGATTTCCTCCCAGTGCCAAAGCGGTTTGCCAAGCCCTGCCCCGCCGGGTGATCTCGGGGTGGCGAAGGCGTCGCGGACGGGGGTGCGGGGCGGACGTGGCAGCGCCCCGCTTAGCCGTCGGGCGTGTCATCCGGGGAGCGTGTGGGCGGACCAGCCTCCACCGACACCGTCGGTGTCGGAGACGGGGAAGGCGACGGGGACGGCGAGCGCGACGGATTCTTCGATGACGCGGCCGCATCCGGCGTGATCTCGCGGTCCGGATCCTGTTCGATGTTCCGCTCGATCTGGGCGGAGGTGAAACCGAGGCCCCCGAGTGTGACGTCGTCCCAGGCCTGGAGCCGCTTGCTCTCGGCGTCGAAGTAGAGCACCGACGCTTGGTAGGGCGTGGGGCGGTCGGGGCCGCCCGCGAGGTTGCGCAGCCCGGCGCCGCCCGTCGACCCCTGCGCAAGGAAGCGCGTGCCGGTCTCCTTCACTTCGGTCCAGCGGTCGTGTCCGTGCCCGGAGAGGACCAGCGGCACGACACCGCTGAAGCCCTCTCCCTGCAGCGGGTCGTGCAGGACCGCGACATCGACCGGCGGGTCGGCGTCCTTGATCGACGCGGCCTGCTCGGCGCCGATGGCGGCCACCTCGTCGGTGTCAGGGTTGTCGCGCGCCTTGTCGGGGGTGAAGCGGGGGTCGCCCGCGCCGTAGAAGACGATGCCGCCGACCTCGGCGATGTCGTCGTCCAGGACCACCGCGTTGGGCTGGGCCTCAACCGCCCGCTGGGTGCCCATGGAGTCGTGGTTGCCGCGGACCCAGACGTAGGGCACGCCCAGCTCGGCGATCTCGTCGGCGAAGGCGTCCTCGGCCGCGCTGCCGCGGTCGGTGAAGTCGCCGGAGTCGACGATGAGGTCGACGCGGAACTGGTCCCGCAGCGAGCTGATGACGTTCCAGGCGGCCGGGTTCAGGTGGAGATCGGCGACATGCAGCACGCGGATCGTCGATCCGTCGTCCTCGAAGACCGGCAGCGTGGAGGTCGTCTCGTAGAGCATCGAGACGTTGCCGACGAGGCCCGCGAGCTGCTTCCGGTACTCGGAGAACCGGTTGACGACGTCCGCCGCGTTGCCCACCACGTTCGGGGCACCGACGAGCAGTCCGGTGTAGCGGGGCTCGGAGACGGCGGCGGGGTTGAATGTGGCGGCGGCCATTCCGGCGGCCGCGGCGAAGGTGATCAGCGCGCTCAGTGCGCTGCCGAGCGCCCGGCGCCAATTGCGGAACAGCACGAGGGAGGTGATGGCCGCCCCCAGGACGGCGGCCGCGACAGCGCGGGCGAACAGGAGCAGGACGCCGTGCTGGACCTCCGCGCCGATGGTATCGGCCATGCGGTCGATGGCGTCGGGGTTCCGGAACAACTCGTTAGCGGCGGCCGGGCGGATCTCGGTGATCGCCGCTTCGAAGCGCAAGGGTGCGTCGTGGGTGTCGAAGGCGAGCTTGCCCAATGGAGCCACGTTCAGGACGGTCTCCGCGCGTCCCGGACTGACGCTGAGATTCACGTCGGCCGGACCGATGGGCGTCATAACCTGGCCACCCAGTGCGAGCCCAAGCCACCCGCCGAGGAGGCCTACCACGACCACGGCCGCGATACGAGCGGCGAGCCCCCTGCGCAGTCGGTTAGCCCGGCCCGCCAGGGAACGCAGGCGTTCGGGGGGCAGGGCGGAGGACAGGTGGGATCCCAGCCATGAGAACACCCCTCCATCATTGCGGGTGCGTCGATGCTCAACAACGTCCCTGGCCCCGCGTCGGTGGGCTACTGGTCGGTCCATAGCGGACAATCGGTGACGTGGTTGAACTCACCCGGACACGATTCGAGGAGCTCGTCGGCGACGCGCTCGACACCATTCCGCCCGAGCTAACCGGGATGATGGACAACGTCGTCATTACGGTCAGTGAGGACCCGCCGGAGCCGGGCCTCTTGGGCCTCTACGTGGGGATCCCGCTGACCGAGCGCGGGGACAGCTACGCGGGCGCCCTGCCAGACCAGATCTTCATCTACTGGCGGGAGATCTGCGCGTGCTGCGACACCGAGGACCAGGTCGTGGACGAAATTCGGGTCACCGTGGTCCATGAGATCGCCCATCACTTCGGAATCGGGGACCAGCGGCTGCACGACCTGGGCTGGGGGTGACGTGGACGCCAGAAGGCGCACACCCACGGTGACGACCGCAGCCACGGCGGCAGCTCCCGCGGGCGGTGAGCGATCCCCGATGGGCGAGCTGGCACTTCACACGAAAGGCCCCCGAAGCGGGCGCCAAAGTCACCACGTATGCCGACCAGCGTCAACAGATCCATCACAGTTTCTCGAAAACGACTTGCGGAACCCAAGCAGAATCAGAGACCGTAGGTCATCGAATCACAACCGAGAGTGACGCCGGTGCGAACCAAGCGAGGGAGCCGCCGGGTGGGTAATCCGCGCACGGACAGCCGCAAGATCGACATCCCTCCACAGGACCGCAAGGACACGACATCCACCCACCGGGGCGCCTCCACAGACGTCGGGTCCGGGGAGCCGCCGGCCAGCCAGGGGCCGGCACGCGAGGCACCCAGCGGCGGCGACTGGCGGCGCGGCTACCGGGACGTCGTCGGCGTCGGCGAGTTCCGGGCGCTGTGGGTGGCCCACGCGCTGTCGATGACCGGCAGCTACCTACTCAACATCGCTGTCGCGCTGCTCGTCTACCACCAGACGTCTTCGGCGCTGGCCGCGGGCATCACGATGGCGCTGACGTTCCTGCCGCAGATCATCGGCGGGCCACTCCTCGCCGGACTCGCCGACCTCTTCCCGCGGCGCGGCGTGATCGTGATCAGCGACCTCACGCGGGCCGTGCTGGTGGCCGGGATCGGCATTCCGGGACTGCCGGTGTGGGCGATCTGGGTGCTGGTGTTCTGCTCCACCCTGCCGATGGTGCCGTTCGGCGCGGCCCGGGCGGCGCTGATGGCGGAGATCGTCCAGGGGGAGCGCTACGTCGCCGGATCGGCGATCATCAACCTCACGACGCAGGTGGGAACACTGGCCGGGCTGGTGCTGGGCGGCGGGATCGTCGCGGCGGTCGGACCGAACTCGGCCGTGATGTTCAACGGTCTGACGTTCGTTGCCTCGGCCCTGATCATCCGGTTCGGTGTGCGCTACCGGCCCGCCCCGCGGGACGATCGGGAGGCTCGCCCCTCACTTTGGCGGGTGACGCGGGACGGCACCCGACTCGTCTTCGGCGACGCGCGCCTGCGCACGCTCGGTCTGTTCGCCTGGCTGGCGGGCTTCTACACCATCCCCTACGGGCTGGCCGGCCCCCTGGCCGACGAGGTCGGCGGCGGACCGATGGCAGCGGGCCTGCTGATGGCGGGACCGTCCATGGGGGCGATCGTCGGCGGGTTCGTCCTCACCCGACTGATCAACCCGGAATCGCGCATGCGCCTGATCGGTCCCCTGGCCGTGGCGGCGTCGGTTCCCCTGCTGGTCTGGGCGCTGCAACCGCCGCTGTGGATGATGGTCGGCCTGCTGATGTTCTCGGGGATGACGGCGTCCTACCAGTTCGTGGCCAACGCCGCGTTCGTCCTCTGCGCCCCGTCCAAGGGCCGCGGGCTAGCGTTCGGCTTGGTGGCGGCCGGGCTACAGGCCGTCCAGGGCATCGGCATCGCTCTGGCCAGCCTGCTCGTCGAGATCGCCGGGATCCACGCCGTCATCACGGTGGCCGGAGGCCTCGGCGTGACGGGTGCCCTGCTCCTGGCCACCCCCTGGTCCCGTCTCTCCGCCGGGGCCATCGCCTTGATGCACACACCCGCAGCGAGCGACGGCCCCGACAGCGATCGAGCTGCCGATCCCCGTTCGGGCACGGGAGGCGGGACGAGCCCGCAGTGACCACATCACAGGTTGCTCTGCTTCCCCTGGAAGTTCCGGATGATGTGCTCGATGACGGAGGTGTCCGTGCCCTCCTCGGGCATCACCAGCCACGCGATGACATAGAGCAGGATGCCGCTGCCACCCAGGAGGGTGAAGACCGCGAACGCCAGCCGCACGAGGATCGCGTCGACGCCCACGAACTCCCCGATCCCGCCACAGACACCGGTCAGGATCCGCTTGCTACTACTCCGCCGAAGCTTCTTCTTACCGAAGTTCTCGTTCATACCTCCAGCCTGCCCGTTCTCCCATCCCACGCCCATAGGGAAGACCCCTGGCTGGCCCCTGACTCCACCCTGAGCGCCCCCGGCCGGCCCCCGCCGGAGGCCGTCCCGCCCGCCTCCGGACACACCACGACGCCCGGCTCGTCACCCGGTGCGACCACACAGCCCCGCCGGTCTGCTCGCACCATCACCACATACGGGACTGGGTTCCGCATCCCGGCGCAAAACCCGTTAAGTCTTAGCAAGCATGGTGTGGCACCGTACCCACGACGGCAGCACGCCTCGGGGCCCTTAGCTCAATTGGCAGAGCAGCGGACCCAGGGGGCGATCCCCTGGTGGCCCACAGAGAACCCTAGGCCGCAGGCTATTCCTAGCCCCGGACTGGGGTTCGCGCTTCCCAGGCCTGCTCCAGGTGTGCTCGCCAGTACATCCTCAGTACAGGGCGACCCCTCAGCCACGTTCAGCAGGAGTATGCGGAGCCAGTGCAGCGCCCTTCTCCACAGCGGTCCGAGCGGCGTCAGGCAGGACACTGGTGGCCGCCCGAGGTGTCCGGGCCCGTCGCTCAGCTCATCGAGCGCTGTCTGGCCAGGGATCCCACCCAATGGCTCGCCGCGGCCGCCGAGTTCGCCCGCGCTTGCCGGAGCGACTCTGGGCGCGACGGCCGCGCTGCCCGAGTCCGCCGATATCAACCCACCCGCGACCGGACCGACCGCACACACCCTCCTCGAACTGGGAGAACACACACGCTGATCTGTCTCACGCGGCTTGACAGCCACCGGAACGCGCTGCCGCGCTCGTGCTCACCCGTTTCCAACACGGGCAGCCCACATGAAACGCACCGGGACTACCTCACTGTATGGATGGGCAATACCCCTCATGGCTATGGCGTTCGGCCTATGCGGACGAGCGAGGCAGGACGTTGCGCAGAATGTCGGCGATGGTGACGACGCCGATGATGCGTGCACCGTTCACGACGACGGCGAGCTGTTCGCTGGCCTGGCGCATGGCCGTGAGGACTTCGTGGACGGGGGTACCGGTGGGGACGACGAAGGGCACTCGCGCGAGTTCGCGTACAGGGCGGTCGGGGGGTTCGAGCATGGTGTCACGCACATGGACGACGCCAAGAGCGTCTCCCTCTCCATGGTCGACGAGGATCCGCATGTGACCGGATCCGACCGCGGCGTCCTGGAGATCGTGCACGGTCGCGTTCGCCGAGACGGCCGTGGGGACGCTGCCGGGCGGGACGAGCGACTCAATGCGCATGGTCGGCAGGGCAAGGGCGCCCGAGAGAGAGGTGCGGTACGAGGCGTGGAGCACTCCGACATTCGCGGAGTGCTCCACGAGATGGCGGATCGTCGCCGCGTCGTACCCGGCGACGGCCGCACGGTCGACGGGTTCGACCCCGGAGGCCTCGACCAGCCGGTTGGCGATCTTGTTGACCCACACGAGCAGTGGACGCAGCAACCGGATCAGGCCTCGTGTCGGCAGGCCGATCAATGCCGCGGAGAATTCCGGATGCGCGATCGCCCAGGACTTGGGAGCCATTTCGCCGACCACCAGGTGCAGGAAGGTGACGAGCAGGAGCGAGAGAGCGAACGAGGAGATGTCGGCGATCCAGAGAGGGAGGCCGATCGAGGCGAGCAGAGGTGAGAGCCACCCGTCGAGCGCCGGTTTGGTCACCGCGCCCAGGGCAAACGTGCAGGCGGTTATCCCCAGTTGCGCTCCCGCGAGCACGATCGTCAACTCGTTCGAGCACCGCAATGCCGCGCGGGCGGCGCGACTGGAGACCGCCGCCTCTTCCAGCCGGTGCCGTCGGGCACCCAGCAGCGAGAACTCGATGACGACGAAGGAGGCGCTGAGTGCGATCAGCAGCACCGTCGCGCCGAGCACGATCCACGGGTTGCTCATCGGTCGTCCCTGTGCGTCCCCGTGCCGCCGCCCGCGGCGTCGGTTCGCCCCTGCCCGTTTCCAGGTCCAGGGACCGGCGTCTCGTGCAGCCACACCCGTACGGCCGTCGGGACCATCCGGGCGACGTCGACCACCTCCGCCTCGATCCATCGGTGGATGGGCTCATCCAGCACCAGGTCTGCGGGATCATCGGGAAGGTCGATCCGTACCCGCTGCCCCTCGGCGGGAAGGGCTCCGAGTTCCGCGATGACCATTCCCGCCGCCGTCTCGTAATCACCGGCAGGCAGGTTATGCCCGATCGCGCGTTCGACCTCGTCGATGTGCGCATCACCGCTCACGCGCCAGGTGCCCTCCTCATCGGGTTCGACCACGACCGGCCGGCCGCTGTCGTGCTCGTCGGTGATCTCCCCCACGATCTCCTCGGCCAGATCCTCGATCGTGAGGATCCCCCGGAAGGTGCCGTACTCGTCGATGACGCACACCAACTCGTGCCTGTCACGGGCCATCCGTGCGAGCGCGTCGGGCAGCGAAATCAACGTCGGCATGATTGCGGCAGGACGCATCACGGCCGTGACGGCGGCACCCTCGGGCGTCTTGGACGCGAGCACGTCGACCAGATGCACGACACCCACAGGTTCGTCAGCATCGTTGATGACCGGGTACCTGCTGTGGCCCCCCGCCATCAACACACGCACATCACCGAGGGCGGCATCGGCCGGTACGACGCTCGCGCGGGAGCGCGGGATCATCGCATGCTCGACATCGTGCTGCGGGAAGTCGAGGATCCGCTCCAGAATGAGCGACAGATCCTCGGACAGATTCCCACTCTCCCGCGCGTCGGCGACGATGTGCTCAAGGTCCTTGGCCGTGGCACTGGTGTCGACATCATGAAGCGGCTCGACCTTGACGAGCCGCAGGAGAGCGTTCGCGGCATGGTCGAAGACCCTGATCAGCCACCCGAACAGGGCAAGGTAGATTCGCGTGGAGCGGGCAAGCCTGCGAGCAAGGGGCTCTGGGGCGGCGATCGCCAGGTTCTTCGGATACAGCTCCGCGAAGATGATCTGCACCACGGTCGACAGCGCCAGGGCAAGCACCGTCCCCGTCGTGATGCTCACCACCGAGGGAACACCCACGCCCCCGAGCAGGGTACCGAGCGATTCGCCGACCAACGGCTCCGCGACGTAGCCGACCAGCAGCCCGGTCACCGTTATGCCCAACTGGGCGCCCGACAGCATAAACGAAGTACGCCGCGTGACCGCCAGCGCGCGAGACGCGGCGGCATCGCCTGCCTCTGCCTGAGCACCGAGCCGGGACCGGTCGACCGACATATAGGCGAACTCCTGGGCAACGAAGTACCCGTTCGCCACGATCACCGCGAGGATCACAAGGATCCCCAGCAGCAGGATCAGAACCGCTATCACCATGCAGCCGACCACCACTCGCCGACCGAGACCGACATGAGGGCAACGACGCGCCCATCGCCGGGTCTATGGTGCGGCTCGTCTGTTGTGGAACTCTCGCAACACACGATCGGACTCAACTGCGTTTGCAGATCAAAATCTGTGATTCAGATCATAGCAGGCGACTCGCATCCCACCGCTCACACTCCGCGTGTACGCCCCTGGGAGACATGATGCTGCGGCGAGCCAGGCGGCAACCCGTGGACGTCAGCGCCTGCACCACCCCCCGGCGCGCAACACCCACGCCGCGGACGCCAGCCGCTCGGCGCTGGGGGGCGTCATGCGAAAAGCTGGAGGACATTGCTTCCTCCTCGTTTCCTCCCCGATCCCCATGCTCCGGGCCGGCGGCCACTTCAGGGATCGCACGTGCAGGACGCACGAGAACGCTAACCGCCGGCCTTGGGGAATACCCCCCTCACCTGCCAGCGGCCCTGTTTGTTGAAGTCGGCGCATGCAGCACACCCACCTACCATGCGATCGCCCCGATGGCCGTCGGCGACGCGGCTTAACTGGGCGATCGTCACCGAAAGTGTGATTCGCAACCTGGAGGACGACCCTGAGATCCTGCTGCCCCAGGTAGACCGCCTGCTAGCACTCATGGATGCAGGGAGAATCCGTCTCCAGGTCATCCCTGTTACAGTCCGCTTCCGTGATCATCCTGGTTTGGATGGTCCCTTTATCATCCTGTCGCTACCAGATGGCAGGGGCCGCCTATATCGAGGGATCTGGCTCAGGCTCCTTAATCACAAATGCGAAATCCGTGGAGAACCTGTCTCTCAAATTCGGAATCCTGCAAAGCGTGGCATTCACCCCTGAGTAGACGGCAGAGTTTTTGAAGAAAGTTCGAGTACAAGTCGATGGGCGCCCGTGATCCTTTTTCGTGCGCCCAGCAGAACAGTAGCCATCACCGTGACGTAGCGGAGTTCTTGCCGTTCGGAAGCTCGTCGTCGCTTGCCGGTGGAAGGCCCGTCCGGGTAGCTGCCAGGAGACCTATCGGCAGGCTGGCGGCGTCGGAGGGAAACGTCCAGCGTCGAAGACCCTGTAAAGGGAGGAACGACGAGACGATCCGCAGCATCACGCTTCGGTGTCCACATGCGTCTCACGGTGCCCATCGTTCCTGCCACCAATCCCCGAGCCAGTGGCGCTCCGCGCCCTCGGGCCCGAGCCGCCGTCGCCCCGCCGCCTCAGTCGCCCGCCAGGCCCCGTCTCTCAGCCCCGTTCAGTAGGAGTATGCGGGATCAGGGCAGCGGCCTTCTCCGCAGCGGCCCGAGCGGCGTCGAGCAGGACACTGGTGTAGGTATCAGCGGTGAGCTTGATCGTGGAGTGCCTCAGCAGCTCCTGTACCAGCCTCATGTCCACGTCCCCCGGCCAGGTGCAGGGCGGCCGCACCGTGGCGCAGGCCACGGAAGTTCACCGGAGGAAGATCAGCGGCGTCTGTGATCTCGAGGAACGCGCCGCTGATTTGGGCATGGTGATACCGTTCGCCGCTGTCCCGGGTGAACACGTACCCGGTTTCCTTCCAGGCGGGTCCGGCCGCCAGCCGCCGGGCGTTCTGCTGGCTGCGGCGGGCACGCAGCACCGCCACCGCGTCTTCGGTCAGTGCGATGGTGCGGTCACTGGAGTCGATCTTCGTGGGCTTCGCTTCCGTGGCCCACCCCATCTGGATGAACTGATGGGCGATGTTCGCCGTGGCGGCCTTGAGGTCCACATGGTCAGCACATCGCGCTTCTGTCTACACGTTCGTCCCAGTGGCCGTCGGCCCAGGTCTTGTCCACGGTCAACGTTGTCCTAACTGGTGATCACCTACGGCATCCTGGCGCAGCTTGAGTGGCTGTTGGGTCCGCTGGTTGATACCGCGCCGGGCCTAGCGTCGGTGTGCTCCCGGTGTGCTCGGCAGTTCTGGAACGGGGCCGGACGGGGCGGGAGTTGATGGCATCCGACCGGCTGCACGCCTCCGCACACGCCCCTGGGTTCCGCATCCGGGTGGAAAACCCGTTAGTCTTAGCACGCATGGTGTGGCACCGTACCCACGACGGAAGCACGCATCGGGGCCCTTAGCTCAATTGGCAGAGCAGCGGACTTTTAATCCGCGGGTTCAGGGTTCGATCCCCTGGGGGCCCACAGCTTCAGCCCCAGGTCGCTAGCCCCCCGTCAACGGCCTGGGGTTTCTTCGTGTATGCGGCCCCGTCACGGCCCCGGTCCGGGGCACGCGTCTCAGCCGTGTCCGTGCGGGCCGAAGCGCTCACGGACCGCAACCGCCGACGCGGGACGGCCGCGACCGACGAGCGGGCGCCCGGCACCCGCGGCGAGGACGGCGACGAAGGCCGCAAAGTCCGGTCTCAGCGTACGGCGAAGAACGTGGCCGAACGGACGCCAGGACCGGTGCAGCCAGCTGGCGCCGTCAACGGCCGAGCCGCCCTCGTTCGCGCGGACCGCAACTGGAAGGCCCAGACCAACTCGGAATTCGCCGGCACCGCCCGCGTGGTGGGGGTGGCAGTGCACTACGACGATGAGCGGCAGGGGGCGACGCCGGTCCCGCCAGCGCGCCAGGCGGCCAACAGATCGGCGCTCGTGACCCGCGGGTTCGGCGTCCACACGGAGCGTCGTCCGCCAATCCCTCCGCGGCAGGGGAAGTGAGGTCTGATCTTCCAGTTCGGGAGGGGTTTGGTTAGCCTTGATCCGTCGGCCGACCGCGACGGGATCCAGGAAGCCGGTGTGAATCCGGCACGGTCCCGCCACTGTGACCGGGGAGGGAACCCCACGTGCGACCACGGCTGATGGGCCGGAAGGTCGGGGGGAGCGATGATCCGGGAGTCAGGAGACTGGCCTGTCGCGGACACGATCCACGGGGCGCGGACCCCAGGAGGCGTGCATGGGAGCTGTCGTGCTTGCGGCAGGCCCGTTCGGGTGTGGCGTGTGGTGCTCATGGTCCAATCGACCGCCTTCTGGTCGATCGGTCGTGCTGAGGGCGCTCCGCTGTCCCGGGTGCAGGTTCTTCTGTGGCCTGCGTCCAGGACACGAGAGGAACCCGGATGCTCCATCGCGCCGCTCCGCCGAGCATCGTCCCCCACGGGCGAACCCGTGTTGCCGACCCCCCAACCCCGGACGTCCCGCGCCGCACACTGCTGGGCGGGGCGCTCGCCGCTGCCGCGCTGCCGCTGCTCGCCACCGGGTGTGGTCGGGCCGGGCCCGAAGGCAAAGAGGGAAGCCGCACGGTCACCGACCTCGCGGGAGATAAGGTCACGCTCTCCGGGCCAGTGCGCCGGGTGGTGACGATTCCGCTGCCCGCCGCCTCCATGGTGGTGGCGGTGAACGGCGGGCCGGAGGTGCTGGTCGGCATGAACGCCGCCTCGCGCACCGCCATCGAGGACAGCTACCTCGGCGAGGTCTACCCCGAGCTGCTCGACGTCTCCACCGACGTGGCGGGAGCCGAGTTCGCGCCGAACGTTGAGAGTGTTTTGGCCCTGGAGCCGGATGCGGTGATCCAGTGGGGCGACCGCGGCGCCGACCTCGTCGATCCGCTGCGCGACACCGGCCTCCCCGTCGCCCAGCTCACCTACGGCACACAGGAGGACCTGGAAGGCGCCATCACCCTCTACGGCGAGCTGCTCGACAAGCAGGACCGGGCCGAGACGATGGTCGGTCGGATGCACGAGCGGTTGGAACGCTTGCGGGCCGAGCTTCCCGCATCCGACGACGACCGGCCGTCCGTCCTGTATCTGCGGGGAGCCGAGGACAGCTTGGAGGTCGGCGCCGGAGCCTCCTACAACCACTTCGTCATCGACCTCGCCGGAGGCCGCAACCCCGCCGCCGGTCTCGACAACGAGCGGGCCACGATCGACGTCGAACAGCTCCTGGAGTGGGACCCGGACATCATCCTCATCGGCAACTTCGGCCCGGCCACGCCGAAGACCATGTACGACGACCCCAAACTGGCGGGCCTGAGCGCCGTGCGCGACCGCCGCGTCTACAAGGTGCCCCTGGGCGGCTACCGGTGGGACCCACCCAGCCAGGAATCCCCCCTCATGTGGCGGTGGGTTGCCGGTCTGGTGCACGAGACCGGGGCACCAGGCCTGCGTAAGGACGTCGTCGAGACCTACGGGTTCCTCTACGGCGGCGAGCCCTCCGACGCCCAGCTGGACACCATCCTCAACGTCGTGCCCAACTCGGCCTCCCGCGGTTATGACGCGTTCGGCAGCTGAGGCGGTGGTCGACGCCGCAGACCAGGCCGACGCGCTCCACGACGCCGAAACGGCGGCCGCTCCCCGACATCGCGGGACGGTGCTGGGACTGGTGGCCGTCGTCCTGGTCGTCGGCGTCCTGGCCCTCGGCTTCGGCCGCTACTCCGTCAGCGCCGATCACGTCCTCCAGATCCTCCTCGGCCAGTTCCTCCCGATCGACCGCACCTGGTCGGACACCGAGGCCGCCGCCGTGCTCAACGTGCGTCTGCCCCGGGTCCTGCTGAGCATGCTCGTCGGCGCGGGCCTCGCCGTGTGCGGCGCGGTCCTCCAGGCCGTCTTCGGCAACCCGATCGTCAGCCCGCAGATCCTCGGCGTCTCCTCGGGCGCGTCGTTCGGCGGCGCTCTCGCGATCGTGCTCGGGCTGGGCTCGGCCGCGCTCGTCCTGGGCGCGTTCACGTTCGGGCTGGCCGCGCTCGTCGCCGTCTTCGTGGTCAGCAGGGCCCGGGGGCCGGCCCCGCCCCTGACGATCGTGCTCTCCGGCATCGTGGTCGGGGCGTTCTTCTCCGCCCTGGTGTCGCTGCTCACTTACCTCGCCGACCCCTACACCGACCTGCCGTCCATCGTGTTCTGGCTGCTCGGCAGCCTCGCAACCGCCAGCTACGCCAAGGTCGCCGTGGTGGGTGTCCCGGCCGTTGCGGGCGGGGCGCTGTTCCTGGCGCTGCGCTGGCGCATCAACGTGCTCTCCCTGGGAGACGAGGACGCCACGATCCTCGGCCTGCGGCCGGGACGGCTGCGCTGGCTGCTGCTCGCGGCCGTGGCGGCCGTCGTGGCCGGAGCGGTCGCGGTCAGCGGGGTCATCGGCTGGGTGGGACTGGTCGTTCCGCACCTCGCCCGGCTGCTGGTGGGGTCCGACCATCGGGCCGTCATCCCTGTGTCCGTCCTGCTCGGCGCGGCCTACCTCACCGTTATCGACACCGTGACGCGCAACCTCGGTGTCGCCGAGATCCCGCTCGGCGTGCTGACCGCGCTCATCGGCGCCCCCGTTTTCCTGGTTCTCCTGCACAGCAGCCGCCGAAGGATGTGGGCCCATGCTTGACCTCGACGGATTGGGGTTCGCCTACGAACTGCCCCATTGGCTGTTCCGCGACGTCTCGCGCCGCGTCACCGAGGGCGAGGTGCTAACCGTGCTTGGTCCGAACGGCCGCGGCAAGACCACACTGCTCCGCTGTCTCGTCGGGCTCGCACACCCCACCGAGGGGACGGTGCGGGCCGGCGGCGACATCGGCTTCGTCCCCCAACAGCACCACTCCACCTTCGCCTACCGGGCGCTGGACATGGTGCTCATGGGCCGCACCCGACACCTCGCACCGCTCGCGTCCCCCGGCCGACGCGACCGACGCCTTGCGCTGGCCGCGATGGAGCGTGTCGGCATCGGGCATTTGGCCGATCGCGACTACCCCACGCTCAGCGGTGGCGAGCGCCAGCTCGTACTGCTCGCCCGCGCCATCGTGGGCGAAGGCCGGGTTCTAGTGCTGGATGAGCCCGCATCCGCGCTCGACCTGCGCAACCAGGGCCGCGTGCTGCACCTGCTGCGCGGCCTGGCCGATGAGGGGCGGGCGGTCGTCATGACCACCCACCACCCGGACCACGCCCTGGAGGTCGCCGATACCGCGATGCTCATGTTCGGCGGCAGTGACGTGCGGGTCGGCTCCGCCTCCCGGCTGCTGACCGAGGACACCGTCGGCGACCTCTACGGCGTCCGCGCCCACAGCCTCGTCCTTGACGCAGGAGACGTCTCCCGTCGCGTGCTCGTCACCCGGTTCGACCAGGAGGTCCACCCGTGACCGCTCCCGCCCCCGCGCCCACGCTCGCCTGCACCATCCGGCCGTGGGCGCAATTCCCGCTCGACCGCGCGCTGCGCGGCATCCGGACCGCCGGGTACACCGCGGTCGCCCTCCCGGTACACGGCGTCCCCGCCGTGATCACCCCCGACACCCCGCCCGAGCGTGCCGCGCGCGTGGGATCCGAGATCGCCGAGCACGGACTCGATCTCATCCTGCTCAGCCACGCCGCCGACCTGGACCGCGGCGATGCGGTGGCCCTCCGCTCGCTGCGCCGTCAGATCGACCACTGCACCCGGCTGGGGGTGCGGCTCCTGGTCGACATGGGGTGCCCCGAGCCCGCGAACAACGCGCGCTACGTGCGGCTGATGGTGGCCGCCGCCCCGTACGCCGCCGCTCACGGCGTCACGATCGCGGTCAAGCCGCACGGCGGGCTGACCCGCACCGCCGCCGACACCCTCGCGCTCATCGAGCGCGTCGGGCACCCGGCCTTCAAAGCGTGCTGGGACCCGGGCAACGTCCTGCACTACGGGGGTGGATCCCCCACGGAGGGCCTGGCCGAACTCGCCCCGCATGTCGTCGCCGTCGGGGCCCGCGACCATCCGGTGCGCCGCGGCAACCGAAACGGATCCGCCAATGGCGGGATGCCGCCGGCGATCACGCCGGGCGACGGCAGGGTCGACTTCGTCGCGCTCTACCGAACCCTGCACGAGCACGGCCACTTCACCGGTCCGAGCGCGGTGGAGAGCGTGACCAAGCTCGGCACCGTCGAGCAGCTCGACTCCGAGGCGGAGCGGGCCCGCGCCAACCTGATCGATGCCCTCGCGGGACGGGGACCCACCCGCTTCCGCCCGCAGAGCGCGACCGCCTCGCGGGTGCGCCGCTCCTGCTCGCTGGTGGCGCGTGCGGCCGCGGAGGATCCGATCGGCACCGCGCGGTACTTCGACCGCTTCCTCATGCTCGAACTGCCGCCACCCTGGCCGGAGGGAATGGGCACACCGGTGTGGGAGACGCCCCGCGTACCCGCGCCCCTGCGAACCGCACTGCGAGCGGCCACGCGCGGGACCGAGGAACGCGGGCTGACCATGAAGACTTTCGCCGCGGCGCCCGACCCGCGGTACTCAACGCCAGGGTCGATGCGGGTACTCCGCTTCGACCGGGAGCCGGGCCCCGCCGCGGGACTATCCCGGATGGAGCACCACGTTCCCGTGGAACGTGCCGCAGAGTTCATCGAGGCGCTCTTCTCCGACGACGCGGCCGCCCTCGCCCCCTTCTCCCCCTACCGAGCGACGGGTGACCACCGCGACCTGGTCGTATGCACCCACGCGTCCGTTGATGGCTGCTGCGGCACCTACGGCTACCCCCTCTACCGGGCATTGCGCGACGCGCACGGCAGCACCGGAGACCTACGGGTCTGGCGGGTCAGCAGCTTCGGCGGGCACCGGTTCGCCCCCACCCTCGTCGACTTCCCCGAAGGCCGCGTCTGGGGCAACCTCACTCCGGAGCGCATGGGACAGCTGGTGCACCGCACGGGCGACCCCACCGACCTGCTGGACCTCTACCGCGGCTGGGGCTGCCTGAAGCACCCCTGGGAACAGGCCGTCGAGCGGGAGTTGCTGCGGACCCTTGGCTGGGAGTGGATCGGCCAGCGGTTGGAGCTGGAGTCCGCGCTCGGGTCGACTGGCCGTGACTCGCACGACCCCGGGGTCGTGCGAGTCACGGCACACGATCCCGGTTCCGGGTCCGCCCAGCGCTTCGACGCGGCGGTCGAGCACATCGGACCGCAACCTGTGCTGATGGGATGCGACGGCACCCCGGGCGAAGTCCAGCGCTACGCCGTCGCGCTCACGGCCCGACCCCTGGGAACAGCCGGGCCGCTGCCGTCGAGGGAGCGGTGACGTCGACTTCCACTGTCCGGGACGCTGGCCGCCGCAGGCCAATCACGGGTACGGACGCGCACTCGCTGGTGCTGCGACCGCAAACGATCGACGGGCTCGCGCTGGGGGCTCGTGCCGGTCAGCCACACCGCCGCCCGTCTCGCCCCTTGCGTTGGAGCACACGCCAACGCCTACTGTCCGTTCGGGGAAGAGTGATGCTGGGCGTCAGAGGAAGGTACGTCGTTCTCGTGGAAACCGCCGACTTCATCGAAACACTGCGTCGGGACGGCGAGTTGCTGGCCGATTTCGCGGTACTCGCCGGATGGGGCACCGCCGTGCCGACCTGCCCCGGATGGCAGGTACGCGACCTCGTCGCGCACACCGGAAGCGTGCACCGTTGGGCCGCCGGGTACCTCGCCGGGAGGACACAGCGCACGCCCATCGAATCGTGCGCTCCAAAGGACGACCACGCCCTCGCGGCCTGGTTCCGAGACGGGCACCGGGAACTGGTGGAGGGGCTCACCGCTGCCCCTGCCGATCTGGAGTGCTGGACGTTCCTTCCCGCGCCGACGCCGCTCGCCTTCTGGGCACGGCGCCAGGCGCACGAAACCGCGGTACACCGGGTCGACGCCGAGAGGGCGCTGGGCGCCGAACACCGCGAGTTCACCCCCGAGTTCGCGCGGGACGGGATCGACGAACTCCTGGCGGGATTCCACGTCCGCTCCCGGAGCCAGGTTCGCACGGAACAACCACGCACCCTGCTGGTACGGGCGACCGATGGTGTCCCGGACACAGAGCAGCCGAGCGCGTGGCTGCTCCGCCTCTCCCAGGAGGCACCGTGCGTGGAGCGGCTAGCCGATCCGAGCGGTGCCCCAGCCGACTGCACTGTCCGCGGCCCGTCCGCCGCGCTGTACCTCGCGCTGTGGAACCGGGGACGCTACGAAGACCTGGACGTCACAGGAGACGCCTCCCTCGTCGAGCTGTGGCGACGCGCATCGGCGGTGTGAGCACACCGATCCCCTGCTCCACCGCGGTGTCGAGCAGTGTGGTCGTGCGGTCCGACTCCTCCAATCCGACCCCCGGGCGTCCAGTCAACGAAAAACACCCGCGATTCCACCACGGAATCTCAATTGCGCCCTTTTAGAATTGAGGTGCGCATCACATCGCTCTGTCCGACTTCCACGAACGCACGGGTTCGGAAGGGACCAACGTCGATGGACGATCACCGGGAACCGGGAGCAGCGTCGAACCAAAACCAGAGCTGGAATCAGGACAAGGACCACGACCGCACCTCCCGCCCGATCCCCCACCCACCGCAGGACCCCGCACTGCTCTCCCGCCGCTCGACACTGCGCGCGGCGGGCGGCGCGCTGACCGCGCTCGTCACCGCACCACTGCTCGCCTCCGCCCTGCCCCCGCGCGACGCTCTGGCGACACAGGGCGGCGTGCCGAGCGACGACCCCGACGACTACGACGGCTACGACGCCCCCTGTCCTGAGCCCGACCCCGACGCGCCAACCAAGCGGCAGATGCGCGCGGTGTGGATCGCCTCCGTCGTGAACATCGACTGGCCCAGCTCCCAGGGCCTCGACATCGCGGCCCAGCAGGCCGAGCTGACCCGGCTGTACGACGAAGCGGTCAGCCACGGCCTCAACGCGGTCTTCGTCCAGATCCGACCGACGGCCGACGCCTTCTGGCCTTCTCCCTACGAGCCGTGGTCGGAGTGGCTGACCGGGCGGCAGGGCGGGGACCCCGGCTACGATCCGCTGCAATTCGCCATCGCCGAGGCGCACCGGCGGAACCTGGAGTTCCACGGCTGGTTCAACCCGTACCGGGTCTCCATGCACGACGAGATCAAGCGCCTGGTGGAAAGCCACCCGGCCCGGCAGCACCCCGAATGGATCTTCGAGTACGGCAAGCGCTTCTACTACAACCCGGGTATCCCGGAGGTCCGCGAATTCGTACAGGACGCGATGATGCACGCCGTCGAGCACTACGACATGGACGGCGTGCACTTCGACGACTACTTCTACCCCTATCCGGTGGCCAACCGGGAGCTGCCGGACGCGGAGACCTACGCCCGCTACGGGAACCGCTTCGACGACATCGGGGACTGGCGCCGACACAACGTCGACATGCTGGTGAAGGAGATGAGCGAGCGGATCAAGGAGACCAAGCCGCACGTGCGGTTCGGGATCAGCCCGTTCGGGATCTGGCGCAACGCGTCGAGTGATCCGGACGGCTCCGACACCAGCGGCTTCGAGTCCTACGACGGCATCTACGCCGACTCGCGCAAGTGGGTGCGCGAAGGCTGGCTCGACTACATCAACCCGCAGGTGTACTGGGAGATCGGGCTGAAAGTCGCCGACTACGCCAAGCTCGTGCCGTGGTGGGCGGGTGTGGTCGAGGGGACCGATACGCACCTGTACATCGGGCAGGCCGCCTACAAGGTGGGCAACGAGGGGGCCTGGGAGGACATGCGCGAGCTGAGCCGACACCTCGCGTTCAACCGGGACTACCCGCGGGTGAACGGGGACGTGTACTTCAGCGCGATTCGCATGCGGACGACCGCGGCTGAGGCCATGCAGATCGTCGCCGAGGAGCACTACGCGTATCCCGCGCTGATACCGGTCAGCGAAGGGCTCGGCGGCAGCGCGCCGCCGGCGCCGGTGATCGTCCTCGCCCGGCGCACGGAGGGCGGGGCGAAGCTGACCATTCGGCGGCGGCACCGCAGCGATCCGACGTACTACGCGGTGTACCGGTTCGCCGGGGAGCCCGAGTACGCCGAGCCGCCGGTGTGCGACATGGAGGATCCGCGGAACATGGCGGGGACGGTGCGCAGCGATGGCGAGCTGACCACGTTCGTCGACACGGAGGTGGCGGAGGGGCCGCACACCTACTACGTGACGGCGCTGGACCGCCTGCACCACGAGAGCGAGCCCAGCCGGGGACGCTACATCGCGTGAGCCGCGGGGCGCGGCACCGCACGTGGACCCCGCACGTTCACGGTGCCATCCTGCGCCCCGTGTCCGGCCGCGGCAGCGTCCGGCGACGCACGCGCCGCGCCCGGGCACGGGTTACGGCGGTGCTCAACGTGATCACGTCCACGCCCAAAACCGGGAAGGCCGACATGACCGGGGGTGCCGCTTTCCCTGCGGTTTCCGAATCCTTACCGCGTTCCTTTCTCATTCGGCCTTCCGCTGGCCCCCCAGACCGGTACAGTGCGATCGGTGGTAGCCATGTCCCCGTGACGCACAGTGAAAGAGGCCTGTCCGTGTCCGATACGGTTCGCTTGATCTGTCCCGTGGGGCGCAAGCATGGGGAAATGTGGGGCGGAGCCGCGCTCACCCTGCTTGGCGTCGTCACCATTGCTCTCTCACCGGCCTACTGGGCCAACCTGATTCTGGGCGTCCTGCTGATCGCGGTCGGATGCGCTCTCGCCTGGCACGGATTCCGCATGGATGTACCGGTGCTGGAGGTCGAGGATGGCGAGTTCCGCTACATGCGGGGGCGCTACATCGTGCGGATCCCCTTCGACGAGATCGGGGCGTACTACGTGCTGCCCGGACGCACGCGCTCGTTGGGCCTGTGCGACCTGACCGGCCGCCCACGCGTCTTCCCGTCGGTGGAGGGCCGCCGCGCGAGCCGCCCGTACCTGCCCCTCACCGGTATGACGTCACCGTCCAAGATCGAGGCGTTCATGCTGGCCGTCGGGATCCCGCCGCGCGAGAGGTCGCTGACAGCGGGCAGCAGCAACTAGCAGCAGGCCACAGAAATGTGATCTGCGACACAAATATGGACGTGAATCACCCCTCGCCGCAGAAAAGGGTCCTGGTCAGCTGCGGGCGGGGCAACGAGCAGGTCAGCAAGCGTCGTAGTGCCCCTCATCGCCTACTTATATGCGGCCGACAGCCCGTCACATACAGTCGGAAGCGTGACGCAGTCTCGGATTACCGCCATCTTGACCGTCGTGGCCTTCGCCGCCGCGATGTGGGTCATCGAGGTCCTTGACTTCCTCGCCAACGGAGCGTTCGACCAGACCTTCGGCCTGCGCGCGTGGCAGACGGACGCCCCGTGGACGGTGCTGACAGCGCCGTTCATGCACGCGGGTTTCGAGCACCTGATGAGCAACACCGTGCCCTTCCTGGTGCTCGGCTCACTGGTGGCACTGGGCGGGCTCAGCCGTTTCATATGGACGACGCTGATCGTGATGGTGGTCAGCGGGGTCGGCGTGTGGCTGTTCTCCTCGCCGGGGACGCTCACGGTGGGCGCCAGCGGCCTGGTGTTCGGATACTTCGGCTACACCGTGCTGCGGGGGATCGTCGAGCGCCGGACCGTCGACATCGTCATCATGATCAGCGTCATCATCTTCTACGGCACGCTGATCTGGGGCGTGCTGCCCCAGCAGACGGGCATCTCCTGGCAGGCCCACCTCTTCGGCTTCATCGGCGGCCTGCTGTCCGCCTACGTCCTACCCCGGACCGAGACACCGCGCCCGATCACCCGCGGACCCGAGTACGGATCACCCGGCTACTACGGCTGACCCAGCCGCACCCGCCGGTCGGACACCATCGGTCACCGGTCATCCGAGACGATGGGCGTCCGTATGAAGTTCTTGAACGCCCGCGACGGCGTCGGCCCCCGCTGCCCCTGGTACCGGGACCCGTACGCGGGAGACCCGTACGGCCGCTCGGCCGGCGACGTCAGCCGGAACATGCACAGCTGGCCGATCTTCATCCCCGGGTAGAGCTTGATCGGCAGGGTCGCCACGTTGGACAGCTCCAACGTGACATGCCCGGAGAACCCCGGATCGATGAACCCGGCGGTGGAGTGCGTCAGCAGCCCGAGCCGCCCGAGCGAGCTCTTGCCTTCCAGCCGACTGGCGATGTCGTCCGGCAGGGTGACCACCTCGTAGGTGGAGGCCAACACGAACTCCCCCGGGTGCAGGATGAACGCCTCATCCCCCTCAGTAGCGACCAGCCGGGTCAGATCCGGCTGCTCGACCGCGGGGTCGATGTGCGGGTACTTGTGGTTCTCGAACACACGAAAGTACCGGTCGAGCCGGACATCGACACTCGACGGCTGGATCAGCCCAGGGTCATACGGATCGATCTTGACCCGCCCGGACTCGATTTCGGACCTGATATCACGATCGGAGAGCAGCACGCTGACGAACTTACCTGGTGTGACCCCATGCGGCAGATTCGCTCCACCTTGAGCGTTACCCACCACAGCGCCGAGTCAGGTACGATAGCCTGCGTTGGCAGGCCGGGAACCGGCCTCACAACGCGGATGTAGTTCAATGGTAGAACTTCAGCTTCCCAAGCTGATAACGCGGGTTCGATTCCCGTCATCCGCTCCGTTCGAAAAACGGGCCCTGAGCTGCGGACCAGGTTCGCACAGCCAGGGCCTGTTCTCGCGTTCCGGGTGCACCACCACCAGCCCCGCCCACGACGGCGCAGCCCGCTTGTTTCGTACACCCCGGTGCACGAGGGTGTGCCCCCTGAGAATTTCCCATGACGGCCCTGACCACGCCCCTGGCTGAGGTTAGGCGGCTTAGTGGGTCGCCCCACGTCTGGTCGGCCACAACATCGCGCGGGGACCGACGTCGGCATCCCCATGGCCAAGGAGCCGATCAGCAACTCGGTGGGCGCCCAGGTCGCGACGCTGGTCGCCGTCAAAGAACATGTTGGCGTCATTCCCCATCTGCTCGGCCACCTGCCAGGCCACATCCTCCCCGGGATCCGCAGCGGGTAAGCGGTGTAGTAGGTCCCGCTGCCGCCGGTGCGCTCATCGACCAACAGCGGCCGCCCCTCGCCCTAAGCAGTAGCCCACACCAGGACACGCCGGCATCGGGTCTTCAACCATGCCGTTAGCCGCTGGATGTCCGGTCGGAACGTTGCGGAAGACGCAGTACAGGTAGTCGAGGATGTCGCGATCGAGGCGGCAGGGCGCGCCCAGTCGGTGACCGCGCGCAGCAGCGCGACCCGGTCAATCGGCCAGAAGCTGCGGGGCGGTAGGAGATGCTGGGGCCGGCCGCGGAGGTCCGGCCGACCCGCTGTCTACGCCGGTTACCCATTTAGGCAACCTAGGCGCGACCTCCTCCGTGTAGCGGGAGCGCTAGACACCTGATCGGCGCTCATGCGGCAGGTAGGCCCCCATGCCTGGCTCGGACTCGGTCCGCTGCCCAGACGAGAAAAGCGAGGACGGAGACGAGCGCCCCCACTGCACAAACGCCACCCCATCCGTAGGTGACACGGACGCTGGAGGTGACGGCTGAGCCGATGGCGCCGCCAAGGAAGTAGGAGGTCATGTAGGCGGAGTTGAGACGATTACGGGCCTCGGGCCGGATGGCGTACACAACGTTCTGGTTGCTGATGTGCACTGCCTGCACAGCCAGGTCCAACACGATCACGCCGATCAGCAGGGCGATGAGGCTGGTCGTGCCGGCGGCCATGGGTATCCAGGAGAGGGCGAGCAGCAGGGCACCAGCACCGGTGACCCAGTGCACGTGCCCCCTGTCGGCCAGCCGGCCGGCCGAGATGGCCATCAGAGCGCCAGCGGCCCCCACGAGACCGAAGAGGCCGATGGCGGCCTCGGTCCAGTTGTATGGAGCGGTGGCCAGAAGGAAGCCGATCGCCGTCCAGAGCACCCCGAATGCGGCAAACGAGAAGAAGCCGAGGTAGCAGCGAATGCGCAGAACAGGTTCGGTGCGCAGCAGGGTGGCGACCGAACGCAGCAGGGCTGCGTAGCTGAGGCTGGTAGGGGTGCGCAGGGACGGGAGAGCCCGCCACAGGGCCAGCGCCATGATGGCCATCAGGACCGCGTTGATCCAGTACACGGTGCGCCAGGTTCCGGCTTCGGCCAGCAGCCCCGCCGCAGTGCGCGAAAGGAGAATGCCCAGCAGCAGGCCAGACATGACGGTACCCACCGCTTTCCCCTTCGCTTCGGGCGCGGCCAGAGTGGCGGCGTAGGGCACCACGATCTGCGCGGCCACCGAGCATAGGCCGGTGAGTGCGGTGCCGACCAGCAGCATCATGCCGTTACTCGAAGCGGCGGTGAAGGCCAACAGCAGCGCAGTCAGCGCAGTGAGGATGACCGCAAGCCTGCGGCGTTCGAGGAGGTCACCGAGGGGGACGAGGAAGACCAGCCCGAGGGCGTAGCCGGCCTGGGCGGCGGTGACCACGAGGCCAGCGAGCGTGGGCCCCAAGCCCAAGTCGGTGCGGATGGCCTCGACGAGCGGCTGGGCGAAGTAGTTCCCGGCGACCGAAAGGCCGCAGGCGATGGCCATCAGGATGAGGGTGGAGCGGGCGATGCCGCCCGTGTGCTGGAGGGCGGAGGGGGCCCCTGCCCGAGCCCCTGTGCTTGCTTCTGTCACGGGAACCAGCATCCACTGCCCGCAGTATGCGCGTCCAATACACGTTTCCCATGGTTTCCATTGCGCTGGATGATAGTAACCATGGAGATGCATCAGCTGCGCTACGCCCTTGCCGTCGCCGAAGAAGGCAACTTCACTAAGGCCGCCGCCCGCTGCCTTATCGCCCAGCCCGCCTTGTCCCAACAGATCGGACGTCTGGAGAAAGACCTGGGAGCCCGTCTATTCGACCGCACCGTGCGCCCCACTCGGCTGACCGCAGCCGGGGAGGTCTTCGTGTCGCACGCCCGCATCCTTCTGGCGGACGCCGAACGGCTGCGCACTGAGGTCAATGCCGCTCTGGGGGACGTACGCGGGCCCCTAAACCTGGGCGCAATCTCGACTCTGGCCGCTATCCACTTGCCCTCGGTTCTGCGGGACTTCCGCACCCGCTACCCGCGTGTCCATATGAGTCTGCGGATGGCGATGAGCGAGGAGCTGCTGGAGAGTGTGCGAGCCGGGACGATGCACGTCGCGTTCGTGGGCACCATGCCCAGCGTGGAGCTGCATGGCGTCCAGCACCATCGGCTCGCCCAGGACGAGCTGGTGGCGGTCACTGCTCCGGGCAGCGAGCTCGACCGTGACGTCCCAAATGGGGAGCGCGCGACGTTGGCCCGGATTGCCCAGGAGCCCGGTGTTGACTTCACCCGCGGGACCGGGGCCCGCCTGCAGTCCGACACCGCCTTCCATGCCCAGGGCCTGACACGTGACGTGGTCTATGAGGTCTCCACTGCCGAGTTCCTAGGACAACTAGTCGCGGAGAACCTTGGAGTGGGCCTACTTCCCGAAGGCGTCGCCCACACCTTGCCCGGGCTGCGCGGCATCCGCCTGCACAACCCGCCGCGGCGCATGGAATCGCTGGTGTGGCCGAACTCCCCTACTCCGGCAACAAGCGCCTTCGTTGACGCTCTGGTCTGTCAGGCACCGAAGGAAGCCGACTGAGGAAAAGCCTCGGTCGCTCTGATGGCCCGATGCACACCCCTTTGTCGGCGGCGATGGTCTCGGCGACCTCCCGGGCCAGCGGCATCGCCATGCGTTCGGCCCGGGTCGACTTGCCCGTTGGAGTCGGCATCAGACCACCACCCCACGCCCGGTCAGGATCAGCGTCGAGCCTAGGCTCTCCGTGTGAGCGCGTTCGACCGAGTGTTGCCGGTTTCCACCGCAGTGCAGTTCTTCGTCTCGACGATGTTGCTGAACTACGTGAGCACGTCGGCAGCGTTCATCTGGCTCGGCGTGGTCTACGCTGTCGTGTTCGCGTTTGCCGCTCGCGAGCGGCGCAAACGCCGTCTTCATGCGGCGGTGTCCTCCTGTGCGGACGATCCCGCCGAGGAGTCGTAATTCCCCGTCATGTGGTCGATGTCGGTATCGGAGACGTAGGCGGCTCGAACCCGGGAGGGGATCTTGGAGCCCACCAGCCGGACGAGTGCGGTGCCGGGCATGTCGGGGTCGATCAGGTGGGCATCCGCGCCACGGTCACGGGCATCGGACCCCAATACCATGTCCACCTGGCTCGCTTCGTCCAGGCACAGGGCGATCTTGTCGGGGAACAGGTTGCGCAGGTTCATAACGCTTTTTCGCGGCTCTTGGAGGGCGGCCAGGACAGTGAACCCGACCGAACGCCCTTGAGATGTCAGGGTGGCCATGGCGCTCTCGGCGCGGCGGCGGAGGTCGCGGTCGGGGTGGTAGGCGGTCAGGAACGCCACCTCATCGAGCACCACCACGTCGAACGGGTCATCCACTGAAGGCGTGTGAGCGCGGACCCGCCCGGCGTAGCGTTCGGCGCGCTGTTGCCTGTCGGCAACCGCGTCTTCGAGCAGGGCCACGGCGGATTCGCCGTCATCGGCGTAGCGGGGAAACAGGGAGCGTCCGTAAAGCAGCTATATGCGCTTGCGGTCACACCGCCCACACCCGCACCAGTCCGGATCGGATGGCAGGCAGCATGGCGCGGACAGCGGACCAGATCACCGAGCCTTTGCCGGACCCGGTGACCCCGGCGACCAGGACATGGGTGCCGTGCACCCGCATCCGCTACTCCCGCCTGTCTTTACAGAGCCCCGAAGAAGGCAAACCGGTGCTGGAGTGTGGCGCGATTCCGTTTAACCTCGATGGCGTCCTGGTCGAATCGGGGCCCGTAATCGAGCGCATGTGGACAACATGGGCGGCTCGGCAGAGTCTTACCGTTCAGGAAGTGCTGGTTCTCACGCCAGGGCGTCGGGCGACCAACGTCGTGCGGCTGGCCGCCCCGGGGGCCGACGCCGAGGCAGAGGCAGAGAAACTGGAGACGACCAGCTCGCCGGCCTCCACCTGCTCAGCGAGATTCTTGGTACGCGTGCGCTCACCACTAGCTTGGCTCCGACATGTGGGCGGTTGTCACGTCCGGCAGCCGCTTTGTGTCGGCAACACGACTGGACGCGGTGGGGATCCCCACACCGCCCGCCCTGGTCACGGCCGATGATGTGGCTCTAGGCAAGCCGAACCCCGAGGGCTACCTCTCTGCCGCACAGGCCCTGAAAGCACCGCCAACAAAGTGCGTCGTGGCGGACGCAGTCAGCGGCGCACAGGCGGCATTGGCCACAGGGATGCGCGCCATCGGTGTCGAGGGTGGCGGGCCCAGGAGCGATGACGGCGTGGAGTTCCTCGTTCGAGACCTGCACCGACTCCGGATCGACCAGGCTCCCGATCTCAGGCGCCTGCTCGTCGGACCATAAGCAAGCGCCCTGGCCAACTTATGGGATCACCTCTGGCCAGGGCGCCCTCACGGTTCACCGACGCATTTCCATCAGCCGTTGAGCAATGCCGCGATCCGGCCACTCACCTCGTCATTGGACTCCTCGGCAACGGCGTCACTCAGCGCCTGCAGGTAACTCTGCCGGGCCTCCTCCACCTTCGCCCGGCCTCTTTCGGTGATCTGGGTGTAGACCCCACGTCGGTCACTCGCGCAGTGGTAGCGCGTGGTCAGCCCGCTGCGCTCCAGTCGGTCGACCATCCGGCTGAGCGAACTCTGGTTGATCGGTATGGCTTCCGCCAGGACCTGCTGGCGAAGATGCCCGTCGTCGTCGGAGTAGTGCAACGCCGCCAGTGCCGCGTACTCCGAGCAGGTCAGGTCGTGCGGTTCGAGTGCCGCCTCCAGACGCTCACGCACGCGTGCCTCGAATAGGCGCAGCTTCTTCCACCGGTCCTCCAAGACGGTGGGCAACTCGATGCGCGGGGCGCGGGAACCCGAGGTAGCGGGACTCATGGCGCTACTCCTTGCTTATGCGGACTTTGTATCAGCGTATCCCTTCCGGACGCCTAGCACCCAGGAAATAGTTTGATATACATATATCTCGAACGAAATGATTGCTTAGGCGCAGAGTTTCGTCCCAGTACTTCCGTCAGCCACCCCACCCCGGTCCAACAGGACCTCCCCGGGAAATGAAGGAGGAGACCGTCATGCCCCTTGCGGTATTCGCACTGATGATCGCCAGTTTCGGCATCGGAACGACCGAGTTCGTCATCATGGGGCTGTTACCTGAAGTGGCCGCCGACATGTCGGTCACCTTGACCACGGCTGGGCTACTCATCTCCGGCTACGCCCTGGGCGTGGTCTTTGGCGGCCCGCTGTTCACGGCGGCTGCCACGCGCATGCCCCGCAAAAACATGCTGTTGATCCTCATGGGGCTGTTCATCATCGGGAACATGCTCGCCGCGGTGGCCCCCGCCTACTGGATCCTCATGACGGGTCGCATCTTCGCAGCCATCTGCCACGGAGCGTTCTTAGGCATAGGCTCCGTCGTCGCCGCGGCCATGGTCGACCAGGACAAGCGCTCTCGCGCCATCTCACTCGTCTTCACCGGACTAACGGTCGCCAACGTCTTCGGCGCTCCCCTGGGCACCTGGATCGGCCAGTACTTCGACTGGCGCGCCACCTTCTGGATGATCACAGTCATCGGTGTGGTCAGTCTGGTCGGCCTGGTAGCGCTGGTACCCGCACGGCCCAATGAGGTCCCGGCGCGGTTGCGCACCGAGCTGGCGGTATTCACCCGCGGACAGGTGTGGCTCGCCCTGGCCACTGCCGGGCTGAGCATCGGCGCGCTGTTCGCGGCATTCAGCTACGTCTCGCCGCTGATGACCGAGGTCGCCGGATTCGACGCGGGGATGCTCACCCCCCTCTTGATGCTCTTCGGCGTCGGTCTGGTCATCGGGAACCTGCTGGGTGGGCGCTACGCCGACCGTGCCCAGGTCCCCACGTTGCTCACTGCCCAGGCGCTCTTGGCCGCGGTTCTGGTCGCGTTCACCCTGACCGCGCACATCCAGGTGGCGGCCGGGGCCACGCTCGCCCTCCTCGGCGGCGCGGGCTTCGCGAGCGTCCCCGGGTTCATGACCCGGGTGATCGACAAAGCCGCGGGGGCGCCCACCCTTGCCTCCGCCATGGCTTCCTCGGCTGCCAACGCCGGGATCGCCATCGGGTCCTACCTCGCCGGGCTGACCATCAATGCCGGGATGGGCTTTACCGCCCCATTGTGGGTGGGCGCGCTCATGGCCGTCGCTGCCTTCCTGGTCACCCTGGCCTCCGGCGCACTCGACCGTTCCCGAGGCGCACGTCGGGACGCCCCTGCGCCCTCCACCGCGCTCGCGCCAGAGGAGTCGCGATGAACGGAGCCCCAAGCCCGGAGGGCGAGGCAGTGTACGACGCCGTGCACCCTGTCGCTTCCCGGTGAGCGGAGGATGACCATATTGCCCTCAAGCTCCCCCTCGACAATGGCTGGCCACCGGCGGGCGAACGCGCGCCGGGCCTCAGGCAGGCTCGGTGGCCAACCGGATCTGTCCCGGCACGCCGAAACGGGCCACACTGGCCGACACATGGGATTCGCGACGATGTGGCTGCGGGATGTCCCCGTGTACGACCACGGTGCCGGCGACGCGGGCCAGGTGTTCGATCCGTTCCCGTAGGCCTCGGCCCGGATGCCGGTGGAACGATCCGGCCGACGTGAGGTTTCACATTCCCACGTATTTGTGGTTTCGGGAGAAGAGCGGATGCTCGTCTTGCTGTCGCGGACCAACGGTTATGTTCTGATTGGTTCGATTCCCGCGGTCCACTGAACTCCTTAGACGGGCCCCGCCCGTGCGGATGATCTCCGCACGGGCGGGGCCCGTCGTCACGTTCCTGGTCCAATAGCGAGGGCACCACCGCCTTCAGTCGAGGACACTGCTACCACGTTGGCGAGCCCCTTCGACCGGCCCCGGGGGACCTGGCACAAGCTCACGGGTCCGTTCCTCTATTTGGTCGTGCGCGGCGCGGAAGAGCGTCCCGAGTTGCCAGGTACCCATCGAAACGATGGTGGCTCACGAAACCGCAAGGCCTACTGGACCGCAACCAGGCGGAGCGACTGATGGGCCCCAAGCAGGAGTGGGTCGCGGCCACAAGCCATGGCAAGCGCGCCAAGGTTGTCGGTGCCCCTCGCTAGATCGATCGCGGATCGGAGGGAGATTGTTCCGATCCGTTGGCTGCGTCCTGTCTCCTGTGCTCGCTTTGAAGGGCGGATTCATGCCCAACCGCACAATCGATCCCCGGACCTACTTGGAGCTCTCGCAGGAGGGCGAGGGTGCGCAAAAGTTCTACGAGGTCGTGGAGCGACCACGAGGACAAGTTCCAGTGGGCGCGGAACGGCTCAGGGCGCTCGGGGTGGATAGTCCGGTGTGATGAGGACGGCGTCTACCACGGCCATTCCGGTGGTGTGGCGATGTACGAGGCCCGCACCGGCGAGGATCGCTGGCGCACGCGAACCAGCGGCGCGGTGCTGTTCGGTTGGCAGGAGGGGAACGAGGTCTTCGCCGGAAGCGCACGCAACACGGTCGACCGCATCGGCAAGGACGGCAGGCTGCGCTCGGCGTACCGATGCGACGCCTCAGCGTTCTCCTGCGCTGCGTCACCGGACGGACGCTACGTCGTCGCGGGCGACAGCTACTCTTCGGTCTACTGCTTCGCCCGGGACGGACACCGACCGTGGAAGCTCGCAACGGGTCGCGGGTCGGCATACTCGATGCAGTTGCACGACGACCACCTCTATATCGTCACCACCGACGGCTCCCTGGCCTGCATCGACGCCAGCGATTCGGCGATCGCGGCGGCGGAGCAGGGGTCCGTTCCCAAGGCGAGAGACGTCAAGGCGGCCGCCGTTGACGCCGTCACCCCATCGGCCGAACTGGAGACCGTGACCGCGTCGGAGATCGCGGACAGCGGCGGCGTCATTGTTGAATGCGTCGAGGACTGCGGCCACCTGTGCGTCCGCGTCGCCTCCCCAAGCTTCGACCCGACCTGGCACGTCCAGTTTCCCAAGGACATCCGCAGCCCAGGCGCCCGCTACCTCGTCGCCGAGGTCGTCGAGTCCAGCCGCGGCGGGTTCTACCGCATCCGCGGCGACATCCGGCGCCTGGCCTGACCGGCGACCGGCAGCCCCGGTATCAGCGCGTTCGCTTCGACAGGTAGTACCGCCGGGAGGACCTGCTCAGGGTCATTCCGGCGACAAGAGTGAAGATCACGACGCTGAAGATCGACGGTGGACTCCACTCCCTCATGGTCCAGGAGAAGAAGAGAAAGGCGGCACAAGCGAGGTAGACGCCGGCGATCGACCACATGACGACCGGTGAGCGCCTCGTGGCCAATACCCCGAGTGCGATGAAAACCGCCAGGGTCGTAGCCGCGGAGACCGTGTCGATCACCATGCTGGCCGAGGGGCCTGCGACACCGCCGGTCGCGTGTTGTTCCGTGAGCGCGGCCAGCAGTTCGAGGAGCATCTTGACGACCTGCCGCGCCAGGAACGCCGCCAGGATGAAGATGATCACCTGTACCGCGGTGACCGTGCCCGGTTTGGGAACGCCCTGGGCAGCGTAGACGCGGCCACCATGGGGATGCGTTCCGTAGGGCATGGGGTGGCCTGGCTGGGCGGGCCCTTCGGCCGGAAGCCCCTGGGGAACCGGGTAATACGGATGGCCGGTGTAAGAGGGCGGACGATACCGGGGATTTGGGTGGCCCGGGTGAGGGTACTGGGCAGGGTCGTGCTGCTCGGGGTGCACAGACATTCTCGTTTCTGCGGTTTCGTTCTGACCGGCTCAAAGTATCGGGCACGTTGCTTTAGGTGCTTATTTGGTCGCACTTGGGAACTTCAGGCTCCCTAACCGACAGAGAGGGACGGATGTATGAGCCTGGTGGGGACAGGGCGCGCACGATCGCGGTGGACGGTGGAGGGTCCCGGTGGCGTGTACGTCGGAGGCCGATCTATGGCGAGGCGATGACATCCAAGGACGTAGGCGCGAGCCAGCCACCCCTCCTCGGGCTGTAGGCCAAGTGCCGACGCGGGAGTGATTCCCTACCGGTACCGGGCGTCTGAGCATGGCCATGCACGCTTCCCGACCGGTAAAGGCCCGCGCTCCCATGCTCGACGACCCGCTTCTGCTCGCGCGACTGCAGTTCGCTCTCACCGCGGCGACGCACTACATGTTCGTCGCGTTCACGCTCGGTCTGGCGCCCTACGTGCTGTTCAGCCAGCTGAGTGCCACCCTGCGGCGGGACGAGGCGCGGATGCGGGCGGTGCGGTTCTGGGGTGGGCTGTATGTGCTGAACTACGCGATGGGCATCGTCTCCGGGCTGGTCATGGAGTTGCAGCTGGCGCTCAACTGGTCCGGGCTCGGCGAGATGTTCGGGTACGCGTTCGGTGCGCCGCTGGCCGTGGAGACCATGGCCGCGTTCTTCGTCGAATCGACGTTCCTGGGCCTGTGGATCTTCGGCTGGGACCGGATGCGCCGGTGGACGCACTGGGCGTGCTTCCTGGTCGTCACCGTGACCGCCTACGCCTCCGCGTACTGGGTGCTGGTCGCCAACGGCTTCTTGCGGTGGCCTGCGGGGTTCTCGATCGAGGATGGCGTGGCGGTGGTCGACGACCCATGGGCGCTCCTCGCCAATCCGTCCGCGGTGATGGCCTTCGGCCACGTCGCTGTGTCGACGATGCTGGTGGGCGGTGCCGTCATCGCCGCCACCAGCGTTTACCACCTGCGACGCCGCGACGACCCCGGTCGGATGTACCACCGGGGGATCCGGCACGGCGCGGCGCTGCTGGTGATCGGCCTGATCCCCACGATGATCAGCGGCGGAGTGCAGCTTTCCCTGCAGGGTCACCAACCCCCGACCAGTGGGGCTACCTATTCCCCCAGCGAGATCGCGGTGATTGAGCAGGCGTACACCGAGCAGACCACCGCCCACGCCTTTGGTGGCGTGGGCCTGATGATCATGATGCTCTCCTGGGCGCTGCTGGGCTGCGTCTGCGTCCTCACAGCGCTGGTGTGGATGGTCGGCCGACTCGACCGGTGGCGCTGGCACCTCAGGCTCCTTGCCTTCGTCCCGGTGCTGCCCTACGCGGCGAGCATCGGCGGCTGGGTCTTCCGTGAGACGGCGCACCAGCCCTGGGTCGTGCGCCACCACCTGACGACGGCGGACGCCATGACCGACATGTCCCCGCTCATGGCCGGGGCCTCGTTCACCTTCTTCACGTTGGCCTTCGCCCTGCTCGGAACGGTCACCGCCGGGCTGCTGATCCGCTTCGCCCGGCGCGGCCCCGACGCGAGCCCGCTGGCCCCACCGGATCTGTCCGCCCCTGACGGCCGCGACCGCGGCCCCGCCCCCACACTATGACCCGGCGCCCCTGAGGAACTCCGTATGGAAACCTTTCCTGTCCTCCTGCTCTCCGGCCTGGTCGTGGGCTACTTCGTGCTCGCCGGGTGTGACATCGGCCTGGGCATGTTGATGCCCCATCTCGCCCGCACACCGGCGGAGCGGCGCCGCCTCGTGGCGGCGATCGCCCCCTACTTCCTCGGCACCGAGGTGTGGCTGGTGGGCGCTTTCGGCGTCGTCTCCGGGTTGTTCCCCGCCCTGAAAGGCGTGCTTTTCGAGGGTGTTCTCTGGGTGGTCTTCGCGGCGCTACTGGCCGCGTGGCTGATCCGCGACACGGGGCTGTGGCTCCGTGCCCGCGTGGACACGTCCGCCTGGCGTTCGGCCTGCGACACGGCGATCGTCGCGGGCAGCTGGGTCCTGGCCACCATGTGGGGACTGGTGGTCGGTGGTCTGCTCGCCGGAGGTAGCCCGCTGTCGCCGTTCGGCCTGGCCTGTGCCGTGACGGTCACCCTGCTGTTCCTTCTCCGAGGTGCCGCCTTCGGCGCTGAGCGTCTGGTTCCCCACGGCGTCAATGCCACCGGCGGAGCACCGAGCGCGGACGCGGCCGCCCGCCTCACCCGCCTGCTGTCCCGGTTCGGTGTGGGCACGATGGTCGCGACGGCGGCAGTGGCGCTGGTTCCCGGCACCGGTCTGGCGGTCGACCGGCCTCTGGCCCTGGCCGCGGTCGCCGCTGTCCTTGCGGGGGCGCTCGCGGCAAGCATCGGGCTGTCCGGGCCGCATCTCTCCCGCCACACCTCCACCGTGGCGATCGGCCGTCCCGCTGCTCCTCGGGGCCGCACTCCGGTTGCCGCTCCCCAGCCCGCCGCCCGGCACGCTGCTGCTGACCGGCACGACGATCCTGCCCCTGCTGCCGCTGATGCTCGCGGGGCAGATCGCCCTCTACCGGGTGCTTCGCCGACCAGCGCGGGAGCACGGGTTCTTCGTGTCCCCTGTTCCGCGGGTGTGCGCCGACCGGTGACCGTGCCCCCTGGTCGCCGCCCGTTCAGGATCGCCGAACATGGGGACCTCGACCGGCGAGTACATCGCACCTACCCCTTCGGCGCGGCACCATAGGGGGTGTGCGCGTCATCGAAGCCTTCTGGAGCCACGGCCGACTGTGCGTGTGGGGCCTGGACTCCACGCTTCCGCTCTCCACCGTGTCCAGAAAGAGAGTCCGCCCCCACCCCTACGCCCTGAGCCATGAAGCGCTGGCAGAGGAGACGGCGGCGTTGCTGGGCGCGAATCCGCAGCGTCTCGCCGAACTCGTCGCCGACGTCCCGCCCGACGAGGGTGGCGCCGCGGGTGGCCTCGACAGAGAACACTGGCTGCCTCAGCCCCACCGCGCCGTCGTGCGCCTGCCCGGAAGCGCGCGCCACCCGTTCGCGCCCCCGGCGTTGGGCGTACTCGACGCGCCGACCGTCGCCGCCTCCCAGATCGGACTCCGCCCCTGGGAAGTGCCGACATTGGACCTGCACCCCGGCGACTCCCTGCGCGTCCTGCGCCGGTTCCGCTCCACAGTTGCCGGTGCGGGGAGCATGTCGCTGCCGCACCTGGAGGTCCTGGCACAGGCGGCCGATTCGCTGGTCGACGCGGGCAGGGTCGTCCCCCGGCTGGTGACGGAGGATCCGGCGGACCTGTGGCCGGGCGCCGCGCCGTCCTCCAGTGCCTGGTGGTACCCGGTGCTCGATCCGCAGGCCTTCGCCTGGCTCCGGTCCCTCGCGGCCGCTGCGCCTCCGGTCCTTCGCGCCCACCACGGCGCCGAGCCGACCGACCCCTGGGAGATCGGCTCGCAGGTGGTTGCCGACGCGTTGGACGCGCTGTGCGCCTTCACCGACCGGACCGTGCGCGAACGGCTGGACGGCCGAGAATTCGCGCTTCCGTCCGGTCCGCGGGTGAACCAGGTGTGGTTCGAGGCGCTGCTGGTCGGCGACGGTGACATGCTCGGCTACGCGCCGCCGCGCGACTACGCACGGCTCACCGAGGCCCTGACCGACTGGTTCGCCGAGACACACCGGCAGGCCGGGGCGGTTCGCCTCGTCCTTCGCCTGGTCGAACCGGATCCGGTCCCGCTGGCCGGTGCTGGGGCCACCCTGGAGGAGGCGCTGGAGGGAAGGCTGGAGGAAACGGATCCGGAGACCAGCGGCGAGGACGACGGGGGCGGCGAGGCTGCCGACGTCGCCGTTGCCGATGAGGGCGCGCTGTGGCACCTGGAGCTGTGGGCGCAGTCGGCCGAGGAGCCCTCGCTCATGCTGCCGCTGGACGAGGCGCTGGCGGATTCCGGCGCCGACTGGCTGCCCCGCAATCTCGGTCCCGCCGTGGACGCCGCACTGCGGCGTGCCGTCACGCTCTACCCCCGCCTCGGCGAGGAGGCGGGCGGGACACCGCGGGAGTGCGGCGTGCCTCCGGGCCGCGTGGAGCTCGACACGGAGGAGGCCTGCGCTTTCCTCACACACCACGCCGCCGAGCTCGCCGAGGCGGGGTTCGGGCTGATGCTGCCGCCGTGGGCGGGCCGCCACGACGCGACCGCCACACTGAACCTGCGCCAGGCCACCGAGACGGCCCCTACGACGGCCGAGGGCATCGGCGACCGGCTCGTCGAGTTCGATTATCGACTGGCACTCGGCGGCGTCGAACTCACCCACGACCAGCTGGAAGCGCTGGCTCGGCTCAAGGCGCCGCTGATCCGCATGCGCGGTGAATGGGCGCACCTGGACCCGGCCCGTCTGAAGGCGGCCGCCGACGCCGTGGCGCGACGCGGGTCCGGCACCGTCTCCGAAGCCGAAGCCCTGCGCCTGGCACTGCAACCCGATCTGGCGGGGGTCGAGGTCGAGGGCGTCAGGGCGGACGGCGACCTCGGGGCGCTGCTGGAAGGTCGCGCCGATCAGGAGTTCTCCCCGATGGAGGACCCGCCCGGGCTGCACGCGCACCTGCGCCCCTACCAGCGCCGCGGCGCCGCCTGGCTGCGGTACCTGGACCGGCTCGGGCTGGGTGCGCTCCTCGCCGATGACATGGGGCTCGGCAAGACCGTGCAGCTGCTGGCGGTGCTGGCCGATGAGCGGACCAACGGGCACCGCCCAGCGCCGACCCTGGTGGTCTGCCCCACGTCCGTCGTCGGCAACTGGCACAAGGAGGCGGCCCGCTTCGCCCCCGGTCTCACCGTGCACGTCCAGCACGGGCCCGACCGGCCGCGCGGCGTCGACCTCAAGGCGGCCTGCGCGGCCGCCGATGCGGTCGTGACGACCTACGGCACCCTCCGCCGCGACGCCGAGGAGCTCGCGGCGCTGGACTGGCAGCGCGTGGTCTGCGACGAGGCGCAGAACATCAAGAACTCCCGGACCGCCACCTGGTCGGCGGTGCGGTCGATTCCGGCGGCCTCCCGTGTCGCGCTCACCGGTACGCCAGTGGAGAACCGGTTGGGTGAGCTCTGGTCGATCATGGAGTTCGCCAACCCGGGCCTGCTCGGGTCGCGCGAGGGGTTCGAGAAGCGCACGGCCTCGGCCATTGAGCGCGACCCGTCGGGAGAGCGGGGCGCCGCGGCGGCGGCGCGGCTGCGGCGTGCCACGGCCCCGTTCGTCCTGCGCCGGACCAAGACGGACAGGTCCATCATCGCCGACCTGCCCGACAAGCAGGAGATGACGACGTGGTGCACGCTCACCGCGGAGCAGGCATCGCTGTACAAGGCGGCCGTGGACGAGATGTTGAAGGCGGTGTCCGACGCGACCGGAATTCAGCGCAAGGGCTTGGTCCTGGCCACCATGACCCGCCTGAAGCAGATCTGCAACCACCCTGCCCACGTGCTCGGCGACGGATCCCGGTTGCGGGGGCGCTCGGGAAAGCTCATCCGCTTGGAGGAGCTGCTGGCGGAGATGGCGGACGAGGGCGACAAGGCGCTGTGCTTCACCCAGTACACCGAGTTCGGCGACCGGCTCGCCCCGTATCTGGAGGGACGGCTCAAGACGCCGGTGCTGTGGCTGAGCGGAAAGACCCCGCGTAAACAGCGGGAGGCGATGGTGGACCGCTTCCAGAACCTCGACGGCCCGGCGGTGTTCCTGCTGTCGCTCACGTCCGCCGGAACCGGATTGAACCTGACCGCGGCCAACCAGGTGGTGCACATCGACCGGTGGTGGAACCCGGCCGTGGAGGAGCAGGCGACCGACCGCGCGTATCGCATCGGGCAGACGCGCACGGTTCAGGTGCGCAAGATGATCTGCATGGGCACCCTGGAGGAGCGCGTCGACGCGATGATCGAACGGAAGAAGGCCCTCGCCAGGACGGTCATAGGCGGGCGGGACGAGGACTGGCTCAGCGAACTGAGCGTGGACGACCTGCGCGAGGTCGTGCGTCTGGCTCCCGAGGCGGTGTCGGGGTGAAGGCGCGCGGGCCGATCGCGGAGAGCTGGTGGGGCCGCGCGTTCGTCGAGGGCTTCGAAGGCTGGGGCGACCCCGCCCGGTTGGCGCGCGGGCGCACCTACGCCCGCCAGGGGGCGGTTGAAGCCATCGATCTCGAACCCGGGCTGGCCCGCGCCCGCGTCGTCGGCAGCCGGGCGCGGCCCTACCGCGTCACCATCCACAGCGAACCTCTCGGTGCCGAGGTGTGGGAGCGCCTTGCCGAGGAGCTCGCCGCCTCGCCCGGAGCCGCCGAGGCCGTTCACATGCTGGAAGAGGGAACCCTCCCCGAGGAGGTGGAGGAGGCGCTCGCGGCCCGGGGCGTCGAGCTGTTCACGTCGCTGCCGCGCATGACCCCCTCGTGTTCCTGCCCCGACTGGGGGTACCCCTGCAAGCACGCCGCCGCGGTCCTTTACGCGCTCGCCGACTACTTCGACGCGAACCCCATGGCGCTCCTGACGTGGCGGGGGTGCGAGTGGGACGAGTTCGCGGAGGTGCTGGAGTCCTCCGGGGGCGGAGCTGAGAGGCCCAGAGGCGAACTGGAGATGGAGGCCGCACCTCTCGCCGACCGGGTCGCCGACTTCTGGGCGGCGACCGAGCCGATCCCGATGCCCGGTCCGCCACGCCCGTTCCGGCCACTGGAGCATTGGGACGGCGGAATCCCGGCCTTGGCGGCTGCCCTGGCCCCCGTCTACGACGCATTGGCCGACCGGGGCAACAACGACAGCCACGAGGGGTGACGTTTCAGGAGGAGGGCTCGGTGCTCCCGCCGACGCGGCCGCCGGGCTTGCCGCACCCACCGCCTGGCACCGGGCGCCCTCGTCGGGGGTCTTTTCCGGATTTCCGTTCGGCGGGCGGGTGATCCCGTTAGCATGCCGCACGTGGGAAGCCGTGCGCACTACGTCATCAAAGAAGGCCGTCACCACCGGGTGTTCTACTCGCAGTGGGGCGGCGACGACATCGAACTCGATCTGATACCGGGGCCGGACGCCGCGCTGCGCTTCGCGGAGCGGCAGCACGCGGCCGAGGGCTGGGTCGACGAGGTCATGTGCGATGGTGCCGCCCTGCTCGACCGGGAGGAGCGGCGCCTGCTGTGGTTCGGGTTCTGCCGCGACGACTCCTCCTACCGCGCGGCGGTGCTGCGGGTCCTGGAGCGCACCTGGGCGGGGTGGCGCGTCGAGTGGGCGCACAACGGGTTGGCCGACCTGCTCGCCGCTCTCGGGGAGGACACGGAGCAGGTCCTGGCGCCACGGGAGCTCCCGGTCCCCGAGGACCTGCGGACCCCGGAGGAGTTCATGGCCGCGATGCCGGGGTTCACCTTCAACCCGGAGATCTACCCGCCCGGCTCTCAGCTGCCTGCCACGCTCCCCCTCGGGCCGTTTCCGATCGAAGAGTTCACCGAAGCGGACGCGTCGGGGAGCCCGCGGCTGGTCACCGTCCGCTCGGGCGGCGAGGTGCGGGCGTACGCGAGCAGTTCGGGCGTGGCGGCCATCATCGAGAACGGCCTGCACGCGCTCGACACCCTTGCCACGTGGACGCCGGTGACGCGGTTGGCGCGGATGCCGATCAGCGGTGTTCACCTGGACGCCGACGCTCGGACGGCCGGTGTCTGGACCGGCCGGGTCCTCTACCAGGAGCCGCTGCGGTCAGCCGACGCGTGGCCCGGCTGGAAGTGGGAGGTGTGGGGCGACGACTACTCCGAGCAGCTGCGCCGCGCCGACGGAGCCGTGGATGTGCCGGAGCCTGATGTGCCGGCGGCGCTGGACCGGCTCGGCGCACGGTTCGAAGAGCACCAGAAGGGCGGAGGGGCGGCGGCGTCCGGCATCATGACGCTGCTCACCATTACCAGTGCCCTTCGCGGTGCCGCCGCGAATAACGGCCTCGAAGCCCAGGTCAACGACGACAACGCGTTCCTGCACCGCCCTATGGAGCTCACAGCCGCGGAGTGTGCTGCGGTTCGCGCGGCCATCGCCGACTGCCGCTGACAGCCCTGGACAGCGCGAGATCCGGGATTGTGGTGAGCGATCGCAGCGCACTGCCCCAGCCTCACGGCACATGGCAAAGCCGACCGCTAAGACCGGTTCGCCTGTCCGGTCGGCGGCTACCCCGTGAAGCTCTCGCTGCTGAAGGAACCCTCGTCGGCGCTCCCGTCGGTGACCCACCACAGGACGGGTGCTGCGGGGAACGTGCCGCGGTCGACGGCGAGCACGAGCTCGTCGGAGCCGTCGCCGTCGTAGTCGCCGAAGGCGAAGGCGCGGGCCACCCGGCCATCGGCCCCTTTCTCGGGGTCGGCGCGCACCAGCGGCGACGCGTCATCTGCTTCGAGCCCGGTGCCGGTGTCGCGCACCACGTCGACGCCGCGGCCGTCGAGGCCGACCGCCAGCTCGTCGGAGCCGTCGCCGTCGAGATCTCCGGCGACCATCGTGCGGAGCGGGTAACTGGGGACGCTTCCGTCCTCCCCCGGGAGCGTCATGGAGGAGTGCTCGGGTGCGCGCTCTCCCACGGCACCGTGGTAGACGTGCAGCTGACGGTGGACCTCGTCGCTCTCCGTCTCGTAGCCGGGCTCGTCGTTCCGCGTCCCGTCGTCGCCGATGGCGACGTCGGTCGCGCCGTCACCGTCGAAGTCGCCGAACGCCGAGAGGCCCCCGGCGGGCAGATCGACGGACTCCCACTCCCCGGGGTCGGCCGGGCCGGTCGTGAACAGCGTGTTCGCGGGCTGCTCCCCGTCCGCCCCGTGCCGCAGCAGGAGCGGGGTCGGCCCGGTGCCGTCAGCCTCGGCACTGACGAGCCCGCCGAGCCGGGCGTCGACCGTCAGACGGGCGCTGCGTTGCGGCGCGCCGTCCCTGTCGAAGGGGCCGTACAGCACGGTCAGGCGGGAGAGGTCTTCTCCGGTGTCGGCCTCCTCGACGGCCACGACGTCGGCGTTGCCGTCGCCGTCGAAATCTCCGGGGACCGGAGCCGTGTACGAGCCGCCCCACGACCGCCCGGGGTCGTCCTCTTCGGGCATCGCCACGGGGGTGGGGGCCGCGTCTGGGTCAGGGCCGGTCGGCCCTCCCCAGATGACTGCCGCTTCCCCGGCCCTGGACGCGGAGGCGGCGTCGAGCACTGGGATGTCGTCGAATCCGTCCCCGTCTAGGTCGGCG
Organism: Nocardiopsis rhodophaea; assembly: GCF_039530945.1. Taxonomy (NCBI): domain Bacteria; kingdom Bacillati; phylum Actinomycetota; class Actinomycetes; order Streptosporangiales; family Nocardiopsidaceae; genus Nocardiopsis; species Nocardiopsis rhodophaea. The sequence continues at coordinate 96,004 of NZ_BAAAPC010000001.1, forward strand.
GTGCCCGGGCGGAGCCGCTGGCCGTCGCCGACGTCCGCGATGGCCAGCATATCTTCGGCGTCGATGACGGTGCGGGTGGTCGGCTCCGGGCCTGCCTCCGAACCGTAGACCACCACTAAGCGCCCAATCCCCGGCAGGGAGTCCTCCGGTCCGGTGCCGTTGTAGGTGCTCGTGAAGAGGAGGTCGGGGAAGCCGTCGCCGTTGACGTCGTGGCGCGCGTCGCTGCCCCCGCCCTCGGGGATGGGCACGGCCCGGGTGGCCTCGTCTTCCGGGCCGACGTCCCGGTCGTCCGGAGTGTTCGCGCACGCGGTCAGGAGGAGGACTCCCACGCCGGTGAGCGCGGTAAGGCGGCGGTGGGGGTGCATGAGCCTCCGATCGAGGGGGGCGCCGAGCCGGGGCCGACCGACTTACGGGGTGGTGTGCGGCCGACAGCTTAGCGGGAGAACGGACGGACGCGCGGTCCCGCTGAGGCACGCCCAGGCAGCGCCCCTCACGCCGTGGTCTGCGGAGCGCTTCTGTGGGTGTGGCGTGAGAGGAATCGCTGGCCGGGGATCCAATCCAGAGATCACCCCGACCCCAGGGGCGGCGTCGCACGGACACCGAGGACGGGTGAGCCGCTGTTCGACTTGGTTGGCGCCGTACGGCCGAAGCCCTCCTGCTGTTCCACCCTCGTTCACGACTCAGGATTGACTAGACGCGACGTCCAGTCTAGTCTTTCGTTCAGATTCAACGCTGCGTATCGTCTCGTGGTCGTTTCTCCGCCACATTCATGAGAGGAATCCCGTGAGCAAGCCGACCGCCGACGCCACCGATCGGCCCGATGTCATCAGCCGAACGGGCCCGCGCCGTAGTGAGAGCGCCCGGCTCGCGGTACTCCATGCCGCTGACGACCTGCTGGTAGAGCGCGGATTCGCCGAGCTGACCATTGAGGGCATCGCTCAGCGTGCGGGTGTGGCCAAGCAGACGATCTACCGCTGGTGGAAGTCGAAGGTCGACATCCTCCTCGACACCCTCGCCGATGACGCGCGCGAAGCTCTGCAATGGCGCACCCCTGAAAGCGACACCGAAGCCGAGGAGGATCTCAAGGCTCACCTGCGGCGCGTTGCGGGCTTCTTCCAGGACCCCGCCGGTCAGGTGCTCCAAGCGCTGGTCGGACATGCCCAGTTGGACGGGAAGACAGCCAGGGCGCTGCGGGACGGGTTCTTGCGGGAACAGCGGGAGCGCGACATCGCTGGGCTGCGGGCGCTCCTCACCCGCTCCCCCCACGTCACTGTCGGCGACCAGGCAGTCGGCCGCCTTGTTGATCTGTTGTTCGGCCCGCTGTACTACAGGGCGCTTGTGCTCGGGGAGCCGATCGACGAGGAGGTCGTGGAAGCTACCGCACGCGCTGTACTCACGCTGGCCCGGGAGTCCGCGGCCTGAAGTTCGCCCTGCCTCGAACTCAATGATCGCTGAATAAGGCGGCTCGCCTGGCGCACTTGCCTGCGCAAACCGCGTATCCAGCGACCCCCTAAGGCTTAATCAGCCGTTCCTGTGGTGCGCGTTGAACGGAGAAGCTCGACTCGACGCGCTCCACCACCTCGCGCTCACTCCTCCCTTATCTGGACAGCAGAGGAATGTGATCTGCGCACAGCCGTCCACCGTTCAGGATGCGAAAGGATGCCCATGACGTCAGCCCTGTACTTACCCAAGATGCGCAACGTGTTGGCCGGAATCTCCGAAGAACAGCATCGAGTCGACGAGGTGGAGCAGCCCAAGCTGCTGCGGAAAGTCAGGGAGCGCGGCACACCCTGGACGCCGGAAGAGCTGGTAGAGGCGTGCGCCAGCGGCTACTACGCTGCCCCGCCCGAGATCGGCAGAATGCTCTTCACCTTCGTTCGCGCCACACGGCCTGAAACCGTTTTCGAATTCGGCACATCCTACGGATTCACGGCGATCCACATCGCAGCGGCACTCCGCGACAACGGATTCGGGATGCTGTACACAGCTGAATTACACGAGGGGAAGTGTACGGCGGCGAGAAACAACCTGGCCTCGGCAGGAGTGGGGGAATACGCCGAAGTCATCCAGGGAGAAGCCGAGGAGATCCTTTCCTCGTTCTCCCGGCGCATCGACTTCCTCTACCTGGACGGATGGGCCGAGTTCTACTTAGGGGTCCTCCGCGCCGCCGAACCACGGCTCCGCGCCGGCGCCCTGATTCACGCGGACGACACCGCGAAGTTCGCGGCCGGAGCCCGTCCCTACCTCGACTACGTACGCGACCCGTCCAACGGCTATGTGTCCACTGCGATCGCTGATGGGCAGGGGCTCGAACTCTCTACGTTCACCCGTACGTCCGAGCGGGCGCTCTCATGACACCTCGGACCGTGCGCCCGGCGCAGCACTCCGCGGCCGCGGCGGGCGGGGCCCAGCTCAAGCCGCGAGCGGCCGCAATCGCTGTCGGAATCTGCGTCATGCTGGTATTCGGTCTCGGCGCGAGCGTGAACCTCGCGGTTGGACGGTTGGCCACCAGTGCCCTGCACCCCACCGCGACACAGGTCCTGTGGATTGTCGACAGCTACCTCATCGTCTTCGGCTGCCTGCTGGTCCCCAGCGGAGCCGTCGGCGACCGCTTCGGTCGTAAGGGCGTTGTGCTCGTCGGCCTAACCGTCATGATCACGGGCTCCGTCGCCTCCGCCGTCTCCCCCGATGTTGCCCCGCTGCTCGTCGCACGCGCTCTGACCGGCGCGGGCGCCGCACTCGTCCTCCCCAACAGCCTCCCTCTGTTCATCAGCTGCCATCCGCCCGAGAAACGCGGCCACGCGGTCGCCGTCTGGACCGCATTCAGTGGAGGCGGCGGTGTGGCGGGAAACATCGTCGGAGGCGCCGTTCTCCAGTTCTTCGACTGGCAGGCCCTGTTCGCCGTGGCCGCCCCCATCGCTGTACTCGGCCTCCTGGCCGCCGCGAAGTTCCTTCCGCGTGTCGAGCGTCACCAGCACAGGCTCGACACCGTCGGGGTTCTCCTCCTCGCCCTCGCGGTCTTCTCCGTGATGTTCGGCATCATCGAGGGCCCCGAACTCGGATGGGCCTCCTTCCCCGTGCTGTCGGCCTTCGCCGCGGGGGTGCTGCTTCTCCTGCTTTTCTGTCTGTACGGGGTCCGCCGGGAACGGCCCCTTGTGGACCCACGGGCGTTCCGTCGCTCCGGCCTCCGCGCCGGGACCCTGGGCATCATCGCCTCGTTCATCGCCATGTACTCGGTCTTCTACCTCAACGGCCAGTACCTGATGAACGTCAAGGACTATCCGGCCGTCCTGGCAGGACTGGGCACCGCCCCGCTGGCCGTCGTGATCTTCCTCGTCTCGCCCCGCGCCGCGCATCTGGCCAACCGGTACGGCCCCCGTCCAGTCGTCGCCTGCGGACTGCTCATGGTGGGCATGGGCCTGGGGCTCTTCTCCCTGTGTGGCCCCGGGACTCCCTACTTCCTGTACGCCGGATGCCTCGCCGTGGTCGGCATCGGGTCGGGGCTGTCCAACCCGCCGCTGTCCAACGCCATCGTCACGTCCCTTCCCGCGAGTCAGGGTGGTGTCGGATCAGGCATCAACAGCTTCAGTCGGGAGGTGGGTGGCGCGCTGGGGTTCGCCATCTTCGGCACCCTGCTCACCGCACGATTCCGTCACGCTCTCCCCGACGGTCTTCGCCACCTCCACGGAGACTCCTCAGAAGGACAGACGCTGGGCTTACTCCTCGACCACATCGAGAACACCGCAACGGCTGCGGCGGTGCAGCTGGCCGAGCAGGCGCGCGAGGCGTTCACCGTGGCCATGGCCGACTCACTGCGCGTTGTCGCGGTACTTCTGCTGCTAGCGGCGATCCCCGTCGTGACGTGGCTGTGTCCCGAGGGCACGGAGCAGGAGACACCACAAGTGAAGTAGAGAAGGGGTGAGTGATGCGGGACGCAGCGCACCCCACCCCACACCTGTCCTTTGGCCCGCGGAAATCTACCGATAGCCCGGAAAATGGCCACATCCGGACAATATATTGCCCTTCGCCTCACCCCCAGAGAAGCCTGGTAGGGCGAAGGACCACTGCACGACGATGACTGTGGTGGCACTGGTATCGATTCGCGAACACCTACCTGCGGTCGGCAATATGGATGCCCCAAGCCGTACCCGCGTCAATTCCGCGCGGACACCGCCAGCAACCCGCCCGTGTTCTCTTTACCACAGGGATGTAGAGATCTGATTCCATGGAAATCATTGAGGTCTTGCCGGCGTTTCTCGTCGCCGTCGTTCTGATCTCGGCGTCCCCGGGGCCAGCGATGGCGCTGATCTTCCGCAGGGCCGCCCTGCAGGGATTCTGGCCGAGTGTGGCGACTGTGCTCGGGTTGGAGATGGGCATCTACCTCTGGGCGCTGGCGGCCGGGGCCGGGTTGGCGGCGCTGGTGGCCGCGTCCCACTCCCTCTATGTCGCGATCCAGGTCGTGGGGGCCTGCTTTCTGGTCTATCTCGGCATACGCTCGTGGGCCTCGGTGCTGCGTGAGCGGCGGGCGCCCGACCGTGCGGCGGGTGACGAGGCGGATCCGCCCGCGCCGCGTGCGTCGTCGCGGATCGCCTTTGTCGAGGGGTTTGTCGTCCAGCTCGCCAACCCCAAGGCCGCGGTCTTCATGTTCGCCTTCTATCCGCAGTTCATCTCGTCGGACCAGCCTCTTCTGCCGACGACCGCTCTCCTGGCGCTCATCCAGGTCATCCTGGAGACCGCGCTGTACCTGGGGCTGGCCGCGGGCGTGTCCCGCGCCGGGGTCTGGTTCCGCCGCCCGACGATTCGGCGCCGCCTCGAAGCGGTGACCGGGACGGTGTTGATCGCTCTGGCCGGGCGGTTGCTGCTCACCGCACGATGAGAGGCTGCTGGTTGCCCTTGCGGATCGACCGACCGGCTGGCCGGGCTCGGCTGCTCTTCATCAGGGGGCGACGGGCGCGTACTCGGTGCCCGCTGAGGCGACCGGGTCGCGGGCTTTCGCAACAGTCTTTGCTGTTCACCGAAATCACCACGGAACAATCAGCTAGAAGTTAAGCAACTTCCTGCATAGGGATTTGTCTCCATACAGTTGCCCTAAAATAGGAAGACTCGCCGATTCCCCTCCACGACCAGTGCCGGTGTAATCTGCGTCAACCCCTCACCCGGCGTGCGAGCATAACCGCGTCCGGCCACGGCACGTCCCTGCTGGCGCACCACACCGCCGGTCCCCACCGCATGCCCCGCAGCGTCCGGACAACTGTTTTCGGGCTCTGTCATCTGTCCGCGAGTCTCCCCGAACGCGATCGATCGTGCCCCAGAATTCCCTGATGCCCGAATCGATCTTGCAGAAAAAACCTCACTGGTAAATGATGCCCATCCGCTGGTTCAGCTCTTTACTACAACTAATCATGCCGATGCGACTTCAGGGTGATAATAGAAATCCACGGCCGCCCCGGCGCGAATCAGTATGGCAGCGGGGCACGAATAACACCAGGGATCATAACCCTCTATGCGTTACTTTCCCAAAGCCGCTCGAACGCGCACTGGGCAACGCCGGGCCAGCCTGATTCACTGCGGTCGCAGGACAGCGGCGTGTCCGCCGCCTCGGCGCTCGGGTTCGGCGGCGGCCTGGATGCGGCGGTCACCGAGGAACTCCAGAGCGGTGGCGGCGCCGATTTCCCGGGTTTCGGTGAAGGTGTGCCCGCGGGCGGTCAGCTCCTTGTCCTCCTTGGTGCCGAAGAAGCCTGGCTCCGCCAGGGTCGCGGGGGTGTTGCGCTGTGACAGCCGCGGCTCGGCTATCGCCTCGGGCAGGGTGAGGCCCCGGTCGATCCGGTCGACGAGGAGTTGGAGCACCGTGGTGATGATCGTGGAGCCGCCCGGGCTGCCCAGGGCCAGGTAGGGGTCGCCGTCCCGCAGCACGATGGTGGGCGCGATGCTCGACCTCGGGCGCTTGCCGGGGCCCGGGAGGTTGGCCGCGCCCGCGCCGTTGTCGGCGACCTCGAACTCGAAGTCGGTGAGCTCGTTGTTGAGCAGGAAGCCTCGGTTGGGGACGGTGATGCCGCTGCCGCCGGTCTGCTCGATGGTGAAGGTGTAGGAGACCACGTTGCCCTGGTGGTCGGCGGTGACGAGGTGGGTGGTCGACGGGCCTTCCGTCCCGTTATCGGACGGCAGCCCCGCCGCCGTGCAGCCGTTGCCGTCGCGGGCGTTGCCCGGGGCGACCGGCGCCTGCTGCGCGGTCCGCGTGTCGACGAAGCAGGCGCGCTCGTCGGCGTAGTCCTGGGAGAGCAGCGTCCGGAGGGGGACGTCGACGTGGTCGGGGTCGCCGACATAGTTGTTGCGGTCGGCGTAGGCGAGTTTGCTCGCCTCCAGCATCAGGTGCCAGGTGTCGGCGGTGTCGCCGGTGCTGTAGGCCGCCTGGTCGCGCGCGGCCTCCATGATGTTGAGGGCCTCGCCCACGGTGGAGCCGCCGGAGGAGGACGGCGCCATGCTGTAGACGTCGAGCCCCCGGTACTCCACGTGCGAGGGCGCGCGCTCGATGACCTCGTAGTCCGCCACGTCCTCGGCGGTGAGCAGTCCTGGGCGGACGTCGCGCGCGGAGTCGGGGTTTACCGGAGGGTCGGCGGCGGTCGCGGCGATCTCCGCGCCGATGTCGCCGTCGAGAACGGCCGCCCCCTCCCGAACGAAGGCGCGGTAGGTGTCGGCGAGGTCGGGGTTGCGCAGCACGGTCCCGGGCTCCGGGGGCCGCCCGTCGGGCATGAAGAGCCGCGCGGTCGCGGGGAAGTCGGCGAACCGCTCCTGGTTGGCGGCGGTCTGCTCGGCGAAGGTCGCGTCGACGACGAAGCCCTCGTCGGCGAGGCGGATCGCCGGGCGCATGACCCGCGCCAGCGGCTTGCGCCCCCAGCTGTCGACCGCGTACTCCCAGGTGCCCGGGGTTCCCGGCACCCCCACGCCCAGGCCGGACGTCACGGCCTCGGCGAAGGGGATGGGCTCGCCGTCCTTGTCCAGGAAGGCGTCCTCGCGCATGGCCGCCGGGGCGGTCTCGCGTCCCTCGATGGTACGGATCCGGCCGTCGGTCGCGCTGTAGTAGACGAAGTAGCCGCCGCCCCCGAACCCGCCGGAGTACGGATCGGTGACACCGAGCGCGGCGGCCGTGGCGACCGCCGCGTCCACGGCGTTGCCGCCGGAGCGCAGGATCTCCATCCCGGCTTCGGTGGCGTCGGGGTCCACGGAGCTCACCGCACCCCCGTAGCCGACCGCGACGGCGGTGCGGGCCGACGGGCCGAGGCCGCCATGGCTCGCTGCTGCTTCCGCGGGCGCTGAGCTGCCCATGAGCACCACGGCAGCTCCCGCCGCGCAGACTGTGCGGACCCCGGATGTATTGATCACCTTCTGGTTCCTCCACATCACGCAGCGAATGGACCCGAAACACAGTTGCCCGCTGTGCGCCGACGATAACCCCCGGGCCCCGCCCCCGCCGGTAGCGGACCCCTGTGTCGGTGACGGAGCCCGGGTTCGGCCCCTGTGGCTAGCTGGTGCTGCGCTTTTCCGCGGTTGGCCGCCAGCGAGTGCGTCCGACCCACCTCGGTCGGGTGAACAGGGCCGCCATGGCACCCGCGGCACCGATGGCAATGGAGAAGGGCGAAAAGCTCCCGGTAGCCGCCGAGCCGGTCGGCCAGGGTGAGCCGCGCACCAGTTAACGAGGACGCCCCTGAGGGCGAAAGCGACGTTCGCCCTGGAAAAGCCGCCGTGAGGTCGCCCCCTGGCGGGATGCCCTATGCAGGGACATTTGCCGCGAGCACCGAGTCACCCTAGCCTGAACGAGGTTAGGATCGCCTAACCTCACTACATTTGCGGACAAAGGGGGACACGATGGCCGAACCACGGCAGCGTGCGAAGAGAGCCGTCCACTGCGGCCGGGTCGAGACCGTGGAGCGCCTGACACCGCACATGGTCCGCGTGGTACTCGGCGGCGAGGGCCTCGCGAAGTTCAGCATGGGCGAAGCCACCGACAGCTACGTCAAGTTGCTCTTCACCCCTCCCGGCGTGGACCGCTACCCCGAGCCCTTCGACATCGAGGCGATCCGCGCCGAACGCCCCCGCGAGGAGTGGCCCATCCTGCGCACCTATACGGTGCGGGCCTGGGACCCTCGGGAACGCCTGCTCACCATCGACTTCGTCGTCCACGGCGACTCCGGCGTCGCCGGCCCGTGGGCCGCCAGCGCCCGCCCCGGCAACCTGCTGCGCTTCCTCGGCCCTGGCGGCGGCTACGCCCCCGGCACCGAGGCCGACTGGCACCTGCTCGCGGGCGACGAGAGCGCCCTCCCGGCCATCGCCGCCTCGATCGAGCGGCTCCCGGAAGGCCGCACCGCGCACGCCTTCATCGAGGTCGCCAATCCGGGGGAGGAGCAGCCCGTCTCCGCCCACCCCGACGTCCAGGTGCACTGGCTGTACCGCGGGTCGCGACCCGTGGGCGCCGCGCTCGTCGAAGCCGTGCGGACACTGGAATTCCCGCCCGGCGACGTCCAGGCCTTCGTGCACGGCGAGGCCAACACCGTCAAGGCGCTGCGCGCGTTCCTCCGGGTCGAATGCGGAATCCCGCGGGAGAACCTGTCGATCTCGGGCTACTGGCGTCTGGGCCGCACCGAGGACGCGTGGCAGTCGTCCAAGGCCGAGTGGAACCGCCAGGTCGAGGAGGAAGAGGCCGCCCGTATCGGCTCCGCCGCCTAAAACGGCTGAATGGAGGCCCCTGCGACCGCGCGCTCCCGGGGCGGGACCGCGGACCGGGTCGCGTTCCACTGGACGACCTCATAGCTCGCCGCTCCTTCGCGCACGAAGGGGTCCTGGGAGATGATCCGGTCGATCCGGGCGCGGTCCTCGCCCTCAGCCAGGATCACCCCTCCACACCGGGGCACACGGGGGCCGGACATCAGGAACGTCCCATCCTCATAGTTGCGGCGCAGGTACTCGTTGTGCGCGGGCAGCAGCCGGTCGATCTCGGCGAGGTCGCCCTGGTAGGTCAGCAGCAGAAGGAACAACGTCGGCCTCCTCGGGTGAGCGGTTGTGCGGGAACCACCCGCGCAGTCAACGCCCCGCGCCCGCCCCGCGTCCACGAGGCCGTCCCTCACGCGGCCAAGGCGGCGACTAAGAGGCCAGGTCACGGGCGATTGCCGAGAACACAGGGTGCCGCTCGTCACCCCGCCACGCCAGCGCCACACGCATGCGCGGCGCCCCGTTGGCCAACGGCCGCCAGGCCAGCGACGCGTCACCGCTGTGGACCGATTCCGGCTGGAGGGCCACAACCGGGCCGCCGGCCAACTCCGCGCGGGTCACCGCGCGGCGCGCGGCCGACACCCGCAACCGGGGCCGCCAACCGCCGGCGTGGCAGGCGTTCAGGACGGCGTCGTGGTAGCCGGGCGCGCGATCGCGGCGGAACCACAGCAGTTCGTGCCCGGCGAGGTCGTCCCAGGAGACGGTGGCACGGTCGGCGAGCGAAGCGGCAGCGGACATCACCACGCCCAGCGGCACATCCTGCACGACCGACACCGCCATCCCGGTGGTGTCAGCCGGCAGGTTCACCACACCCGCGTCCAGTTCCCGCCGGGCGAGCAGGCTGAGCTGGTGGGCGGTTCCGGCGTCGACGAAGGACACCCGTGTACCGGCGGCCCGCGCCGCGTCCTGAACCCGCGGTGGCACGCCGGGCGGAAGTCCCGGTGGGATCCCCACCTCCAGCCGCTTCCCGGCGTCCTCGACCACGCGGGCCGCACGGTCGGCCGCGGCGAGGGTGGCGCGCGCCTCCGGCAGCAGAGCCCGCCCGGCCCGACTCAGCACCATGCCCGCGGGGGTCCGTTCGAACAGCTGGGCACCGAGCCGACCCTCCAGGACGCGGATCTGCTGGCTCAGCGACGGCGAGCGCACCCCCAACCGCTCCGCCGCCCGGCCCAGGTGGCCTTCCTCGGCGACCGCGCAGAAGTACCTGACCTGGCGCAGTTCCATGGGGTGATCGTAGCGGTGCCGCATCGCCCCACCGGCGCAGCAGGTGTTGGCCCCCCTGCCTCGCGGGAGCACGAATTACGGAGGTGGCTGGGCCCTTCCGAGGCTGGGAGCCAGGGTCCCGCCGACATCCCCGGCGCTAGCTGCCCGCTCTCCCGCTGTCCGCCGCCCGCTGCTCGTCGAGGAGCGGGATCTGCAGCGCCGCCCACGGGCTGATCAGGCGCGGTGTGCGTGTGGCGAGGCGAACCAGGTCCTCCCAGTCGACCCAGGCGAATTCCGCGACCTCCGAGGGGTCGGGATCGGGGTCGTCCACGGCGACGGCCCAGAACACCGGACAGAATTCGTTCTCCACGATTCCTTCGGGAGAGACCGCGCGGTAGCGGAAGTCCGGGAGCGCGGTTTCTACCCCTTCGATCTTGAGTCCGAGTTCCTCCCCGACCCTGCGGCGCACCGCCCCTTCCATCGTTTCTTCGGGAGCGGGATGGCCGCAGCAGCTGTTCGTCCACACCCCGGGCCACGTCTTCTTGCACAGCGCGCGACGAGTCATCAGGAAGCGGCCGGAATTATCACGGATATAGCAAGAAAACGCCAAGTGCAGCGGGGTGTCGGTGGTATGGACCGCCCACTTGTCCGCGACGCCGGAGCGTTCGAGGCCGTCGTCCAGGAGGACGACCAGCTCGGTCGAGCCATTCTCCGGGAGCTTCGCCCCGCGCCCGGATTCGTCGACTCCGTTGCCGGGGTGTGTCATCGCCATCCTCGCAGACTATCGCCCAACGCCGGCCGCGCGGGGAGACATCGGATTTCACTCCTCGGCCCGCACCCACCCACCAGGGTATACGCCAAGAAATACCTCGCTCCTGCAACGGCGGCTCGCCATTTCAATCCCCGCCTTTGCGGGGAGATACCCCGCACCCCGGAAAAGTATTCGCGCCCGGATGGTTCGCGTTACCGCGCTGGTCAGACGCATTTGCGTGACACCACCCCCGAAAATCACAATCCAGGACTCCACAGTATGTCGAGAAATGTGCACCGTGCGACTTTTCTCCTACATCGCGCATTCGGGGGCATCGACGCCACCGTTCGGCGGGTTGCCCCACGATGGGGCAATCGGGACGCTGGATCACTCGCGATCGCACGGCGGAGGGGGGCCGGACCGCGAACGGGCCCGGCGGCGCGCGACGCGCCGACACACGCCCTGCGGTGGGCTGGTCACACGACACCTAGTATCCCAGTGGTACTCCGTATCCCAGTGGTACTCCGGGCGGGACACGCGCGCCTGCGTGGGCTCGGAGGCGACCGGAACATTCCGCAGGAGGCCCCGATGCCCGTTCCCCTCATCATCGACACCGACACCGCCCAGGACGACTGCATCGCCCTGCTCGCCGGACTCCTGGACCCCGCGGCCGACCTGCGCGCCATCACGATGGTGGCGGGCAACGTCGGCTTCGAGTCGCAGGTCCGCAACGCCTTCATGACCCTCAACGCCGCCGGGCGGCTCGGCGAGGTCCCCCTCCACCTGGGCTGCCGCCGCCCGCTGGTCCGTCCTTGGGTCAGCGCCCAGGACGTGCACGGCGACGGGGCGGGCGGGCTCGACATGGACTTCGAGGGGTGCGCGACCGAGGGGGAGCACGCCGTCGACACGCTCGTGCGCATGGCCGCGGAACACCCGGGAGAGCTGTCGATCGTCGCCATCGGCCCGCTCACCAACATCGCCATGGCGGCGATCCGCGACCCCGGCTTCGCGAGCAACGTCAAGGCGCTGTACGTCATGGGCGGCTCCAACAACGGGCGCGGGAACATCACCGCCGCCGCGGAGTTCAACTTCTACGTCGACCCCGAGGCGGCCAAGGCGGTGTTCGCGGCCGGGTTCGACATCACCGTGGTGCCCTGGGCGCCCGTCACCCTCAACCAGGCGGTCTTCGCCCAGCCCGCCCTCGACGAGATCACCGCCCTGGGCACGCCGCTCGCCGACTTCTTCACCCGCGTGTGCGGGGCCACCCTGGAGTTCGACCGGAGCGTCGGCATCGACGGCACGACCCACCCCGACTCACTCACCGCCGCCCTGCTGCTCCACCCCGAGCTGGTGCGGCGCAGCGCCCGCTACAACGTGGACGTGGAAACCAGCGGCGAGCTCACCCGCGGCTACGCGGCGATGTCGTGGGGCGTCCACGGGCTCCCGGACAACGCCACCGTCGTGGAGGATGTCGACGCCGCGGGCTTCTACGCCTACATCGCAGGCCTGCTGTCCACACCGACGCGGCCCCAGCGGCCCTTCCTGGCCGCCGGGGGCTGATCCGGACGCTGAGCGGCGGGGACATCCATCACGGGGGGTGGCCGCGGCTGGAGGACCCTTGTCCGCGGCCCCACCGTCGTCCATCATCGGCGTTGGGCAGCGTGCCCGCACCACATGGCCGCCCCGGAGGCAGACCGTGGATGTCGACGCACTGGACGCACTCGACGCGCTGCAGCGCGACCCCTACCCCCACTACGCCCACGCCCGTCGCTCCGCCGGGCTCACCTATGTTTCGGAGCTGGACGCGTGGCTGGTCGCCCGCCACACCGACGTGCAGGAGGTGCTGAACCGGCCGTCGGACTTCTCCTCAGCGAACGCCCTGCGCCCCGACATCACCCCGTGTCCGGCCGCGCTCACGGAGATGGGGAAAGGCATCAGCGGCGGGTCCGTCGTGGTCACGACCGATGGTGAGCAGCACCGCCGCTACCGCGAACCGCACACGCGCGGGCTCTCCCCGGCGCGCGTCATCACGATGATCCCGTACATCACCGAGCGCGTCGCCGCCCTGATCGACGGCTTCGCGCCGCACGGCGAAGTCGAGCTGATGGGCTCCTATGCCGAACAGCTCCCGGGTGAAGTGATCGGGCGCCTGCTCGGCCTCGCCCCTGGTGACGTCCCCGCCGCCGTCCACGCGAGCCGCCGCGCCGAGCAGCTGCTGTTCCGCCCACTCGACCCCGACGACCAGGTGGCCGCCGCCCGCGACTCCGTCGCCCTGCAGCACCTCATGGACGACTACGCGCGCCGCCGCCGCGAGGATCCGCGCTCCGACCTGTGCACCGACATGATCCAGGCCCTGTGTCCCGGACCGGGCGAGCCCACGGCCGAGCAGCGCGGCGAGCTCGTGTCGACCCTGGTGAACGTGCTTCTCGCCGGGCACCTGACGACCACGGCCCTGATCGGAACCGCACTGCTCCACCTCCTGCGCCACCGCGACCAGTGGGAGCTGCTGTGCGAGCGCCCCGAACTCATCCCCGCGGCGGTCGAGGAGGCCGCCCGATTCGACGCCCCGGTCCAGGGCTTCCGCCGGGTCACGACCCGCGACGTCGTCCTCGCCGGGACCCGGCTTCCGGCCGGAACCGACGTCTTCGTCGCGTTCGGTTCCGCCAACCGCGACGAGGCGCTGTGCGACCGCCCGGACACCTTCGACATCACCCGGACGAGCGTCCGGCATCTGGCGTTCGGGCACGGGGTACACAGCTGCCCGGGTGCGCGCCTCGCCCGGGCGCAGGTCCGCATCACCCTGGAGACGCTGGCCCGGCGGCTGCCAGGGCTGCGGTTGGCCCCGGACCGGGACATCACGATGCGGCCGACGCTGATCCACCGCTCTCCGGAGGCGCTGCCTGTGGTCTGGTGAGGACAGCGAGGACGCCGCTGCCACGCCGAGCGCCGAGCCCCCGGCATACGCGGGGCCATAAGAACTACGACTTTCTGCGGTTCCGCTCGGACCACCCGTCTCTCTACGCTCATCCACCGTCATGTCCGATATCGCCTGCCTCGCGCACTCCGCGGGATAGCGGCGATCCCCACCGGAAGGCATGCAGTGGTCACCAACAGCAGAACCGGCAGGCGCCTGGCTACCGCCGGGAGCCTGGTCGGCTTGGTCGCGATGGGCGGCGTGTTCACCTGGGCCCCACCGGCCGCAGCGGACCCGGCCGCAGCGGCCACCCCCGAGCTCGTCGCCTACTACCAGCAGAAACCCTCCTGGAAACCCTGTGGCGAGGATGACGTCTTCGGCGATCTGGAGTGCGCGAAGATCACCGTCCCGATGGACTACACCAAACCCAACAGCGAGAAAATCCGGATCGCGATCTCGCGACGCCGGGCCGACGACCGGGACAACCGGCGCGGCATCCTGCTGCTCAACCCGGGCGGCCCCGGAGGGCCGGGCTTGCAGCTGCCCCACTTCCTCGGTGACCAGAAGATCGGGGAGGTCTACGACCTCATCGGATTCGACCCGCGCGGGGTCGGGGAATCGACCAACCTCAACTGCTCGGTACCGGACTTCGGGGATTATGACCTGCCGTCCCGGCCCACCGACGCCCAGCTGCACAACTTCACCGAGGCGGCACGGGCGGCCGAGGAGGGCTGCGACAGGACGGCCGGTTCCCTGCGCCCGCACATCACCACCGCCAACACCGCTCGCGATATGGACGTCATCCGCGGCGTGCTCGGCGAGGACACGACCAACTACCTGGGTTTCTCGTACGGCACCTACCTCGGCGCGGTCTACGGCAGCCTCTTCCCCCAACGGCTCGACCGCAGCGTCCTCGACTCTTCCATCCACCCCGACTACATCTGGCGCGAGCAGTTCCTGGCAGCCGTACGGGTCGATACCGAGAACGTCGAGCGGTTCGCAGAGTGGGCGGCGGAGAACAACGACAAGCTCGGGCTAGGTGGGGACGCCGCGGCGGTGCGCGCCCTCATCGAGGACCTGGCCGAGAAGCTGAACAAGGAGCCTGTCGGCGACCTCGACCGGACCGAGTTCGACGCTTTCGTCGGCGACCTCGCCCGGTGGCAGGGCGAGTGGGACCTCTTCGCCGAGATGCTGGCCAAGCTGCGCGACGGCATCCCCATCGACGACGAGGAGCCCAACACCGAGGCCAAAGCAGACGCCGAAGACGCGGCCGAAGCCGCCAGCCAGGTCGCGGCCCGCTCGCGGGAACGGCTGGACAACGGGACCTACAACGCGGTGCTGTGCGAGGTGGACTGGCCCACCGACCTGAACACCTACTACCGCGACATGCGCGAGTTCCGGGACAACCACCCCTACGGCTGGGGGGTCAGGGTGATCGCGCCTGCCCCGTGCACCTTCCGCTCCTCCACCCCGCCGGAGAAACCGGTGGAGCTGAAGCGCGAAGGCTACCCGACCGGTGTGGTCGTCCAGGGAGAGTACGACCCGCAGACCGCCTACGAGGGCGGCCCCGCCATGGCCCGGCGGCTGCGCGACAGCCTCATCATCGTCGAGGACGACGGCAACCACGCCTACTACGGCGGCCCGGACTACACCTGCGTCACCGAGCAGATCGACGACTACCTGATTGACGGCATCCTGCCGGGCAGCGCCACCACCTGCCCGGGCGTCCCACGCCCCGACCTGGACGGTAAGGGCGCCGACGACGACCAGCCCCTGACCGACCAGGTGCAGCACGTGCTCGACGACCGCGGCGGAAAGCTTCCGGTCGGCTGAGCCGACCGGAAGCTTTTCCGAGTCCACCGGAGGAAAAGGGGGGGCCGTCGGCCGCGGTCGGCACCGTGGCCGACGGGCGTCAGCGGGCGGCCCCCGGCTCCAGCACTTCCAGTCCCCGGCCCAGGCCCCGCGCCTCGGGCTCCGAGGTGGGCGAGGAGTCGAACTGGGTGCGGTACAGCTCCGCGTAGCGGCCGCCAGCAGCGAGGAGTTCGGCGTGCGTTCCGCGCTCCACGACCCGCCCGGCCTCGATCACCAGGATGAGGTCGGCGGCCTGGATGGTGGACAGGCGGTGCGCGATGACCACAGCGGTGCGCCCGGCGAGCGCCTCGCCCAGCGCCTCCTGCACCGCCGCCTCGGATGTGGAGTCCAGGTGCGCGGTGGCCTCGTCGAGGATCACCACCTGCGGGCGGGCCAGCAGGAGCCGCGCGATCGTCAGCCGCTGGCGTTCGCCCCCGGAGAGCCGGTAGCCGCGCTCGCCGACGATGGTGTCCAGCCCGTCGGGGAGCGACGCGATGAGGTCGTCGAGGCGTGCGCGGCGCAGCGCGGACCACAGTTCGTCATCCGCAGCCTCCGGCCGGGCCAACCGCAGGTTCTCCCGCACTGACTCGTGGAACAGGTGCCCGTCCTGGGTGACCATCCCGATAGCGGCGCGGATCGAGTCGGCGGTCAGGTCCCGGACGTCGACTCCGGACAGCCGCACAGCGCCTTCGTCCACGTCGTAGAGGCGCGGTAGCAGCTGCGCGATCGTCGATTTCCCGGCCCCGGACGAGCCGACCAGCGCCACCATCTGCCCGGGCTCGGCGCGGAAGGACACGTCGTGCAGGACACGTTCGCCGCCGCGCGTGTCGAGGTTGGCGACCTCTTCCAGCGACGCCAGGGAGACCTTGTCGCCCGACGGGTAGGCGAAGCTCACGCCGTCGAATTCCACCGACACCGGCCCCTGGGGGACGCCGCGAGCGTCGGGCTTCTCCTCGATCAGCGGTGGCAGGTCCAGGACCTCGAACACCCGGTCAAAACTGACCAGCGCGCTCATGACCTCCACGCGGGCACCGGCCAGCGCCGTCAGCGGCGCGTACAGGCGGGTGAGCAGCATCGCGAGCGCGACGACGGAGCCGGCGTCGAGCATCCCGCCCACGGCGAAGAACCCGCCCAGCCCGTAGACGAGGGCGAGCGCGAGGGCGGAGACGAGGGTCAGCGCGGTGATGAACACCTCCTGCGTCATCGCCGTTCGGACCCCGATGTCGCGCACCCGCAACGCCCGGCGCGCGAACTCGGCGGATTCGTCGGCGGGACGGCCGAACAGCTTGACCAGGGTCGCCCCGGCCGCGGAGAACCGCTCGGTCATCTGCGTGCCCATGGCGGCGTCGTGGTCGGCGCCTTCGCGCTCCAGCCGGGCCAGCTTGCCTCCCATGCGCCGCGCGGGCAGAACGAACACCGGCAGGAGGACCAGCGCGATCAGGGTGATCTGCCAGGAGAGCGAAAGCATCACGGCCAGGGCGAGCGTGAGCGTCACGATGTTGCCGACGACGTTGGACAGGATGTCGCTGAACGCCCGCTGCGCGCCGATGACGTCGTTGTTGAGCCTGCTGACCAGCGCTCCGGTGCGCGTGCGGGTGAAGAAGGCGATCGGCATGCGTTGGACGTGGTCGTAGACGGCGGTGCGCAGGTCGACGATGACGCCCTCGCCGATGCTCGCCGACAGGTACCGGGTGACCAGGCCGACCCCGGCCTCGGCGACGGCGATGAGCGCGATGAGGAGTGCGAGCCGGACGATGAGGTCGACCGCCGAGCCGCCGACGATCGCGTCGACCACCTGGCCCGCGAGGACGGGGGTCGCGACGGCTAACGTCGCCGACACGACGCTGAGCGCGATGAACAGCCCCAGCCGACGCCGGTTCGGTCGGGCGAAGGAGAGGATGCGCCGGAACGTGGCCCTGGAGAAGGGGCGCCGGTCCTGTTGGGCGTGCATCGACGTGTAGAGCTGATGCCACGCGGTGACTTCCATGGAGCTCATGCCACACCACCGAATGTTGGGGAGTTCAGGTCGGGCCGCTGGTGCGCTCCGCCCGGTACGGGTCCCGACGCTAAATCCTCAAGCATTGTTGAGGTCAAGCCGTGGCGGGGCGGGATGATTCCGCATGCGCGGTGCCGGGGCGAGAAACGGGGGAAACGCCGAACACCCGCCCAGGGTGACGGGCGGGTGTGACAGTTCGGCGGTGGCGGGGCGGACCGGGGCGCGAGGCACGCCCGGTCGTCGCCGGACGATGCCTCAGGGCGTGGTCGGCAGGGCGCGCTTGTGGGCGGTGGCGCGGTAGCGGTCGATCAGGGCGCGGCTGACGCGGTCGGGGACCGGGCGGCCTTCGAGGAAGTCGTCGATTTCGTCGTAGGTCAGGCCGAGCGCGTCCTCGTCGGGCTTCTGCGGGGACAGTGATTCCAGGTCGGCGGTGGGCGTCTTGTTCACCAGGTCCCGCGGCGCCCCCAGCTCAGCGGCGATGGCCCGCACGCGGCGCTTGGTCAGGCCGGTCAGCGGCACGACATCCGCCGCGCCGTCGCCGAACTTGGTGAAGAAGCCGGTCACCGCCTCGGCGGCGTGGTCGGTGCCGACCACGAGACCGCCCGTCGCGCCCGCCACGGCGTACTGCGCGACCATGCGTTCGCGCGCCTTGGCGTTGCCGATGACGAAGTCGCGCGCGCCGTCGTCGGGGAAGTCGAGCCCGGCCTTGGTGATCGAGGCGGCGAGCGCGTCGGTGGCGGGCTTGACGTCGACGGTGAGACACCGGTCGGGGGCACCGAACTCGACGGCGCGGGCGGCGTCCTGCCCGTCGGCTTGGACACCGTAGGGAAGGCGCATCGCAATGTACTCGGCGCTGCCTCCGCCCGCGCGCACCCGGTCCACGGCCAGTCGGCAGAGCCGACCTGTGGTGAGGGAGTCCACTCCGCCGCTGATGCCCAGGACGAGGGCGGTGCACCCGGTTGCGGTGAGGCGGTCGGCGAGGAAGCCGACCCGGCGATCGATCTCCCCGTGGGCGTCGAACGTCTCCGCCACCTCCAGCTCCTGGATGATGGCGCGGCGGGCGTCGTGCAGGTCGGACACGTGCGTGTTGGTCATGAGGGGTCGTCCCATTCCGTAGGCGAGCGTCGTCGGATTATTCCGAACGCCCTTCCCGCACAAGGAACGCGGGGTCGACCCTGAGAAGCTCGCCGAGATCAACGGAGGAGGGGGAGGGGACTGATCAGCTCACTCGGGCCGCGAAACCCTCGTAGTCGACGATGAGGCCGTGCCGGTCGACGGTCAGCTCGTAGCTGATGTTGCCGGGGTCGCCGTAGACGTAGCGCCCGCGGCCTTCGGACGACTGGTGCCGGGTGTAGCGCTGGGTCGTCCGGTGCACGCGCAGGTCGGGGATGTCGATCCACGCGACGGGGATCTCGCGCGATTCCCCCGGACTCAGCCCCAGGCGGCGGATGGGCAGCGTGTTGGTCAGTGGGGTGGACGCGACATCTACGTCGACGCACCCGTCGAGGTCGGGGGCTGGTTTGCCGTCGCGCGTCCAGTGGGCGCCCTTTGACGCGAGTTCGAGGGTGCGCACGCCGTCCGGAGAGAGGATCTCGACCCGGGCGCCCCGGGTCGCCCACGCCAGATCGGCCCACACGGTGAAACGGCAGGAATAGCGGGCGCCCCGGTCGACGACAACCTCCGTCGCCTCCAACCGGAAGCCGTCCGTTTCCGCGATGAGTGTGCCTAGGCCCAGTCCTTCGACGACATCGAGCCGAGACCACACAGCGGGGTGATCGTTACTGGCGGACATGACACCGTTCTACCTGTACGACCCGATTACACAACAGCGTGCCCCCATCACCGGTACGTCACAACAGCGATGACAGGGCCCACCGGCAGCGGGTGCCGGTGGGCCCTGTCGTTCACGGTTGGCTGAGCTGGGCCATGGGCTCAGACGGTGGCCTTGGCTTCACCGTCCACGCGGTCGAAGTCCTCCTCCATCTGCTGGCTGGCCCGTCCCAGCGGGTTGATGAGGGCGATCGCGAGGAGGCTGGCGATCACGGCCGGGACCATCGCGTACAGGCCGGTCTCCAGGACCCGGGCGTCGAGCTCGGTCCAGATGACCGCCATCGCGCCACCGGCGACCATCCCGGCGAGCGCCCCCGCGCGGTTCATCTTGCGCCAGTACAGGGAGAGCAGAATCACAGGGCCGAATCCGGCGCCGAACCCGGCCCAGGCGTAGCCGACCAGCTCCATGATCGTCTGGTTGCCCGAAAGAGCGATGGCCGCGGCGGCCACGGCCACGCCCACGACCGCGGCGCGGCTGATCCACACCAGCTTCATGGGGGAGGCCTCGCGGTTGACGAACGCCCGGTAGCCGTCCTCGGTGATCGCGGAGGAGGCGACCAGGAGCTGGGAGTCGGCCGTGCTCATGACCGCGGCCAGGATGGCGGCGAGCAGCAGTCCGGCCACCCACGGGTTCATCAGGGTGCTGATGAGCGTGGGGAAGACCTGCTCGGCGTCCTCCAGCGGGGAGTCGAAGAAGACGACGCCGGTGAAGCCGACGAGCAGCGCCAGGGCCATGGCGGTGACCGCCCAGCCGACGCTGATGACGGCGGCCTGCGGGACGGCCTTGGCCGAGCGGATGCCCATGAAGCGGGCGAGGATGTGCGGCTGGCCGAGGTAGCCGATACCCCAGGCGAGGCCGGAGACGACGGCGATGGGGGCCAGGGCGTCGCCGATCTTCCAGTCGCCCTCGGCTGAGACACCGCCGAGGATGTCGGAGAACGCGACCTCGTGGCCGGCGGACGGGTCGGTCGTGACGATGACGATGGCCACGATCGGCACGATGAGCAGCGCGAGCCACATCATCACGGCCTGGATGACGTCGGTGTAGCTGACCGCGAGGAACCCGCCGAGGAAGGTGTAGAGGACGACGATCGAGACGCCGACGATGATGGCGACGCTCGACGGCATGTCGAAGACCTGCTCGAACAGGTTGCCCATGGCGACGAGGCCGGAGGCGACGTAGAAGAGGTAGAAGAGCAGGATCAGGATGGCCGAGGCACCGCGCAGGACACCGCTGTGGTCACCGAACCGGTTCTCCAGGTAGGAGGAGAGGGTCAGCGAGTCGGAATCCCCGCCGTTGCGCGCGTCGGTGACGCGCTCGGTGTAGACGCGCAGCCGGCCGGCGATGAGGTACCAGCTGGCCGCGAAGCCGATGGCGAGGCCTACGGCGATCCATGCCTCCCCGAGGCCGGAGAGGTAGATCGCACCGGGGAGCCCCAGCAGCAGCCACGCGCTGAAGTCACTGGCGTTCGCGCTCAGGCCCGCTACCCAGCTGTTCAGCTGGCGGCCGCCGAGGACGAAGTCGGACAGGGACGTCGTCCGCTTGTAAACCCAGAGACCGATCGCGACCATCGCCACGAAGTACATGGCGAAGGT
The DNA here is from genome assembly GCF_039530945.1 of Nocardiopsis rhodophaea. Lineage (NCBI taxonomy): Bacteria > Bacillati > Actinomycetota > Actinomycetes > Streptosporangiales > Nocardiopsidaceae > Nocardiopsis > Nocardiopsis rhodophaea. The sequence goes on from NZ_BAAAPC010000001.1 coordinate 116,908, forward strand.
GGCGGTCGAGGCCACCATCGAACTGCTCACTCGGCTCCCCTCTTTTCTCTGATCGTCGGGATCACGGCAATTGACCGAATCCTGGCGCGCGAGTGAAAGGTGTGGCAATGACCGATATGGAGTTGGTCACTACTTCGAGACCTGGCCGATGCGTTCGTCGTCCATGATTGTCGAACCGGCCATGCGCCCCCCTTACACCTTGTCTGATCGGACATTTACCGTAATGAAGGGTACATATAGGCAGGTCGGGCGCTTTGCCTTTCCATGACCCTCCGCCCCCCGGTGTCCAAGATCACGGTCGGGACACCACTTCGCCCCGAACGCGTAAGTGCAGCTCCCGGGCCCTACGATCACCAGTGGCGACGGAAACCAGGAAGCCGGTGCGAGTCCGGCACGGTCCCGCCACTGTGACCGGGGATGTCGATCCCACGCATGGCCACGGCGCGCAGGCGCTGGAAGGCCGGGTGACGCGATGATCCGGGAGTCAGGAGACTGGGCCGTCGCGACATCGTCGACCAGGGGCGCGGACCCCCGGGACGAGCGGGCGCACCACCCTGGTTGCAGGGGCGCCCGCGCATCCCGCCGCGCCCGGACCCGCGAGAGGACCGGACGTGCCCAAGCTCCCCCACCCCTTCACCGCCTCCTTCCCCGTCTTCCCGCCCTTCGCCCGGCACCTGTCGGCCCGGGGCACAGCATCGACGTCGTCGGCGACAGCCGCGGCAGCGGCCGCTTCAGCCCTGGTCGTCGCGCTCACCGGCTGCGGGAGCGGGGCGTCGGACGCCACGGACGACCCCACCACGGCCTCCCCGGAGGGCTTCCCCGTCACCATCGCCAACTGCGGCACCGATGTCGCCATCGACGCGCCGCCGGAGCGCGTGGTGACCATGAACCAGCACGCCACCGAGGTGATGCTCGCGCTCGGCTTGGAGGACCGGCTCGTAGGCACGGCGTATCTGGACGACGCGGTGCTGCCGGAATTCCAGGAGGCCTACGACGCGGTCCCGGTCCTGGCCGAGGAGTACCCGTCGTTCGAACAGGTGCTGGCGGCCGACCCGGACTTCGTGTACGCGGGGTTCGGGAGCAGCGCCTTCGATGACGCCGAGGGGCGGGGCCGGGAGGCGCTGGCCGATGCCGGGATCGCGACCTACGAGAACATCGAGCAGTGCACGGACCACGTCACCATGGAGACCGTCTCCACCGAGATCGACAACGTCGCGTCGATCTTCGGCGTCGAGGACCGCGCAGACGAGGTCAACGACGACATCACGTCGCGGGTGGACGAAGCACACGAACGGCTGTCGGACGTGGATCCGGTGGACGTGGTCGTCGTCGACTCCATCGACTCGACCGTCTTCACCGCGGGCGGCAACGGCATCGGCAACGAGATCATCAAGCGCGCCGGAGGCCGCAACGTCTTCGACGACGTCGACAAGGTGTTCGCCGACGTCTCCGTCGAACAGGTCGCCGAGCGCTCCCCCGACGCGATCCTCATCTACGACTACGGCGCGACCCCGGTGGAGGAGAAGAAGCGGGCGCTGCTGGACAACCCCACCCTCGCCGAAGTCCCGGCGATCAAGGAGGAGCGGTTCGCGGTACTCCCGCTGTCCTCGGCGGTGGTCGGGGTCCGCGCGGGCGACGCCGTCTACGACGTCGCCCAGCAGCTGCACCCGGACGCGTTCTGAGCGGCGCCATGCGACACCACCCGCGGTCCGCCGCCCACGCCACAGTGGAGTCCACCCGCGACCACCCGACCGCTGAGAACCATCACGGCGGCCCCCAGCGGGACGGCCAGCGGCAGACACCTCGGAAGCGGCGCATCCCGCGCCGCCTCCCCGTGTCCGTCGTGGTGCCGGTCCTACTCGCCGCACTGCCGCTGGCTGTGACGTTCGGCGTCGTCGCCGGCTCGGTGGGAATCTCCGTCACCGACACCTGGCGCATCCTGGCCCACCAGATCGTCCCCGGCGCCATCGACCCGACCTGGTCGGTGGCCCACGAGCGGATCGTGCTGACGGCCCGGCTTCCGCGGGTCCTGCTGGCCGCTGTGGTCGGGGCCGGACTCGCGGTGGTGGGCGCGGTACTGCAGACGCTGGTGCGCAACCCCCTGGCTGACCCGCTCCTGCTGGGGGTGTCCTCGGGCGCGACCTTCGGCGCGGTGCTCGTGACGGTCGCGGGCATCACCGTGGCCGGTGCGTACTCGGTTCCGCTGGCGGCCTTCCTCGGGGCCCTGGCCGCACTGGTGGCCGTCTACTCCGTGGCGCGGACGAGCGGCAGGATGACCAGCACCCGCCTCATCCTGTCCGGTGTCGTGGTCGGCCAGGTGCTGCAGGCCGCCGCGAACCTGATCATCATGCTGTCGGGCCAGCCCCACGCCGCCAAGCAGGTCATGCGCTGGACCCTTGGCGGGCTGGGCGGCAGCACGTGGGACATGCTCCCGCTGCCAGCTGTCACGGTGCTCATCGTCCTGCTCCTGATCGCCACCCAGACCAGCGCGCTCAACGTCTTCCAGCTCGGCGACGACATGGCGACGGGCATCGGACTGCACGCCGACCGGTTCCGTGTGCTGATGTTCGTACTGATCTCCCTGGCCATCGGCGTCATGGTCGCGGTGAGCGGCCCGATCGGCTTCGTCGGCCTGATGATGCCGCACATCGGCCGGCTTCTCGTGGGCTCCGACCACCGCCGCCTCCTCCCGGTGGCCACCCTCCTCGGCGCGGTCTTCCTCATCCTCGCCGACCTCGCCGCGCGCACCCTGGCGTCCCCCGAGGAGATCCCCGTCGGCATCCTCACGGCCCTGTGCGGGGCGCCGTTCTTCCTTTGGCTGATGCGGCGGGATGCTCGAAAGGCCTAGATGGGGGGGCAGGAGACGCCTCTGGCCATAAGAACTACAACTTTTAGCGGTTCCGCACCGCACACCCGGCTCTCTAGTCTCGTCCACCGTCATGTCCGACATTGCCCACCTCGCGCACCCTGCGTGATGGCGGCAATCCCCACCGGAAGGCATGCTGTGGACATCATCAGACGAACCGGCAGGCGCTCCGGCACCGCCCTCGGGAGCGTGCTCGGTCTGATCGCGATGGGCGGCGTCCTCGCTTGGGCGCCGCCCGCCGCTGCCGATACGGTCGCCCCCGAGCTGCGAAGCTTCTATGAGCAGAAGGTCTCTTGGAAGCCCTGCGCAGACGGGGGCGCCGAGGGGCTCGAATGTGCCTCGATCACGGTCCCCATGGATTACACCGCGCCCAAGGGCGGAAAGCTCAGGATCGCGGTCTCCCGGCTCAAGGCGCGCGACCGGGACCATCGGCGCGGCATCCTGATCCTCAACCCCGGCGGCCCCGGAGGGCCGGGGCTGGGGATGCCCGGGTTCGTGGGCGACCAGCGGATCGGGGAGGTCTACGATCTCATTGGCTTCGATCCGCGCGGGGTCGGGGCGTCCACCAACCTCAGCTGCTCGATACCGGACCCCGCCGAATACGACCTGCCCTCCCGCCCCACCGACGCCGAGCTGCACAACTTCACCGAGGCGGCGCGCCGCACGGAAGAGGGATGCGACCGGATGGCCGGGTCGCTGCGGCCGCACGTCACCACCGCCAACACCGCGCGCGACATGGACGTCATCCGCGGCGTGCTCGGCGAGGACACGACCAACTACCTGGGCTACTCGTACGGCACCTACCTCGGCGCCGTCTACGGCAGCCTCTACCCCGAGCGCCTCGACCGCAGCGTCCTCGACTCCTCCGTGCACCCCGACCGCATATGGCGGGACGACTGGAAGGCGATGGCGCCCGCCGCTACCGAGAACGTGCAGCGGTTCGCCGAGTGGGCCGCGGACAATGACGACAAGCTCGGCCTGGGCAAGGACGCCAAGGCCGTCCGCGGACTCATCGAGGACCTGGCGCAGCGGCTGCACGAGGAGCCGGTCGACGGCCTCACCCGGACCGACTTCGACCTCTTCGTCGGTGACCTCGCCCGTTGGCAGGGCGAGTGGGATCTGTTCGCCGACACGCTGACCCGGTTGCGCGACGGTGTCCCGGAGGAGGGGAGCGGAGAGCAGCCGGCCGCCGCGGCCCAAGACGCGGCCGAGGCGGCCGGACTGGTCGCTGCCGCCTCCCGGGACCGGCTGATGAACGGCACCTACAGCGCCATCCTGTGCGAGGCGGACTGGCCCAGCGACCTCAACGTCTACTACGACGACATGCGGGACTTCCGGGAGAACCACCCGTACGGCTACGGCGTCGCCGCGGCCGCCCCCAACCCGTGCACCTTCCGTACTTCCCCGCCGCCGGAGAAGCCGGTGAAGCTGGAGCGGGCGGGGTACCCGACCGGTGTGGTCATCCAGGGCGAGTACGACACCCAGACACCCTACGAGGGCGGCCCCGCCATGGCCCGGCGGCTGCGCGACAGCCTGATCATCGTCGAGGACGACGGCAACCACGGCTACTACGGCGTCCCGGACTACGACTGCGTCACTGAGCGAATCGACGACTACCTGATCGACGGCGTCCTGCCCGGCAGCGCCAGCACCTGCCCGGGCGTTCCCCGAACCGACCTCGACGCGGACCAGCCCGACGCCGACAAGCCCCTGGCCGAACAGGTCCAGGACGTGCTCGACAAACGCGACGAAGAGCTCCCGGTCGGCTAGCTCTGTCGTCGACAGCATGACGTCGACGCCGGAGTCGCGTCCGTTTCGCCCCTGGTCCTGGATACGATCCCCGGTAAGAAGAAAAGGCGCCAAGGCCAGTCCTTGGCGCCTTTTCCATGTCAGAGGCCGCTTCCCGCCCATCGGACGCGCACGCGACTCAGGTGTCGGCGGAGATCATCACTCGTCGGTTCTTCTGCTTGCCCTTCTCGTCATCGTTGGAGGCAACGGGCTTGGTCTCGCCATAGCCGGTGACGGTGAAGCGGTCGGCGTCGAGGCCCTCCTCGTCGACGAGCCAGTCGACCACCGCTTGCGCTCGGCGTTCGGAGAGGTCCTTGTTGTGGTCCTCGTCCCCGTCGGAGTCGGTGTGCCCGTCGGCCGTGATCGGCGCGTCGTCCGGCAGCTCCTTGATCTGGTCGGCCACCTCGGCCAGGGTCGTCGCCGCGTCCGGGCGGATCTCGTCGGAGTCGGTCGCGAACAGGACGTCGGCGTCGAGCCCGAAGGTGATGCTGTCCTCGCCTTCGAGGACGTCAACGTCCTCGACGCGACGGCCTTTCAGCCGCTCACCCGCCATCCGGACACCACCCACGCGCACGCCGTCGACACGGACACCGTCAACACGAACGGACGGGATCTTGGTCCCATCGTCCAGGCGAGCGCTCCCGCGGTAGACCGACCCACGGTAGGCGGAGGCACGGTAAATCGAAGAGCGGTAGATGGACGATCGGTACACAGAGCTGATGTATCCTCCCTCGCCAGCCTCCTCCTCGCTGATCTGGCACACTTCCTCTGCGGCCACCCCGTCCTCCTGTACGCCTTCGGAGGTAACCGCGTCAGCTGTGACCGCCTCGACTTCAACGTCCCCGTACTTGAAGGCGGGGATCGTCACCTCGGGGATGGTCACCGGCGGGATCTCGGTGGCCGGAATGGAGGCTTTGCCCAGACATCCGGCCGGAGCGTCCTCGACGGTCGCACACTGTGCGGGGACACGCTGATCGGGGATGTCCACGCCGGGGATCTTCTGCTCCTCTTGCACGACCTCGCCCGCCTTGTTCTTGACCTCGGGGATGATGACGGGGTCGGTTTTTACGCCGGGAATCTCCACGGCCTCGATGAAGACGCTGTCCCCGGTGCAGTCGGCCGGGTCGGCGTCCTCCGCGTCGAGCGGGCCGGCGGCCTCCGGGGAGCCTGCCTCTTCTTTCTCGCTCTTCTGGTCCTTCTCGCTCTTGTTCGAGCCTCCACCGCCGGAATCATCACCGGTCGCGCACCCCGCCGTGGCAAGCAACAGCGCCAGGGGAAGCGCGAGCAAGGGGGATCTGCCCTTCATGGTGTCTTTCCTCCGCAATCCGTCGTGGGCCCGAATAGGACGCGAAGCACGACCGCCACGTTCCCAGATGATGTCGCTTACGACGCGTGCCTGCTCGTCCGCCACTCTGGCGCGAGCACCGACCAGACCTCCATGTCGTGCCGCTTCCCCCGGTACAGGTAGCTCTCGCGAAGGACGCCGTCCTTCGACATGCCCAGTCGCTGGGCCACGGCGATGCTGGGCGCGTTCGCCGCCGAGACCCGCCATTCCACGCGGTGGATACCTCGCTCTTCGATGGCCCACTCGATGATCACGCGCGCGGCTCGCGTCACCAGGCCGCTGCCCACCGCCGACGGCTCCAGCCAGCAGCCCGCCTCAGCGGTGCCTTGTTCGACGTCCATGGTCCGGAAGTGAACTCCGCCGACCAGCTGGCCTTCCGTCCAGATACCGTAGATTCGCGCTTCGTCAGCGGCGGCCTTCTCCGCGTACATCCGAAGGAACGCGCGGCTCGACTCCAGGTCGGTAACGACGTCGGGAAGCCCCATGTACTGCCCGATGAACTCCCGTCCCCGGTCCATGTGGATGAGGAACTCCTCGGCATGCCACGGCTCAAGCGGACGCAGCTCCGCGCTGTCGTCACCCAGGGATATCGCGAACACCGTGCCCCCTTATGGTCGAAACCGGCGCATAACGCCAAGAGATCTTCTCACGGGTGGGCGTCAACGGTTCCTTGTCCCGGCGAGAAAGCGCCACAAGGGTCAATTGGCGATCTGAATCTCCAGCCACGGACGGAGGAGTGAAAGAACGTTGTCCGGCTGCATGGCTCCGGTGTGGTCGAGTCCGTCGAGAACGTGGACGCCCCAGCCAAGGGACTGCAGCTCGGGTCGGGTGGCGGCCAGGATGCCGGCCATGTCGACGATCACGTCGCCCCAGCGTGGTCCGTAAGTGATGGTGTCGGCCGAGCCAACGAAGGAGAGGCGGGGGCACATAATCCTCTGCAGGGCGACGCGATCGTCGAACGACTCAAGCGCCTCATAGAGCGTGACGAACTGGCGCGTCTGAGTCTCGGTCATGGTGATCTCGACGGAGTTCCAATCGAAGTCGGCTGATCCGCCCCACGCGGAGTCCGCATCCGCCTCGGGGACATCGCCGGGCGTCTGAGTGTCCTCCCCGGTGGCCATGGCGTGCGTCGCGGCAGTCACGCGGAGCATCTCGGCATACGGGCCGTTCAGTGGAGGGAACCCGCCCATGGCGAGGGCGGTGAGTCGGTCGGTGCGCAGGGCGAGCTGGAGCCCACTGAGGGCCAGCCAGGAGTAGCCGTAGAAGGCGAACCGGTCGACGCCCGCTGCGTCGGCGACGGCGAGGAAGTCGGCGGCGATCGCTTCGGGGGTGAGGGTGTCGGGCTTGGGGACGGCCAACACGTGGCCCTCGTAATCGAAAGCGACCACCTGGAACCTGTCGCTCAGGCCGTCGATGAGGGACCGGCCGAGAGCCGGGTCCACGCCCCACGTCCGCATCTCGTCGGCCTGCGCGCCTTCGGCTGGCTGAGGGTTGACCGGGAGCAGGACGGCGGGGCCGATGCCGTGCACCTCGATGTCGATCGAACTCCCGTCGTGTAGCCGGGCTTTGGGCATGGGAACCATTCCTCCTGAACTTGGGATGATCTCTATACTAGATAAAGTAATGATTCATGTCTACAGATTATGGTGTAATCAGTTCCCCCCGCAGTTGCACCTCAGAAAATGACAAGGGTCCGGTGGGACGGTCGAACCGCCGCACCGGACCCAATGAGCTTCATGCCCCTAACCAGGGAGGGGAGATGACTACCGGCTGACTAGTCCCAGTCGAGGCCGCCGCCGGTCTGGTACTCGATGACCCGGGTCTCGAAGAAGTCGTCAGCCTGATCTGACCTGGGTGGAAATCTCCGTCGCCGGTCAACCGGGATGACTGCCGAAGCGTGGCGGGGTCTGGCGTGGTCCGCCGGGTCCTGCCGTCTCCCAAAAATCTCCCAATTCCAGGGCCCTCCCGGGGTGCAGTCCGCCCCAGCAGGGCTTCCTCGTGCGCGGAGGAATGGCCGCCTCCGGCCACGCCAATGACCCACAGCGACCTCTGGGTTACGGTCATTGCGGACGTGTTCGCGATCGCGAGGAGGTCACGGTGGGACACCGTAAGGGAGGGTCTGAGGATAAAGGCGGCGGCCCGGCGTGGGAGAAGGACGGCAAAGAGGGTAGCGGCCATGGGTCCCAGGACTACCCAGACCAGTCCGGCGATGGCCAGGAGCAGAAGTAGGTGTCCGACGACTTCGCGGATGGCCCCAACCGGCTAGCCGACCTCCTCGTCGAGAAGGGAGCGCTAACCGACCCCGCCTGGGAAACGGCGGTGCGCAAGGTCGAGCGCCATCGCTTCCTCCCGGAGACGGTATGGGTCCGGGACGATGACCCGCCATGGCGCAGCCCCTACGGGCCGGAGACACCGCAGTGGCGAGACGCCGCCTACGCGGACTTTGCCCTCGTTACCCAGGTCGATGACGGCGACCCGATCGGCTCCGACGGGCGGGGGATGTACCCGACGAGCTCGGCCAGTCAGCCGAGTCTCGTCGTGCGCATGCTCCAGGCCCTGGACATCCGTGGAGGCGAGACCGTACTGGAGATAGGTACGGCGACCGGGTACAACACTGCACTGATGTGCGCACGGCTGAGCGATGAGCAGGTGACATCGATTGAGATCGACGAGTGCCTAGCCGCGCAGGGTCGCGCCAACCTCCACACAGCGGGGTACCAACCGACGTTGGTCGTCGGTGATGGCGTGGCCGGGGTGCCAGAGAGCGCTCCGTTCGACCGTGTGCTGGCCACCGTCGCCGCGAAGCGGGTTCCTGGCGCTTGGGTCGAGCAGTTGCGACCAGGCGGACTCCTGGTGGCCCCATGGGGATCGGACCATGCTGGGCACTGGCTTGTCCGCCTGGAGGCCGACGGAGCCGGTGCGGCACACGGTCGGATCGTTGGTGATGCAGCATTTATGTGGTTGCGCGACCAGCGTTCGCACCGAGGCACTTGGCGCGATCACATTGACGTCGATGCTCCGATGCAGGAAGGGCGCACAAAACTGGACCCACGCGCTGCAGTCGGCGGGGACGGTTCCGGCCGAACAATCACCATCGGCACACTGGTGCCCAACCTGTACCACAAGGTCATCTGGGAAGACGACGAGTGCACCGTCTGGGTGTACGACGCGGCCGGCTCGTGGGCCGCCGCCGACTACGTGCCAGGCGCGTCTGAATGGGTGCAGAGCCGGTACGGGCCACGCGACATCTGGGGCGAGATCGAAGCAGCACACGCGGCGTGGAAGTCGGCGGGGAGCCCCGGCCGCGACCGGCTCGGCCTTACCGTGACCGCGACCGGAGCGCACTGGCTGTGGGTCGATGTCCCAAGCGCTGTCCTCAGCAACTAGATAAGAGGCCCCGCACTTGGCGGGGCCTCGTTTGTGTAGGGGGTCTACAGGAGGTCCCGCTTCACGTCGGCGAGGAAGGCGCGCCACTCGGTGAGCGGGAAGGAAAGGTGTCCACGATCGGGGTGCTTGGAGTCGCGGAGGGCAGCTCCGGCGGGGAGGTCGGCGACCTCGGCGCAGTTCTGGCCGGTCCCGCTGCTGTAGCTAGACTTGCGGAACCTCAGGGGCTCAGACATGACTCGTCTCTTTTACTGGATCTTCTTCAGGTGCGCTTCCAAGAATGCCACCGAGGCATCAACGGAGAGAGCGACGTCCTGTGTGTCCGTGAACAGCGCCTCGTAGTGTGCTAGCTCCTCCTCGGTTTCCAGGAACATCCCCGCCATGGACTGCTCCAGGTACACGACGCTCGGGTCGTGGGGGAACGTCATCAGGACAAACGCACCGCTCATCGCGTGGTGGGGTCCGGCCTCGTCTGGCACCACATGTATCTCCACGTGGGGTCGTTGCATGGCAGTCAGGTGCCGCACCTGCTCGGGGGCGATCTCGCTGGGGATCTTCCGCAACGCTGACTCGTCGACGAGCGCTGTGAGCTTGGGGGCGTCGGGGCGGTCGAGTATCTGTCGTCGCATCATCCGGGCCTCGACCCGACGGGTGACCTCGTGGTCGTCGGTGACGCCGCTGCCTCGTACGACCGCCTCAGCGTATGCACGCGTCTGCAATAGGCCAGGGATGTACATCGGCTCGTAGGTGCGGAGCTGGACTGCTTCTGTCTCCAGATCGATGTAGGCGCCTGAGCCCAGTACATCCTTGTAGCCGACCCACCAGCCCGCCTGTGATGCCTCTTTGGCGAGTTTGACGTAGGCGGCGCGCTCTTCCTCATCGGTGACCCCGTACACGTCGAGCAGCGTGAGCAGGTCAGTCTCCCGTAGGTGCTGCAGCTTTCGGCCTTCGATGCGGGTGACTTTGGCGGCAGACCAGGGCCGCTTCGGGCTCCGCTGCTTGGCCTCCTTGGCAACAGCATCGACCGTCTTACCGGTGTTGGCTCGCAGCGAGAGTAGCTGCCTGGCGAGGCGACGTCGTCGAAGCGTGGGACTGGCAGCCAACTCGTCGGTGCTCCTCGATGAGGGTGGTGTCCGGGAGATCGATTCTACGCTCGGCGTCGATTTCTGTGACATTTGGTGCACCGTTCACTCTCTATCGGTGACCTCATCAATGATTGTGTCACTTGTTTTTGAGTGAATATTTCATTCTTCTCCGCACGAGCGTAGTATGGCGTCACCTCGGCAGCGCCATCGGCGTATTGACCAGGCGCTAGACCACGACTGTCCGGATACACAAAGACCCCGGCGACGGCTCCAACACACGTCCCGGGGCGCGGCCGAACTGCACTACGTCAGGAGTTCGACGTGACCCACATTAGCGCGCGCATCTGGGCGCGCATCACACTCGCGGCAGGGGCACTGCTGATGCTCGCAGCATCACCGGCGCCCACCCGCACCGACTCGGACACCCCACTCTGCGACGCCGACCGGGAGCCGCTCGCCGCGATCCCGCCGAAGTCGGCAAGGATTCGCCCCTACTTCATCGCCCACGAAGGGCGGCAGTCCACGGCGAACCGGCTCTTCGCGGAGTTCCGCGCCACCCTCGTCCACCAGGCCGAGCAGGACGCGCTCGCCGAGCGGTGGAAGAAGGTGGCACTCCGATGACCTCTCGTATCACCCGGGCCGTCTCCGGTGACTACGCCGTCACCTACGACCCCGGCCTCTCGCCCATGCTCCGCTTCACCGTTCGCGGGCCAGGCGGACGAATCGTGCGCCTGCGTTCCTCCTACGGAGAGGCCCAGCGCGCCCTGGTCCGAGAATGCGGACTGTCGAAAGACGAGGCCAGCCGGCTCCTCGACCAGGCGTCGGGGGCGGCACAGCGATGACTGCCATTCCAGCGCACGCATTTTCGAGCCGAGCCGAGCTGGGGGCGTGGGCGCGGCGGCACGGAGCCGCGGTCACGGTCGCGGACGAGACCTGCGACTACATCATCTACCAAGCGGAGATCGCCCTCCCTGGCGGCAGGCGCCAGCGGTGCATCTGCCGCGAGACGTTCCCTCCGCACATCGCACTCAAGCGGCGCAACTCCACTTACACGGTTTCGCTGTCGCACCAAGAGGGGTCCGCCGTCTGCCATCACGTGGAGAACGTGGTCCCCGAGACATCCTCACCATCGATGTCCGCGCCTGTGCACCTGGCTGGGCTGGTCGCTGCCGCCCGCACAGAAGAGAAGCACAGGCGCAGGTGCGGCGCGTCGATCGAGTCGCTGACCGTCGTCAGCGTCGCCCGCACCTACGGCGTGCCCGACCACCCCACCGACTGGACGGGGTGGTGACATGCCCGTGACGGCCGGTCCCGCCTTCCGGGCCCGCTCGCACCGCTCGTGCCGTGCGATCCGCGCCGCGGCCCGGCCGCTCGTCGGCGGTGCCGCGCCGAATACGCCGTCGAGCGCCACCGCGCGGACGCCCTCCGGCGGCGCCACCGCAGCCTGATCATCTCCCAAAAAACGGGTTCGGCCCCTCCGAAGCCGGAGGGGCCGAACCCCGTCACATCAGGTCAGTCCCAGTCCAGGCCGCCGCCGGTCTGGTACTCGATGACCCGGGTCTCGAAGAAGTTCTTCTCCTTCTTCAGGTCCATCATCTCCGACATCCACGGGAACGGGTTCTCGGTCTGCCCGAAGATGGGGGTCAGGCCGATCTGTTCGGCGCGGCGGTCGGTGATGAAGTGCATGTACTGCTCGCACAGGTCGGCGTTGAGGCCGAGGATGCCGCGCGGCATGGTCTCGCGGCCGTAGGCGACCTCCAGAGCGCAGGCCTCGGTGAGCATGGTGCGGACCTCGGCCTGGAACTCCTCGGTCCACAGGTGGGGGTTCTCGATTTTGATCTGGTTGATCACGTCGATGCCGAAGTTCAGGTGGATCGACTCGTCGCGCAGGATGTACTGGTACTGCTCGGCGATGCCGACCATCTTGTTCCGGCGGCCCAGCGACAGGATCTGCGCGAAGCCGGTGTAGAACCACATGCCCTCGAAGATGACGTAGAACGCCACAAGGTCGCGAAGGAAGGCCTGGTCCGCCTCCGGTGTTCCGGTGCGGAAGTCGGGGTCCTCCAGGTTCTGCGTGTACTTCAGCGCCCAGGCGTCCTTCTCCGTGATGGAGGGGATCTCCCGGTACATGTTGAACAGCTCGCCCTCGTCCAGGCCGAGACTCTCGCAGATGTACTGGAAGGTGTGGGTGTGCACGGCCTCCTCGAAGGCCTGGCGCAGCAGGTACTGGCGGCACTCGGGGTTGGTCAGCTGCCGGTAGACCGCGAGCACGATGTTGTTGGCCACCAGGGACTCCGCCGTGGCGAAGAAGCCCAGGTTGCGCTTGAGCATGAGGCGCTCGTCCTCGGTCAGGCCGTCGCGCGACTTCCACAGCGCGATGTCGGCCTGCATGGCGACCTCGGTCGGCATCCAGTGGTTGTTGCAGCCCGCCAGGTACTTGTCCCACGCCCAGGTGTACTTGAGCGGCAGCAGCTGGTTGACGTCGGCGCGGGCGTTGATCATCGACTTGTCGTCGACGCTGACGCGGCCGCCGTCGCGGTCGATGGCGCCGAGGCCGGTGGTGTCGGGCTCATGGGTGGTCGTCATGTGGTGATTGGATCCTTCGGAACGTCTGCTGAGGGCGGCTGCGGGCAGTTCTCTACTGGCAGGCTTCGCAGTCGGGGTCGTCGATGGAGCAGGTGGAACCGGCGTCCGGGTCCAGTTCCGGGGCGGTGGAGGTGGCGCCGGCTGCCGGGGTGGGGGCCGGTGCGCTCGCCCCCGGCGACACGGCCGCGGCAGGGGACGGCGACGCGGCAGGGGTGGGCGTCGGGGTGGCGGCGACCGCGTTCAGCTTGCCGTCCGTGCCCTTCAGCGTGCTCTTCTCCACGTGCGTGGCGCTCTGCGAGCGCAGGTAGTACGTGGTCTTCAGGCCCTTGCGCCACGCGCGCCGGTACAGCTCGTCGAGCTTGCGGCCGCTCGGCGCCGCCATGTACAGGTTCAGCGACTGCGCCTGGTCGAGCCACTTCTGCCGCCGGGACCCCGCGTCGACCAGCCAGGAGGGGTCGACCTCGAAGGCGGTCGCGTACAGGGCCTTAAGGTCGTCCGGGACGCGGTCGATCGCGCCGAGGCTGCCGTCGTGCAGCTTGAGCGCCGACACCATGTCGTCGTCCCACAGGCCGCGCTCCTTGAGGTCGCGCACCAGGAACGGGTTGACCACGGTGAAGTCGCCCGACATGTTCGACTTCACGAACAGGTTGCGGTAGATCGGCTCGATCGACTGGCCCACGCCGGTGATGTTGGCGATGGTGGCCGTCGGGGCGATCGCCATGACGTTGGAGTTGCGCATCCCCACCGTGCGCACGCGCTCCCGCAGGGTCTCCCAGTCCAGGCGCGCCGTGGTGTCGACGTCGAGGTCGCCGCCGCGCGCCTCGTCCAGCAGGCGCAGGGAGTCGATCGGCAGCACGCCCTTGCTCCACAGCGAGCCCTCGAAGGTCTCATAGGCGCCGCGTTCGGCGGCCAGCTCCATCGACGCGGTGATCGCGTGGTAGGAGATGAGCTCCATGCTCTCGTCGGCGAACTCCACCGCGCCCTGCGAGGCCATTGGCAAGCGCAGCTTGAACAGCGCGTCCTGGAAGCCCATGAGCCCCAGCCCCACCGGCCGGTGGCGCATGTTCGCCCGCTCGGCCTCGGGGATCGTGTAGAAGTTCACGTCGATGACGTTGTCGAGCATGCGCACCGCCGTGTGCACGGTACGGCGCAGCCGCTCGGCGTCGATGCCGTCCTCGGTCACGTGCCGGGCCAGGTTGACCGAGCCGAGGTTGCAGACGGCGACCTCGTCGGCGCTGGTGTTCAGCGTGATCTCGGTGCACAGGTTGGACGAGTGCACCACCCCGCTGTGCTGCTGCGGCGAACGCAGGTTGCACGGGTCCTTGAAGGCGATCCACGGGTGCCCGGTCTCGAACAGCATGGTAAGCATGCGCCGCCACAGGTCGACCGCGCGAACACGGCGCCACACCTTGATCTCCCCGGCCTCGGCGGCCCGCTCGTAGGCGGTGTAGGCCTCGGCGAACTCCGCCCCGTAGAGGTCGTGCAGGTCGGGAACCTCGTCGGGGGAGAACAGCGTCCACTCGCCGTTGGCCTCGACCCGCTGCAGGAAAAGGTCGGGTACCCAGTTGGCGGTGTTCATGTCGTGCGTGCGCCGCCGGTCGTCACCGGTGTTCTTGCGCAGATCGAGGAATTCCTCGATGTCGATGTGCCAGGTCTCCAGGTACGCGCAGACGGCGCCCTTCCGCTTTCCTCCCTGATTTACAGCGACGGCTGTATCGTTGGCGATTTTGAGGAACGGCACGACGCCCTGGCTCTGGCCGTTGGTGCCCTTGATGTGGGCGCCGATGCCGCGGACCGGGGTCCAGTCGTTGCCCAGGCCGCCGGAGTACTTGGACAGCAGCGCGTTGTTGCTGATGCCGTGGAAGATCGACTGCAGGTCGTCGCCGACGGTGGTGAGGAAGCAGGAGGAGAGCTGGGCGCGCTGCGTGCCCGCGTTGAAGAGGGTCGGGGTGGAGCACATGAAGTCGAACGACGAGATCAGCTTGTAGAACTCGATGGCCCGCGCCTCGCGGTCGTCCTCGTTGAGGGCCAGGCCCATCGCGACCCGCATGAAGAAGCCCTGCGGCAGCTCGTAGCGGGTGCCGTCGCTGTGCAGGAAGTAGCGGTCGTACAGCGTCTGCAGGCCGAGGAAGGTGAAGTCCAGGTCGCGCTCGGGGCGCAGAGCGGCGCCGAGGCGGGCGAGGTCGAAGGTGGCGAGGCGGGGGTCGAGCTGGCCCAGCTCCACGCCGCGGGCGACGTAGGCGGCGAGGTAGTCGGAGTAGCGCTCGGCCATCTGGGCCTGGTCGGCCTCGTCGAAGCCGCCGGAGAGGAAGGTCAGCGCCTCCCTGCGGAGCTTGTCCAGGAGCAGCCGCGCGGCGACGTGGGAGTAGTCGGGGTCGACTTCGACGAACGTGCGAGCCGCCATGACCAGGGCGAGCTCTAGCTCATCGGAGGTAATGCCGGGGTACAGGCCGCGCCGCGTCTCCGCGATGACCTTGTCGGCCGACACCCCCGTCAGCCCGGCGCAGGCCTCGTGCACCACCTGTCCGACCCGCTCCATCGGATCGCTCGCGGGATTCGCGTGCGCGGGCTCTGCCGCGGCAACGTCGAGATCGAGGGTCATGGTGGCTCCAACCAGGTAGACGACAACCGGTTGGGGTGTCGAAGGTCGTTGCCCACCAGAACACAGGGGAGGGTTCCCCGCGCGCCCCTCGGCGCGGAGGTCGTCGTTCTCCCTGATTCCCGGCGGCCCGCCCTCGAGGCCCCGTTGCGGTGCACGTCGGACGCGTGCACGCCGATGGCAGGTCTTCGGACTCGCGGGCGTCGGAGGACGGTGCAACCCGTGTTCCTCCACCTACCGGCCATCGGCTTCCCGGGGGTCATGGCGTGGCGCCCAGTGCCGTGGGGATGGCGTTCGTTCCCGCTCACCGCTGCGGGGCAGTCCCGGACTCACACCGGGTTCCCTCTTGCCTCACCCGCGTCGAACGATGAGAACGGCTCGAACGCCGGGTGAACCATCAGCGGGAGCGATACTACATCTAGTGGCGCCCGACCGGGAACACCTCAACATAGTGGTGTGTCACGGTGCATTTGCGGTCGCGGAGCGTGCGGGGTCCGTGGTACACGAAGGGGATGAGCTACCTGCACGTGTTCGACATGGACGGCACCCTGCTCAAGGGTACGAGCGCGAGTCTTGAGATCGCACGGGCGACCGGCAGCGAGGACGAGCTGCGCGACCTCGAACGGGCCCTCGCCAGCGGCGAGATCGACACGCGCGCCTTCGCCGCCGCACTGCCCGAGGTGTGGCCGATGCTCACCGGCGACCACGTGGCGGAGGTCTTCAGTGGCGGCCCCTTTCTCTACGGAATCGCCGATGTGTGCGGGGATATCCGCTCCCGGCGCGAGCGCTCGATGGTCATCACCATGTCACCCGACTTCTACGCCGAACGCCTGCTCGACTTCGGGTTCGACGAGGTGGTGGCTTCCCGGTTCCCGCCCCTGCCGTTCACTGAGCCACCCCTGCCGGAGAACATTCTCACTCCCGCCGACAAGCCGCGGATCGTCGAGGAGGCGCGCCGCCGCGCTGGCATCGCGCGCGAGCGGTGCGTGGCCTACGGGGACTCGATGTCCGACGCCGCGCTCTTCCGCCACGTGGCGCACTCGGTGGCGGTCAACGCCGATCACCACCTCACCGGCATCGCCGGGGCGCACTACAGCGGTGGGAGTCTGGTCGATGCCTATGCAGAGGGACGGGCGCTGCTCGCCGCGGCCTGACGTCCGATGCGGCCGACCGCCCACCGGCCCCGGCCCGGCGGCCGCTCCCCGATGACTACTCGTCGTCGAGCAGCCGGTCCAGGGCGTCTTCGGTCAGGCCCAGATCCATCCTGATGCGGAAGCGCGTCCGCACCAGCTCCATGAGCAGGTCGTGCACGTAGGCCGACACGTCCTGGTGCCGGAACCGCTCCACGCCCAGAGTCGACCAGTCGTGCGCCCCCTTCAGGTCGCCGTGGGCCTGCAGGGTTTCGGCGATGGTGATGTAAGTGGGCAGGTTGCGCGGCCCCTCGACGCGCAGCCGCTCCAGCTGCGCGTAGGCCGCGTCGATCTCGTCGAGCTCCAGCAGCGCCCCCGCCAGGTGGGCCCGGGCGTCGATGACGGTGATGCCGCCGTCGTCGATCGCCCGCTGGTAGGCGGCCGTGGCCCGCTCGAACTCCTGGGCCATCTCCCACTGCTCACCCGCGCGGACGAAGAGTTCGGCGCGGGAGATCTCGCTGTCGGACTCGACCCGGTTGGCGAGCGCGATGAGCTCACGTGCGACGTCGGTATGGTCGCCGGACTGGACCGCCCTGAATTCCAGCCGGTCGAGATCGGCTGTGGTCACGCGGGTCACTGCCAGCCTCCCTAGGTCCCTCTTCGGTCCGCGCGGTGCCCCGGATCCGTGACACCTTAGCCTCGGGCGCGTTCCAGGGCACTCCAGAAGCCGTTCCGCAGCGCGTCGCGGACTTCGTCGCGCAGCAGGAAGTCGATCGGCAGGGCCGACCCCTGCAGCAGCCGCGCCTCCAGGTCGGACGGCATCCGCGGACGGCTCGCGAGCACCGCCTCCAGCCACAGGGTGGGGGCGTCGCGCGCGATCGACTCGGCGAAGTCGTTCCCCTCCTGGCGCGCGGCATTCACCGCGTCGTCGATGGAATACGCCGATGCCGCTCCGGGCCCGAGGCGGCCCACACCCGGGGGTGTGGGGCCGTAGGCGCCGTGAGCGGTCGGTTGGTCGGGGCGGGGGCCAGCACCGGTTCCGGGTCCCGGACGAGGTCCGTGGGCACCGGAGAATCCGGATTCAGTTTCCGTGCTGGCCCCAAAAGTAGGGTTTGGGCCGGTGTTACCTCCGTACGCCGGATTCTCGCCGGTGTGCGAACGGTACCGGGGGTCGCGGGGGTCCGGCCCCGGCGGCGGCGTTCCCCGGCTGGGCGGGGCACCGCGATCATAGCCCTGCGGGCCGCCCATCATCGGGTCGTGGTGGGGTCCGGCCTGATGTGGTCCGCCCGGGTGCTGTGCCTGCTGGTGGGCGCCCATCTGATGCCCTGGCGGGGCCCCGTTGCCCTGGGCGGGGCCGCCGTAGCCGTTCTGCACGACGTCGCGCATGCTCGGGTGCGCGCCGGTGCTGCCACTGGGAGCGCCGGGTCCGCCGCCGGTGGCGCCGAAGCTGGGCTGCGGACCGGTGGGCGGGTTGGCCATCATCGACTGCTGCCCCCCGGTGGGCTCTTCGCCGCGTCTGCGCTGCGGCGGGGCGTATCCGCCGGACGGGAACCCGTTGACGTCGATGGGCCCGGAGGGGGAGGTGCGGCCGGAGTCCGTGCCGCCCTGCGGGGCGAGGTGGTCGCCGCCGCGCTGCTGGGCGATGCTCTGGCGCATGGCACGCAGCTGGTCCATGGCGCTGCCGGTCATGGCCTGCTGCGCCCCGGTGGACGCGAACATGGAGTCCAGCCCGCCCGTGTTGGCGGCCGCCGGTTCCACCCGGGACGCCCCGGTGTGCGCCGTGACGGGGCGCCGCGCCACTTCGGGGCCGCTGCGCGACCGCCCGTTGGTGAGGGGGGCCGTCTCGCTCGACTCGTCGCCGGTGGCCGAGAGGAGATTGACGTACGGGCGCAGGTGCCCGGCTCCGATCTCGATGAGGTCGTCGCATTCGCGGCGCAGCGCCCGCGAGATGGTCCAGTTGCCCTCGACCGAGATGTGCACGACGGTGACCCGGACACCGAGGTCCTGGACGTCCGACACGACCTGCGCCATGTCCTCGTCTCCGCTGACCAGGACCGCTTCGCACAGCACTCCCGTGCGCGCGAGCGTGGTCAGGTCCCGTTGCACGTAGCTCTCGACGCCCTCCCGTCTGCCGGGACGGATACGCGCGGCTCGGAACTTGATGCCGGGAATGTCCGCGATGCCGTCCTGCTCCTGAGTGCGGCGGCCGTCGGCCGTCGCCTCGTACCAGTAGCAGCGCAGCAGAGGGAGCCCCGTGCGGTCACGCGCCACCTCGTTGAGGAGCTGAACGAGTCCCGCGTAATCCCATGACACGGAGTCCCGGTTCCGGGTTCCGTGCACAGCCATCGCACCGTCGGCAAGGAGGTAGCCGGCGTCCACGAACAGCGCGCAGCGATCCACGCGACACCGCCCCTTCCCATTGTGCTGGTCACCCGGACCTGGGGGCATGTACCGGGTCTATCCAACGATCGGCCCTCGGCCAATAGACAGGCCGGGCCACAGCCTAACCAAGTCTGTCTCGGTTTGCGTGCCCCCTCCGACACCCGCGGCCGGATGATCACCCTCGGTTCACGCGTGCTAGCTGCGCGGATTTCGCTGTGCCAGGGATATCTGCGGTTGTTTGCTCCCGGGCCTGTCGTCACGTCCGCATCGGCGCCGTCACGGCGACCGCGCCCGCCAGGTACGCGTCCTGCCGGGTCACCAGACGCACTTCCGGGTCCGGCGGGAGGACCGGCGTGAAGCGGACGACGTCGGCGCCGAACGTCAGCTCCGGGCCGACAGCGCCCCGCGCGGAGCTGGCGAAGGCGTTGTTCGGATCCGCGTCGCCGTCCCGCGGGGTGAGCGCTGACCCGTTCAGGAGCACCTGGTCGCCCGGTAGGTCGGCGTCGCCCTCCCAGGCGACGGCATCGACGGTCGCTGGCACAGCCGCCGGAAGCAGGCCGGCAAGCGGGAAGCGCAGGCCCTGGTCGTCCTGGAAGACGGCCTCTGACGCATCCAACACCATCGCCTGGTTGTAGGTCTCGGAGGGGTCCTCCACGACGACGACCATGCTCCATCCCGCGTACGTGCTCGTGCCGGTCTTCGTGGGGACGTCCGCGACCCACCACTCGCCCCCGCCGTGCGCCCGCACGATGTCGGTGATGTCGGCGAACGCCTGGTAGGCGGGGTAGCCGGGCAGCTTGGCGCGGCCGACCTCATAAGCGCGCACATCGATGTAGGAGTCCGCCCCGGGGCCGCGCAGCTTCGCCGTCGCGGACGCGGGAGACCGGCCGGAGCCGGAGAAGTACAGTCCCGCCCAGCGGACCGCGCCGCCTTCGGGCAGGGACCACCGCGCCGAACTGGACGTCTCGGTGCCCGGGTCGTCGTCGAGGTCCATGGGCCGCATGTCCCACATGTCGTTGTCCCGGACCTCTCCCTCGCGCCGCAGAGCACGGGCGCAGGCGCCGTCGCCCTCGGAGGGATTTCCGGTCGTCTCTCCGGCCTGGTCGTGGGGCCCGACTTCGACCGATAGGCCGGTGCCGTCGTGGGCCGGGGCGGGGGCGTCGGACGCGGGGGCTGGGTCGGGAGCTGCGGAGGGGGACGGTGACGCCGAGGGAATCGGGGGTGGGGCCGCGGGTGCGGTGGGCGGCCCCTGCTCGTCGGCCTCGGGGGCGGCGGAGGCAGAGGGGGTGGCGGGAGCCGGGGCGGGAGCCGCGTCGGCGTCCTGTTTGTTCAGCACGATCGGCCACCACGGCCAGGGGTGCCACCGATCCCCGTCGTCCACGCAGGTCAGAAGCGCGTTCCCGGTGCTCTCGGTGCGCACCTGCCCGGCCGCGGCGTAGCGGGCCGGTTGGCCTCCCGGATCGACACCGTGCGAACCGGTCGCGGCCGCTCGTGCGTCACCGGTGCTCACGGTCATGCGCGGGGGGCCGCCCGGTGCGGCGCGGGAGGAGACGACGACGTCCAGGTATTCGGTGGTGCGCGCCCCGGCGTCCAGATCGGATCGAACGCACTGCCCGCCGTCGGCGGTGGCGGTGCAGCTCCAGCCGCTGCCGCCGGGCGCGAAGGGGGCGGCGCTTCCCCGACGCCCGCTGGCGCGAAGGGCGACGCCCGGAGGAAGGTCGATCTCGGCGACGACGTCGGCCTCGGCGGAGTCACCGTTGTTCACGACGGTGATCACGACGATCCCGGTGCGACCAGGCACGAGCGCTCCCACCGGGTCGATCCCTGCGTCGAGGTCGGGGGTGCCGGGTTCCCGCGGTTCGGGCGGTTCCCCCGGCTCGTCGGGCTCGGGTGCGGAGGCTGAGGGTTCGGGGGTCGGACTCTGCGACGGCGGAGGGAGGATCACCGGGGGATCGGGGGCGGGAACCTCGGGGGCGGCGACCGGAGGGGGCGGTGTGGGGTCCGCGGGCGCCGGGGGCGCCGGTTCCTCGGCGTCGGGTGCCTCGGGTTGCGGGTCCTCCGGCTGTGGCTGCTCCGGCCGCCCCTGCGGCGGTTCGGCCGCGACCGGGGGCTGGTCGGGCGCGGCCGGGACGGCTTCGTCGTTGCCGACCAGGGCGATGACCGCGGCCGCCGCGACGGCGGTGGCCGCCGCTCCCGCCGCCGTGGCCTGCTGCTGGCTCCGGGACATCCGTCCCCACCAGCCCGCGGACAGTGCCCCGCCGGGGAGGGACGCGAGGTAGCCGGCCGCGGCCGGGCCCGCGAAGAGCGGGAGGATGATGCCGGGCAGGCCGAAGTTGACGTCCATCAGCTCGGCGTAAACCTCGCGGCAGTCCGCGCACTCGTCGAGGTGCCGGTCGACGGTGGCGGTGTCGCGCTTGCCCAGCCCGCCCCGCACGTAGGCGCCGAGCAGGGCGAGCGCCGGGCGGCAGCTCTCCGCTGGAGCCTCGCCGGAGAGGTGCATCTGCAGGTACTTCTCGCGCAGGCCCTCGCGGGCGCGGTAGGCGAGGGCTGCGACGTTGTTGGGGGTCTTGCCGAGGATGGTGGCGGCCTCCGCGGGCTTGATGCCCTCGATCTCCGTGTACCAGAGCACCGACTGCCACTCGGGGCGCAGCGCGAGGAAGGCGCGGGCGATCAGCGACCGTTCCAGCCCCTCCAGGGCGGGGTCGACGAATGGCTCGCCGCGGTCGAACTTCTCCATGTCGTCGGTGACGACCTGGCGCTTCTCGCCGCGGGAGCGGTCGTAGACGGCGTGCCGGACCGCGGTGAGCAGGTAGGGACGGAACCCGTCGGCCGGTCCGCCGCCCCGCTGGACGACGCCGAAGACGCGGGTGAACGTCTCGGCGACGACGTCGTCGACCTCGGCCTCACTGTGCACCAGCTGGCGGGCGAGGCCGCGCGCCGCGTCGATGTGCCGCTCGTAGAGCGTGGCGTATGCGGCGGTATCTCCGCTACGGACCTTTTCGAGAAGCTCGGCGTCACCGATGAGTAGCTCGGTGTGATCGCCTTGCGGCTCCGTCATGCGCTGCCTTTCCGCTGCTTCCGGATCCCGTGCCCAACCGCAGATGCGGCCCCTCGGCGCCACTCGACCGGCGCCCCGCACCGCCGAGGTGTCGCACCTCGGCGCCGACCTCCCGGAACGCCCCGCGGGAAGCCTGAGAAAAAAATATCTCGAACTCGCGTCATAACCGCCACCTACGGCTGTCTTTAGGGGTGAAGACGCTGGGATGGGCCCGCCGAAACGGGGGCGCGGACCCATCCGGCAGCGGCGGACCGAACGGCGCTGAACGGCGCCGAGACAGAATTGGGGATCGAAGTGGAGGGCTCTGAACTGGTGGAACGGATCATATCCAGTCGCCGGTTGCGCGAGCTCTGGTGCCTCCGCAGTCGGGAGACCGGGTGGGATCCGCCGGACGACTGGTGGACCCCGGCCGTCGAATCTCTTTGCACGGCGGCGTTCGAGGGAACCGACATGTCGTCGGCATGCGTGCGTTTCGGACAGGCCAGAGCACGGTCCGGCATCTCGATCGGCGCGGCACTGACCGACTTCGCCGCGCTGACCGACGTGCTCGGCTGGTCGGCTCCGCCGCTGGACCTGATGACCTCGGTGGCCGAGGGGTGGGTCGACGGCGGGCGTTCCCGCGACGACTGCCAGGACCCGCTCACGGGCCTGGCCACCACGGCCTACCTGCGTACGCGGCTGGGCGAGGTGTACCGGGGCAGCGGCCCCGAAGCGCATCCCTCCGCCACGCACGTCCTGATCGTCGTGGCGCTGGCCTCAGGCCTCGACCCGTGGCGGCGGACCGCTCGGCTGATCGTGCTCGGCCACGAGCTGCGCCAGTACTTCACCCAAGGCGAGTCGATCGCACTGCTGAGTCGCGGCCGCATCACCGTGCTCACCCGGGTCTCCGCCGACCTGGAGGAGCGGATGCGGCGACTGCGCGACGAACTGTGCCTCGGCCACGAGGCCGACGTGTGGAGCGTTGCCCTGCCCGACGATCTCGACCATGCCCTGTCGTTCCTTGACGAGGTAGGTAAGCCACCGATGAGCGGTTAGAGACCATTTCCCCCCGGCACCGCCGATAGGCCGCGGCCCCGTTGAGGGGGCAGGGCCCGGCATCGGCGGTCCGCCGACCTGGCGCGACTCGCAGAGGGGGCGAGCGCGCGGGTCGGCACCCGCCGGAGCCCCGCTCCGGCGACGGATTACCGGACGGGTACTGGAGCGGTTTTCTGGCCCTCCTCGACAGGGCGACCCTCCAAACCGACTGGTAATCAAGGGAATGCTGCACCGCAGCATTCCAGGAGGCGCGTCCGCATGGGGAGGCGGGCGCGCCTCCGCCTTTCCATCCACCGACCGATCCCGCGTTGATCTCGGCGATATCGACCGAATACTCGCCGGTATTCGGTCGATATCGCCGAGATCAACGGAAGGAGGGGATCGGGGCTCCCCTTTACAGGCGGCGGGCCAGGTCGAGCAGGGTGTCGGCCTGTTCCTCGACGGAGCCGCCCCTCGCCTCGGCCACCGGCCAATCGCGCAGGGAGGCCAGCCGGGCACACGCGGCATAGCGCTCGTCGGTGAGCAGGTAGCCGCACGGCGCGTCCGGCCAGTCCTGGACCAGGGGCAGCGGCTCGGTGGAGAAGCCCGGAGGGCGGCGCGGCTCGGGGGTCACCGGGGTGTCGGCGGCCCGCGTCTGGGCCGCGACGAGTTCGGCGCGGGTGGGCGTTCCCGGCTGCGGGAGCCAGGCGTCCAGCAGTACGTAGCCCGCGACGTGCCGGTGGGCCGCGCGCTGTGCGGCCCCGATCTGCGGGACCAGCGGGCCGGCGGCGCCCTCCGCGACGAGAAGGAGCGGCGTCGCGGGGGCCGCGTCGGCGATCTCCAGCGCGGCGCGGGCGATGTAGCGGGCGGCGTAGGGCGGCCGGTCGGCGTCGTCGATCGTGGGGAGCACCACGCGCGCGCCGTGCTCGGCCAAGCGCGCGGGCATGTGGCCCCACCGCTCCGGGGTGAACGCCGGGTCGTGCAGGAGGACCAGGGTGACCGCGCTCATTCGTGCGCCGCGGGGGTCGAGGGCATCGGGGGATCGGCCCGACGGGTCTCGGCAATCACCCACTCCAGGTACTCGGGGTTGCCGCCCTCGATGGCGACGGCGACGATCTCCGGTACCTCATAGGAGTGGGCCTCGACCAGATGGGCGGTGAGCTCGTCAAGGCGGTCGCGGCTGGTCTTCATCACGACCATCCACTCCTCGTCGGCGCACACCTCTCCCTGCCAGCGGTAGTGGCTGGTGATGGGACCGCCGACCTGAGCGCAGGCCACGAGCCCGCGCTCGACGACCGAGCGCGCCAGTTCCATAGCCGAGGCCCGGTCGTCCGTCGTCATCTCCACCCGCACGGGCACCGTTTGGGTCATCGAATCCGCCATTCGTACCTCTTGGCTGCTCAGGATGGTGATCGATAGGTCCTAGGCTCAATGGTCATGAGCGATCGTTCGGACCTGCTTCGACACATCAACGATAAGGCCGTAGTGCGCGGCAAGGTCACCCTGTCGTCGGGCCAGGAGGCCGACTACTACGTGGACCTGCGCCGGGTGACCCTGGACGGCGAGAGCGCGCCGCTGGTCGGGCGTGTGCTGCTCGACGTTACGGCCGACCTGGACTACGACGCCGTGGGCGGGCTGACCCTGGGCGCCGACCCGGTGGCCACCGCGATGATGCACGCGGCGAGCGCGCGCGGACAGCGGCTGGACGCCTTTGTCGTCCGCAAGGCCGGCAAGGCGCACGGTCTGCAGCGCCGTATCGAGGGCCCGGACGTCGCGGGCCGCCGCGTGCTGGCGGTGGAGGACACGTCCACGACCGGCGGCTCGGTGCTGACCGCCGTGGAGGCGCTGCGCGAGGCCGGAGCCGAGGTTGTCGGGGTGGCCGTCATCGTGGACCGGGGCGCGCAGGCCAAGGTCGTCGGCGAGGGGCTGGAGTACCGTACCGCGTTCGCCGCCTCCGACCTGGACGTCTGAGGCGCCCGCACGGCGTGTGG
Source organism: Nocardiopsis rhodophaea (assembly GCF_039530945.1). NCBI lineage: Bacteria > Bacillati > Actinomycetota > Actinomycetes > Streptosporangiales > Nocardiopsidaceae > Nocardiopsis > Nocardiopsis rhodophaea. The sequence continues at coordinate 142,136 of NZ_BAAAPC010000001.1, forward strand.
CGCGGGACGCACAGACGCGTGGGGGCGCCGGCCGGCGCCCCCACGGAGATACCGCGGGTCAGTGAATGTGGTTCCACTTGGACGGCTTCTCGCCCTTGAACTTCAGCATGAAGTGGTAGGCGTGTGGCACCTTGTGCAGTTTCTCCGGGTCCTTGCAGCCGCCGGAGTTCCACCACTCCTTCTTGGAGGAGTCGACCACTCCGTGCGGGCTGAACCGGTCGCACCTGGTGTCCTTGATGTACATCTTGTACTGGCCGTCCATGCGGACGTAGCCGATGTGGTCCCCGCCCTCGTAGGCGTCGATGCGGTTGTGGCTGTATTTGTAGGTGACGTGCGGGTCCATCTCGGCGAAGGCGGATGCCGGAGTCAGCAGTGCGCCCACGATTCCGGCGGCAGCGGCGGCCCGGCCCATCTCGCGCAGCAGAGTCATGTTCGTCCCCCTCAGTGATGCGATCAGCGTGGTCGGCGTATGACCACCGGACGAACACAAACAGTAATCTTCGCACCACCCAAAGCAATTACCGCGCGCGTGTGATCCAGGGATTTTGCGCGCTTTGGACCAGCGGCGATCGTGGACGACGACCGCTGCGCAGGCATGGATGCGGAGGCCCGGACCGGATCAGGGCGCCTCGGCGGTGAAGGTGTAGCCGGGCTCCTCACCGGAGATGTCCCGCAGCTCGCCGTTGACGTAGACCTCGACGGCGTCCGGACTTCCGATGGTGACGTCGAGGGACGGCTGGTCGAAGCTGACGTACTGCCCCTGCTCCATGGTGACGTCGCTGAGCACGTCCCCACCGGGGATCCGGACGAGTACGTCGCTGGAGTCGCCGACGACCTTGACGTAGAGCACTTCCATCTTCGCGGACTCGGATCTGGCGTCGGCGGAGGTCCCGGCCCCCTCGGAGACCACGCCGCCGCCCGCGCTTCCGGGCAGCGACCGGTACAGGAAGTACCCACCCAGCACGACGAGAGTGATGAAGAGCACGACCGCACCCACGATGGCCACGATCTGGCCAACGCCACGAGGATCATTGCGATGTCGTCCCACGCAGCCGAATGTAGCGTGAATCACCTCTGACAATCGATGCCGGGTGGGCACAGACCCGCATCAATCGCGGGTTTCACCACCTAACGCGACGGGAATTCTACGAATTGTCCACATATTCATCATATGATCCGATGCATTTAACCCGAGCCATGCACTGTTTGCGGGGGTGACGTCAATTTGGACTAGACCCCATACCGGCCGTCCGAGTTCGTAATACTGGCTGCAACGCACCAGCGGGCACACCGCGGGGCGGTCCGACGAAACACCAGGTCAAGCAGGGAGTCACACCATGCCCATCGCGACCCCCGAGGTCTACACGCAGATGCTGGGCCACGCGAAGGCCCAGGGCTTCGCCTACCCGGCCATCAACGTGACCTCCAGCCAGACGCTCCACGCCGCGCTGCGCGGCTTCGCGGAGGCCGAGAGTGACGGCATCATCCAGATCTCCACCGGCGGCGCCGAGTTCCTGTCGGGCGCGACGATCAAGGACATGGTCACCGGTTCGGTCGCGTTCGCCGAGTTCGCCCGCATCGTCGCCGACAAGTACCCGGTCAACGTCGCCCTGCACACCGACCACTGCCCCAAAGACAAGCTCGACGGCTTCGTCCGCCCCCTGCTGGAGATCTCCAAGGAGCGGGTGGCCAAGGGCCAGGAGCCGCTGTTCCAGTCGCACATGTGGGACGGTTCCGCGGTCGAGCTGGAGGATAACCTGCGCATCGCCGACGAGCTGCTGGCCAAGTCCAAGGAGGCGCGCACGATCCTGGAGATCGAGGTCGGCGTCGTCGGCGGCGAGGAGGACGGCATCGTCGGCGAGATCAACGAGAAGCTCTACACCACGCCGGAGGACGCCCTGCGCACCGCCGAGGTGCTCGGCCTCGGCGAGAAGGGCTACTACATGACCGCCCTGACGTTCGGCAACGTGCACGGCTCCTACAAGCCGGGCTACGTCAAGCTGCGCCCCGAGGTGCTGCAGGCGGCACAGCAGGCGGTCGGCGAGAAGTACGGCCGGACCAAGCCGTTCGACTTCGTCTTCCACGGCGGCTCCGGCTCCACCACCGAGGAGATCCACGCCGCCATCGACTACGGCGTCGTGAAGATGAACATCGACACCGACACGCAGTACGCCTTCACCCGCCCGATCGTCGACCACGTCATGAAGAACTACGACGGCGTGCTCAAGATCGACGGCGAGATCGGCAGCAAGAAGGCCTACGACCCGCGCTCGTATGGCAAGGCCGCCGAGGCGGGGATGGCCGCCCGCGTCGTTGAGGGCTGCCAGCACCTGAAGTCCGCGGGCAACAAGCTGAAGTAGCGCCCCAACACGCCCTTACGACCGCCCGCGGGGCGGCACGGCCCCCCGTCCCGCCCCGCGGGATCGGGGGCTTCGCCGTGCCCACTGGGCCGACGCTGGCAGGATGGGGCCCATGGACCTGCACAAGAACCTGCTCGGAGAACCTCCGGCCACGCACCTTCCCGACCTTCCCGAGGCGCGCGAGGCACTGGCCGCCAGCGCTGACGACCCCGCCGCCGTCGCCGCTCGGTTCCCCGTCTACTCGGCGGCCTGGGCGGAGCTCGCCGAACGGGCCTTCGCCGACGGCGACCCGGTAGCCGCCTACGCCTACGCCCGCACCGGCTACCACCGCGGCCTGGACCAGCTGCGCCGGGCCGGGTGGAAGGGCCACGGCCCGATCCCGTGGGACCACGAGCCCAACCGCGGCTTCCTGCGCTCCCTGCACATGCTCGCCACCGCCGCCAAGGCCATCGGAGAGACCGACGAGGCCGAGCGCTGCGCGACCTTCCTGCGCGACAGCAGCGCGGCGGCCGCTGACGAGCTGGAGGGCTAACGTGCGGCTCTGACCAGCACACTCACGGGTCCCGGGGCCGGCGGGGACGGCGCTCACCCGCACTGCCTCGACGGCTCCGGGTCATGTAGGCTCTAGACGCAAGGGCCCCTGTGCTGACTTGCGCCGGGGCCTTAGTTGTGCGTGCACGACACCGCGCGATGTTGTCTGCGGTCAGATCGAACGAATGAAGAGGTAGACGCGGATGCCGGCGATCACACTCGTTGGAGCCCAGTGGGGAGACGAGGGCAAGGGCAAGGCCACCGACCTTGTCGGCAACCGCGTGGACTACGTGGTGCGGTATCAGGGCGGGAACAACGCCGGCCACACCGTCGTCATCGGCGACCAGAAGTACGCGCTGCACCTGCTGCCGTCGGGCATCCTCTCCCCGGACGTCGTGCCGGTGATCGCCAACGGCGTGGTCATCGACCCCGCCGTCCTCTTCGAGGAGCTGCGCGGCCTGCAGGAGCGCGGCGTCACCACCGAGCGGCTGCTCATCTCGGCCAACGCGCACCTGATCATGCCCTACCACCGGGCCCTCGACAAGGTCAGCGAGCGCTTCCTGGGCAAGGGCAAGATCGGCACCACCGGCCGCGGCATCGGCCCGACCTACGCCGACAAGATCTCCCGTGCCGGTGTGCGCGTGCAGGACACGTTCGACCCCAAGATCCTGCGGAAGAAGATCGAGCTCGCGCTCAACGACAAGAACCAGATCCTCACCAAGGTGTACAACCGCCGCGGGCTGGACGCCGAGCAGATCATCGAGGAGTACCTGGGCTACGCCGACCTGCTGCGCCCGTACGTCGCCGACACCTCGCTGGTGCTCAACCAGGCCCTGGACGAGGGCAAGAACGTCTTCCTGGAGGGCTCGCAGGGCACCCTGCTCGACATCGACCACGGCACCTACCCGTTCGTCACGTCCTCCTCCCCGACCTCGGGCGGGGCGTGCGCGGGGGCCGGGATCGGCCCGACCCGGATCACCAAGGTCATCGGCATCCTCAAGGCCTACACGACCCGCGTGGGCTCCGGCCCCTTCCCCACCGAGCTCCTCGACGAGCAGGGCGAGTGGCTGCGCCAGCAGGGCGGCGAGTACGGCGTGACCACCGGCCGCAACCGCCGGTGCGGCTGGTTCGACGCGCCCATCGCGCGCTACGCCACGCGCGTCAACGGCATCACCGACTTCTTCCTGACCAAGATGGACGTGCTGTCCGGTCTCGAACGGATCCCCGTGTGCGTGGGCTACGACGTCGACGGCGAGCGCTGGGACGAGATCCCGATGACCCAGACCGATTTCCACCACGCCACCCCGATCTACGAGTACTTCGACGGGTGGAACGAGGACATCTCCCACGTGCGCTCGTTCGACGAGCTTCCCAAGAACGCTCAGGCCTACGTGCGTACCCTGGAGGAGATGTCCGGAGCCCAGATTTCGGCCATCGGTGTGGGCCCGGGGCGCGACCAGACGCTGGAGCTGCGCTCCCTGGTCTGAGCCCCGCAGCCCCGCACGACGTTTCCCCACGACGACAAAAAGGGTCCGCTACGTGAAAGCCTTGGTCCTCGGCGGCGGAGGCCGCGAGCACGCACTCGTCCGAGCGCTCTCCCGCGATTCGGGGGTGACCGACCTGCACTGCGCGCCCGGAAACCCGGGCACCTCGGCGCTGGCCGACAACCACGTCATCAATGTGCTCGACGGCCTGGCGGTCACCGAGCTCGCCGCCCGCATCGGCGCCGAGCTCGTGGTGGTCGGGCCGGAGGCGCCTCTCGTTGAGGGGGTGGCCGACGCGCTGCGTGAGCGCGGTATCCCGGTGTTCGGCCCGGACCGCGAGGCGGCGCGGCTGGAGGGCTCCAAGGCCTTCGCCAAAGAGGTCATGGAGGCAGCGGGTGTCCCCACGGCGCGCGCCCGCGTGTGCAAGAACCCCGGCCAGGTGGCCGAGGCGCTCGACGCCTTCGGCGCGCCCTACGTGGTGAAGGACGACGGCCTGGCGGCGGGCAAGGGCGTCGTGGTGACCGGGGACCGCGCGCTGGCCGAGCAGCACGCGCGTGAGTGCGGCCGCGTGGTCATCGAGGAGTACCTCGACGGCCCCGAGGTGTCGCTGTTCGTGCTCAGCGACGGCATCCACGCCGTTCCGCTCCTGCCGGCCCAGGACTTCAAGCGCGCCTACACGGGCGACGAGGGCCCCAACACCGGCGGCATGGGCGCCTACGCCCCGCTGCCGTGGGCCGCGCCCGGCCTGGTCGACGAGGTGATGGAGTCGGTGGTCCGGCCGACCATCGCCGAGATGTCCCAGCGCGGCACCCGCTACCAGGGCCTGCTGTATGTCGGCCTGGCCCTGACCTCGGCCGGGCCGCGGGTGGTCGAGTTCAACGCCCGCTTCGGCGACCCCGAGACCCAGGTGGTCCTGGACCGCCTGGCCACACCCATCGGCTCGCTGCTGCAGGCGGCCGACACCGGGGCGCTGGGCGGCATCACCTCGCTCGACTGGCACCCGGGCGCGGCCGTCACCGTGGTGATCGCGGCGGAGAACTACCCAGGCGACCCGGTCAAGGGCGACCCGATCACCGGCATCGACGCCGCCAACGCGGTCGAGGGCGCCTACGTCCTGCACGCGGGCACCGCCTGGAGCGGCGCCCGCGACCTGAAGTCCAACGGCGGCCGCGTGCTGAACGTGGTCGGCACCGGCCCCGACCTCACCCAGGCCCGCGGCCGTGCCTACGAAGCCGCCGCCAAGATCGAGCTGCGGGGATCGTTCTTCCGTACCGACATCGCCGAGAAGGCGGCGCTCGGCAAAGACATGCGCTAAGGCGGCGGGCCGGACACGTCGGTTCCAGCGACCTGGTGTGCGGCCGGCAGCGCTGCGTGAATGACACCCCTGTGGCGACGAGCCGTTTTCCACAGGGGTGGCCTGGGTCCTACTCCAGGGGTGGAGACCTGCGAAGATAAGGGTGTGATCGAGCGCTACACCCTTCCGGAAATCGGGCGCGTCTTCAGTGACGCCCACAAGTACGAGCTTTGGTGCCAGGTCGAGACCCTGGTGATGGAGGCGCACGCCGCCGCGGGGACGATCCCGGCGGACGCGGTCGAGCCGGTGCGCAAGGCGCCGCCGCCCACCCCCGAGCGGGTGGCGGAGATCGAGGCCGTCACGCAGCACGACGTCATCGCCTTCCTGACCGCGTGGGCCGACAACACCGAGCCGCGCGACGCCGCCGCGTGGGTCCACTTCGGGATGACCTCGTCGGACCTGCTGGACACCGCGCTGGCCGCGCAGCTGGTCGAGGCCACCGACATCCTGCTGGCCAAGGCCGACACCCTGGTCGCCGCGCTGCGCGACCACGCGCTGGCACACAAGGACACGCTGCGCGTCGGCCGCACCCACGGGATCCACGGCGAGCCCGATGTGTGGGGGCACCGCGTGGCCGACTTCGCGTTCGGCATGGCCCGGTCCCGCGACCGGCTGCGCCGCGCCCGCGAGGCCGTCGGGGTCATGGCGATCTCCGGGCCCGTCGGCACCTACTCCAACATCGACCCGAAGGTCGAGGCGTATGTCGCCGAGAAGCTCGGCCTGCGCCCGGCCGACGTCTCCACGCAGGTGGTGCTGCGCGACGGCATCTCCGAGTGGGTGTCCTGCCTGGCGATCATGGCCACCGTGTGCGAGGCCATCGCCCTGGAGGTGCGGCACGGCCAGCGCACCGAGGTGCGCGAGCTGTGGGAGCCGTTCGGCAAGGGGCAGAAGGGCTCCAGCGCCATGCCGCACAAGAAGAACCCGATCATGTCGGAGCGCATCTGCGGCATGGCGCGCAACGTGCGCGCCCAGATCGTGCCGGTCATGGAGGGCATCCCGCTGTGGCACGAGCGCGACATCTCGCACTCCTCCACCGAGCGCATCGCTCTGCCGGACGCCGCGATCGCCACCGACTACCTGCTCAACCTCACCACCAAGCTGGTGAGCGGGCTGGTCGTCGACACCGACCGGATGCGGGCGAACCTCGACTCCACCAACGGCTTGATCTACTCCTCCACGGTCGTCTCCGAGCTGCTGGAAACGGGGATGTCCCGTGAGGACGTCTACGCTCTCGTGCAGACCGCGGCGATGCGGACGTGGGAGACCGGCACCGCGTTCCGCGAGACGCTGCGCGCGGAGGCCTCCGCGCGCGGGGTCACACTGGACGAGGCGCGGCTGGACGAGGTGTGCCGGCCGGAGCGCTTCGTGCAGCGGCTCGGCGGCGTCTTCGAGCGGCTGGCGAAGGTGAGCTAGCCGCCCCGGCCGTCGCGTCCGGCTGATCCGGCCGAGGGGGGGCGAGGAGCGGACATCCGATGAGGGCCGACCAGTGCATCGACGTGGTCCCACGACGCCGGGGCTCCCGACGCTCCGGGGGCACGGCAAACCAGCGGCGCGGGCCGGGGACCGCACTGGTCGGCCTCTGCCGCACCCGCGTCCCGGCAGCCGCCGCGGAACCGGCCAGTGCGGCCCTTACGGGCTCCGCGGGCCGCACAACCCGCACGGCCAGCCCGCCGGGTCCCACCCCCGCCCCCGGGCCCTGACCGCCCGTACTGACGCTTTTCGGCGGGGCCCAGCTCCGCCCCACCGATCCGAGATGGACAAGGACACCCACGTTTTGAGCGGCTTCGTCGTCAAACCCGAACCCGTCCAGGTTCCCGGCCTCACGCACCTGCACACCGGCAAGGTCCGCGATCTCTACGCGACCGCGGGCGGCGAGCTGGTGATGGTCGCCAGCGACCGCGTCTCCGCCTACGACTGGGTGCTGCCCACCGAGATCCCCGGCAAGGGGCGACTGCTGACCCAGCTGACGCTGTGGTGGTTCGAGCGCCTTTCCGACCTGGTACCGGGCCACGTCCTGACCGACACCCCGCCGCCCGGCGCACCCGCGGACTGGGCCGGGCGCACGCTCGTCTGCCGCAACCTGGAGATGATCCCGGTGGAGTGCGTGGCGCGCGGCTACCTCACCGGGTCCGGCCTGGCCGAGTACCGGCAGACCGGCACGGTTTGCGACGTCCCCCTTCCGCCGAGCCTGGTCGACGGCTCCCGGCTGGAGGAGCCGATCTTCACCCCCGCGCTCAAGGCGGAGGTGGGCGAGCACGACGAGAACGTCTCCTTCGCCGCCGTGGCCGCCGCGCACGGCGAGAAACTCGCCGCCGAACTGCGCGACCTCACGCTCGCCGTCTACGCGCGCGGGCGCGCGATCGCCGAGGATCGCGGCATCCTGCTCGCCGACACCAAGTTCGAGTTCGGCCGCGGCCCCGAGGGCGAGCTGGTGCTCGCCGACGAGGTCTTCACCCCCGACTCCTCGCGGTTCTGGCCGGCCGACTCCTGGAGCCCCGGCCGCGCCCAGCCGTCGTTCGACAAGCAGGTCATCCGCGACTGGCTGACCTCGCCCGCCTCCGGCTGGGACCGGGCCGCCGACACCCCGCCCCCGCCGCTGCCCGACGAGGTCGTCGAGCGCACCCGGGCCAGGTACATCGAGGTCTACGACCGGCTCACCGGCTCGGCCCCTGCCATCGACCACCACTGAGCCGACAGCGGCCGGCCGGGGCCGGGCCGGCCGCGCCCCCATCGCGGGCATCACCCCTCCCGGTGATCCCCACCACGATGGCCCCGAAGGCGACGCACAACGCATACAGTGGTACCCGTTCTGTGCCAGGGCGGGCTTCCGGTTCCGCCCCACAGGCGCACAGGACAGTGTGTCGACCTGCCGCCGGGCGATCACGTGGCCTCTTGGCGGGCCCGTCTCCTCCTGAAACCCCCGCCGCGATCCTCCCGCCGCTGGGCATTGGAGACCCGCCGCCGGATATGTCGTCACCGGTCCTCGACGCCGACGGCTGTGCCGATCCCCTCGCCGGGCCGCACCGCGCATGTCCCACGTCCAACCGTGGCGGGCGACACTCCCCCGCAGCATCATCACCGACATCCGCCACACGAATGGAGTACATGCGCATGGGCCAGCAGGTTCGCTACCGCGTCCGTGGCGGCCGTTCCCTCAAAGGAACGGCCTTCATCCAGGGCGCGAAAAACGCCGTCCTGCCGATGATCGGCGCCGCGCTGCTCGCGTCGGAGGGCCGAACGGTACTGCGCAACGTCCCCATCATCGAGGACGTCCGCCGTGCGCTGGAGCTCGCCGAGCACATCGGCGCCAAGGTGGAGTTCCACGAGCCCGAGCGCACGATCGTCATCGACGCCAGCGAGCTCGGCGATCCCGAGCGCGCCGTCCTCCCCGCCGACATCGCCGCCCGCTTCCGCGGCTCCGTGCTCTTCGTCCCGGCGCTCATGCACCGCATGGGCCAGGCGCGTATCGAGGGCGTCGGCGGTTGCAACCTGGGCAGCCGCAAGCTCGACTTCCACTACCGCGGGTTCGCCCGCCTCGGCGCCGAGGTGACCGAGGACGCCGAGCGCAACCACATCAACATCACGGCCTCGAACCTCCGCGGCGGCCCCCTCTATCTGGACACGCCCTCGCACACCGGCACCGAGAACCTGATCATGGCCGCGGTGCTGACGCCGGGGACGACGGTCATCGAGCACGCCGCGTTGGAGCCCGAGGTCCTCGACGTCATCGAGTTCCTGACCCGCATGGGCGCGAAGATCTCCGGCGGGGGTACCGGCATCATCACCGTCGAGGGCGTCGCGTCGCTCACCGCCGTCGAGCACACCATCATGTCGGACCGGATCGACGCCGGTGTGCTGGCGATGATGGCCGCGGCCACCGGCGGCGAGGTCAGCCTGGTCGGCGCGCACCTGGACCACCTGGGCGTCGCGCGCTGGAAGCTGGAGCAGATGGGCGTGGAGTTCGCCCAGCAGGGTGCGGTGCTGCACGTGCGCCGGGACGCCGACGCCCCCCTGCGTCCGATCAACGCCGTCACCTCGCCCTACCCGGGCTTCGCCACCGACCTGCAGTCGCCGCTGATGGCGCTGGCCACGCTCGCCGACGGCGAGAGCTACCTGCACGAAGCCATCTACGACGGCCGCTTCGCCCTGGCCGACGAGCTGAACAAGATGGGCGCCAAGATCGAGGTCGACGGCACCCGTGCGATCGTGCACGGCTCCCCCTCGACCCAGCTGCGGGGGACCGACGTCGTGGCGCACGACCTCCGCACCGGCGCCGCTCTGGTGCTGGCCGGTCTGGTGGCCGAGGGTGAGACGGTCGTGGCATCGGGCTACCTGGTAGACCGCGGTCACTCTCAGTTCGCCAGCCGCTTGGCCGCTTTGGGCGCCGATGTCACCCGCGAAAGCGCGGCATAAGAGACAAATACCCAGTTCACGCCGGGGTGGGAGAGCGATCTTTCGCCCAGGCTTTCAGCGTTCTGTGTGAAACGATCTTCATCTGCCCCGCACAATGGGTACGATCGCGGCAATCATGCCGTGACAGAAACAGGTTCGGGAAACCAGTGGGCGCACATAGTGAAGAGCGTGGAATGGTAGCGGGGAGCAGCCCGAGGTGAGTGCGCAGCGTACTGGCGATTTGACAATTGGTGTCATTGGGCCCCATGAAGTGGTGGAGCGCATCATGCTCATGGGGCCGGGGTCTACGGGCCCACTCAACGCCAGACTGATCGCCGCCGCCTATCGAGACGAGCAAGAGGCGACCGACAAGGTACTGCGCCTGGGGTCAGCGATCGATGCCTATCTGTTCGCGAGCCCCGTCCCATACGAGTTCGCACGTAAGGCGGGGGTACTGACCATGCCCGCCACCTACGTGCCGCTCGGCGGGGCCAGCCTGCACGAGGCCCTTCTGCGGGCCACCTTGGACGAGAGATTCGAGCCCACACGGGCCAGCCTCGACGTGCTCGGCCGGGCCGATGTCGTCGAGGCGTACTCGGAGGTGGACCTGCCTGTCGACGGCATCCACGTGCATGAGGAGCTGACCAGTACGGCACAGCTCACCTCGTTCCACGAGGGGCTGTGGCGGCGCAAGGCCACCCGGATGGCCATCACCTGTGTCCGGGGCGTGGCCGAGCGGCTGGAGGCGATCGGGGTACCGGTGATTCGGCTCCGTCCGACCAACGCGGGCGTGCGCAGCGCCCTGCAGACCGCCGGTCTGCTCGGGGCGCACCACCGCCTGGAGGAGGCGCAGCTGGGCGTGGTGATCGTCGACGTCCCCACGCTGCGCGACTCCACGCGGCGCTCCACCCCGCGGTACTGGCGCGACGAGCTGCGGCTGGCCCTCCACCGGCTGCTGCTGCAGGAGGCCCACCGCATCAACGCGGCGGCGCACCCGGTGGACGACCACACCTTCATGGTCACCGCGACGCGGGGCTCGTTGGTGTCGGCCACCGAGGGCTTCCGGCAGCCGCCGTTCGTGGAGCGGATCAAGGCCGAACTCGGCATCGCCATCGAGGTCGGCATCGGCATGGGGCGCACCACGCAGGACGCCGAGACCCACGCCCGCGCGGCGCTGAGCCGGGCACAGGCGACCCGGCAGAGCTTCGCGGTCGACCGGGAGGGCCGGTCGCTGGTTCCGGCGCAGCGTGCCCCGCAGCGGCAGACGGCGGAGCCCCTGCGCACCAAGGGCCGCGAGACCCTGGTGCGGCTGTCCGAGAAAATCGCCGAGGAGGACGGCCCGCTGGTCGTCGACGCGGAGAACGCGGGGCGGATGCTCGGTGTCACCCCGCGGACGGCCCGGCGGCTGCTGCGCACCCTCGTCGAGGAGGGGCTCGCCTGGCCGTTGCCGCCCAACCGCACGCTGCAGCCGGGGCGCCCGCGCCAGCTCTACCGGCTGATCGTGGAGAAGCTCGACAAGGACAAGGCCGGCAAGTAGCCGGGGCCACCGCCACCCGGCACACCGGGCCGGACGGCAGTGGCCGGGGGGCGGTCGCCCTGGTCACCGCGGCCGCCTCCGGCGCCGCTGGTCGCGCGACCAGCGGCGCCAAGCGGTGGCGCCGAGCGGCGGCGGCTCAGCCCTTGTTGCGCGCCGGATAGGCATGGGCCACGGCCAGCAGGGCGTCGTTCTCCTCGGGCGTGCCGATGCTGATCCGCAGCCCCTCGCCGGCGAACGGGCGTACGGCCACACCGGCGGCCTCGCACGCGGCGGCGAAGTCGAGGGTGGCGTCGCCCATGCGCAGCCACACGAAGTTGGCCTCGGTCGGCGGCACCTCCCAGCCGTCGGCGATCAGCGCGTCGCGCACCCGGCCCCGCTCCTTCACGGTGAGCTCCACGCGCTCCAGCAGCTCGCCCTCGGCCTCCAGCGAGGCCAGCGCGGCGGCTTGGGCCAGGTGGTTGACCGCGAACGGCACCATCGTCTTGCGGACGGCCGTGGCGACGTGCGGGTGGCCGATGAGGAAGCCCACGCGCAGCGCGGCCAGGCCGTAGGCCTTGGAGAAGGTGCGCAGGACCGCGACGTTGGGGCGGTCGCGGAACAGGTCGAGCCCGTCGGGCACCTGGGGGTCGCGGACGTATTCGCGGTAGGCCTCGTCGAGCACCACGAGGACGTGGTCGGGAACGCGGGCGAGGAAGGCGTTCAGCTCGGCCTCGCGGGCGGTGGTGCCGGTGGGGTTGTTCGGGTTGCAGACGAGGACCACGCGCGTGCGGTCGGTGATGGCGTCGGCGAGCGCGTCGAGATCGTGCGTCTCGTCGCGGAGAGGCACGCGTACCGACGTCGCGCCGGACAGGTCGGCGAGCAGCGGGTAGGCCTCGAAGGAGCGCCAGGCGTAGACGACCTCCGCACCGGGCTCGGCCGTGGCCTCAAGGAGCTGCTGCAGGACACCCACGGAGCCGGCACCGACGGCCACGTGGTCCTCGGGGACGCCGAACCGGGCGGCCAGGGCCGCGGTCAGCGCGACGGCCCCGGTATCGGGATAGCGGTTGATCTCGCCGGCCGCGGCGGCCAGCGCGTCGAGGACCGAGGGCAGCGGACCGTACGGGCTCTCGTTGGAGGAGAGCTTCACCGACCGCCCGTCCGGGCCGGCCACCTTGCGGCCCGGCGTGTAGACGGGGATGGAACTAAGTACAGCCCGGAAATACGACGAATTCCGCTCCGACACCATTGTCCTTCCTCGATACTCTGTGCAAGTCCAAGAATACGCTCGGCGATGGCCCGCCGAAAATGCCCACTCGGACCTCAGCGGCAATATCGCACAGAAGAGGAAATAGCACCATGGACCACCCTCGTTCGCTACGCAAAGTAGTCATTAAAGTGCTCACCGTTTCAGCTCTCGTCTCCGCGCTTACCGCCTGCGGCTACGCGAGCGGAGGCGAGGCGGCCAACGACGACCCCAACGCCGAGGCCGCGGCCAAGCTGCGCGACGCGCAACTCGTGCAGTTCGGCGACGCCAAGATCGTCGCCGAGCGCAGCGAGCAGGGCACCTACGCCCGGATGGCGACCATCCAGCAGACCGAGCAGCTGCGCGAGTCGGCCGACATGGACAAGCCCGAGTGCCTGGACGCGGCGAACCGGTGGGGGCGGCTGAAGGAGGTGCGGGAGGCACCGAGCTCGCTGGCGACCTTCCTCCAGGGCGAGGACACCATCGCGCACATGCTGATCGCGACCGGAGAGAAGACCGCGCAGAAGGTGGTCGACACCCCGACGCCGGAGGAGTGCTCCGAGTACGAGGTGCGGTTCGAGGAGGGCGCGACGACCTCGTACACGGTAGAGGAACTCGACATCGACGACGTGGCCGACGCCTCCCGGGCCTACACCGTGGAAACCGAGATGGAGAAGGAGACGGCGGTGTTGCACAGCCTCGTCTACCGCAACGGGGACAACCTGGGGATCACCTCCATCCTCGGTTCCAAAGAGGAGGGGGATTACGAGAAGACCCTGCGCGCGTTCACCGAAGCGGCGATCGAGCGCGAGGACCGGGTCTTCCCCTAGCCCGCGCCGCGGCCTGGGCCGTGCCCCCGTACGGCAGGGCAGCGGGGCACCCGCGGATCCCCGGCGGCACGGGGACGGGTGGCGCTCGGGGTAGCCGATGCACTAGAGTCAGGGCTTATCGAACTGGCGTTCGAAAAGATCGGACGTGGGCGGCGCGATCACGGCAGCGCACCTGTTGGGCCTAGCGGCGGTATGGCCGAACGGCGTCGGGAGCGCCCCCCACGTCCTCTTGCCACATGCCGTCGCCGACAGGACCTCACCCGGGGGCGGTCTTCGAGGGATCCTCCACCGGAATCACCGTGTCGGGCAGCTCGACGATCTCCCGTTCCCCCGGCGCGGGCAGAGCGGATTGTGCGGCCACCTCACCGAGAACCGCCAGGATCTCCCCACTCGCCACGTCGCTGATGGCCGCGCGGACCGCGGGTCGGCGGCCCCGCACATGGACGCCGAACACCACGTCGACCTCCCGGTTGTCGCGCGTCCCAGCGAACCGGACAAAACGCCAGCAGCCGTGCCGCCACACATCAGCGGGCTCGCCGCTGGGTTCGTTGATCAGCGCCATGTTGGCGCGCCACACATCACTGGCCTTCAACCGGGTCAGGGTCCGTCGCAGCGGCACCTCGCGCAGCTCACACGGCTCCAGGTGGAACAGGCGTATCGCGAGCTCGTTGAGTTCCGGGGACAGGGCGGCGATCAGCACGACCTCGACCGCCATGGCCACCAGGTGCGTCGCCGTGGGAGCGGCGACCACGACCACGCCGGTGGACTCCAGCCCGATGGTGGAGACGGCCGCGGCAGCGAGGACGAGTGCCCGTGCGATCGCGCGCCACCCCACCGGGGTCGTGCTCAGCCCACCGAAGCAGCCGCACCCCAGCTCCGGGTCGCGCTCGCGCAGCCGGAGCAGCAGGAGCGCCGCCACCGTGAACAGGGCCGCGGTAGCGCCGCGGGCGATGTCGCCCGGGAGGGCGGTCAGCGTGAGCAGTCCGACGGCGAGCACGGCTTCGAGCCAGCCCTGGGCCAGCTCGAAGCGGCGGCGGACCCGGGCCGGAAGCAGCGCCGCCGGGCCGTTCCCGCGCGGCGAGCGGTCGGCGAACTTGGCGACCGCGCCGAGGAGCAGGAGCAGCGTCAGGATCGGCAGTTGGATCTCGCGCACCGCACCGGCGATGTCGGCCGCGTCGGCGACGCTGGCGACGTCGGTCACGTTGATCGCAAAGGTCTCGACGACCATCTCGTCACCCCACTGTCAGCGTCGCGTTGAAGCATCCGGACTCTGGGCTCCCGCCCATGGCGACAAAACTCATCAGGGTCAGCTGCGCGATACGGCCGCTGGCCTCGCTCTCGCAGGCGGTGCACACGTCGCAGAAGCGGCCGGCGGCCGAACCGCAGGACAGCACCGGGATCGTGGCCGAGATGCCGGTGCAGTCGTTGCGCAGCGAGAACGTCATGCCGATGGAGAGCAGGGGCAGAGGACCGCAGCTCTCGTCACGGTCACACCCGCCGCCGCAGTCGCTGCTGCGGTCCAGCGCCGGGTAGGCGGCGCCCACTGCGCGGGCAAGCGGGTTGACGTGCGTCGACCGCCCCAGGGCCGGGTCGTACCAGCCGACGGTTCCCGACACCGCACCGGGGAAGCGGTGGACGGGCGGGCGGCGCGGGGCCTCCTCGACGGGGTAGGGAGCCTGGGTGGTGGCCGGGATCACGGCGTGCACAGCGCCGTCGTGCCACACGCCGGTGGCGTCGAAGAGATAGCCGGGTTCGAGGACCGGGTGGCGCACGCCGATACGCCCGGATGCGCGGTAGGGGATCACGACGTGGCGGCGGGGCCGCCCGTGCCCCTCGTCGACCTCCAAAGCCTCGCCGTCCCGCCTGGCGATCACACCGGTGACGCGAGCGATCTGCGCCCAGACGCGTTCGGCCACCCAGCGTCCGCCGTGGGCGCAGCGGATCACGACGTCGTCTCCGGGGTGCAGCGCCGAAGAGTCGACATCGCCCCCGCGCCAGAAGGTGGTGCTGCGCTCGAAAAGGAAGGGCTCTTCGCCACGCGGTGTCGCGATGCGCAGCATGTGCGGCGTGATGTCGAGGATCACGCCGCGCGCGACCCGGCCCGGAAGAGCGTCGGCGGCGGGGGCCGCCTCCTCACCGAGGACGGCGGCGGTGAGCCGTCGCCGATCACCTAAATCTACTGACATCGCCCCTCCTGTTCCGCCGTGCCCGGTTCCATTTTCGCCCTCCGCTCCCAGGTCAGGGTGTTACACGCCGATCGACCCCGTTTTCGTCATCAATCCCGGGTTATGGCTCGCGCGCAACGCCCGGGGGAAGCGACCGCAATGTCACCTTCGTCTGGCACTGGATCCCCTGTGGGCGGGTTGATCGCTATCCGCCCGATCATTCGCGTTTGTTCGAACATGATGCGAAAGAGAGCTGATCATTACGTATCGCGTGCAACAGTGAAGAACAAGGTGAAGATTGTGACCGAGACCACGCCATAGCCCACGAGGGCGGACGCGAGGGCGAGACCGCGCAGCCACCCGCGGGGGCGGACAGCACGTGGTCGCGAGCCCGGATCGGTGGTCCGTGTGAAAGATACGACGCGGCGAACCAGGTACGAGGAGTTCTCCGGCTACGTCGACGAGCGTGGCCCGGCGCTGCTACGGATGGCACGATCACTCACGGGCAACCGCGCCGACGCGGAGGACCTGCTCCAAGCGGCCCTGCTGAAAACCTTCTTCGCGTGGGACCGCATCAACAGCCCGAGCGCCCGCGACGGCTACGTGCGCCGGGCTATGGTCAACACCCAGATCTCCGAATGGCGCCGCAAGCACCTGGAGATCTTCCCCACCGAGGAGATCCCCGAGCAACAGGTCGACGACCCCACCTGGAAGAGCGACCTCGCCGACCTGCTGCACCGCGCCATCGACCGTCTCCCGGAACGGCAGCGGGCGGCCGTCATGCTCCGCTACTACGAGGACATGTCCGAGGCTCAGATCGCCGAGCAACTCGGCATCACGGTCGGCACGGTCAAGAGCACCCTCTCCCGCGCCGTCGCCAAACTCCGCCTCGACGCCGACCTCGCCATCGAACGCGCCATGTCCTGAACCCGCCCGCCTTCCCCATTCGTTTTGCGCGCGCACCCGGCACTCTGTACGCTTGTCCCTGCCAGGAGGATTCGCCTAGTCCGGTCTATGGCGCCGCACTGCTAATGCGGTTAGGTGGCAACGCCTTCCGGGGTTCAAATCCCCGATCCTCCGCATCTGGCCTGGGGCTTCTCGCACAGCGGGAGCCCCAGGCCGTTTTCTTTGCCGGGCAGGACCGGCCCGGGATCCATGCCAAGGGCACCGTTCGGACGCACGCCGACCGCCCCCGTAAGCCGCTGATCTGCGTGAGCGGACCACGCCTTCGCCCGGGCACCGCACCGCATGTACATGCGGTCCGTCGAACACGTCCCCGCCTCCGCGCGGGCCCGGGCCGGAGTAAACGGCCCCCTGCGTTTCGTGCCGGGGCTCCCTTTGACGACCTTGATGCGCGGGAAGTGCTCCGGCCGCAGGACACTAGCGGGTAAGGACGCGCTCAGTCAGGACACGGGGGCCGTCCGCGGTGATGGCGACCGTGTGCTCGGAATGGGCGCCGCGTGAACCGTCGGCCGAGCGGATCGTCCAGCCGTCCGGGTCGAACACCACCCGGTCGGTCGTCCGGGCGAACCAGGGTTCGATGGCCAGGGTCGTGCCCGCCCTGAGTTTGAGCCCCCGGCCCGCGCGCCCCCGGTTGGGTACGTGGGGCTCCTCGTGCATGGTCCGGCCGAGGCCATGGCCGCCGAACTCCGTGTTGACGGGGTAACCGTAGTCGGCCGCCACCGCGCCGATCGCGGCCGAGATGTCACCCAGGCGATGCCCCGGACGCGCGGCCTCGATGGCGGCGTCCAGCGCCATCTCGGTGGCGCGGATGACCCGCAGGTCCTCCTCCGCAGGGGTACCGACGATGACGGTCCGGGCCGAGTCCGCCACCCAACCGTCGATCCCGACCGCCATGTCCATGCTGAGCATGTCCCCGTCACGGAGCGTGTAGTCGTGGGGCAGCCCGTGCAGGACCGCGTCGTTGACGGACAGGCACACAACGTTGCGGAACGGCCCCTCCCCGAACACGGGAGCGTAGTCCCAGTAGCAGGACTCCGCCCCGCGTCGGCGGATCATCTCCCGCGCGTGGTGCTCCAGGTCGAGGAGGTTGACGCCGACGTCAGCGCGGTCCCCGAGCTCGGTCAACACCTGGGCGACGAACTCCCCCGTGACACGCATGAGGTCGATCTCCCGCGCTGATTTCAACTCCATGACGGACATCCTCTTCTCGTTGCTTTGACGGGCGTCTGGGAGGTCTTCCGCACCCTCACCGGGGCACCCCGGCCGACCGCCCGCCGGGGAACGCGGTGAGCTGTCGTCCCAGTTCGACCACCCGGTCGCTCAGGGGACGGAACGCGAAGTGCTCGGGTCCACTCACGGACATGTCGGCGGTGATCCCCAGCGTCGTGGGCCACCCCGCAGGGAGTGGGCGGTGCCGCGCGGGACGGTCAGCGTGTTGACGGCGGCCTGCCAGCCGTGGGCAGTCGTGGCCAACCCGACGGGGCGACCATCCAGGCAGGGGCGGACCTCGTCGCGCTGTACCATCCACATGGTCGATGGCGCCTAGGACGGCTCGGCCCGCCGAGCATGCCTGGCGGGGCGGATGCGCAGGTCGTCCGCTGTCCGCTCGGTGCCGTCCTCGGCGATGTAGCCGACCCGCACGGGCTGACCCGAGGCGTCGTCGGTGACGGCGAGGGGGGCGCTGTCCGGCTGCAGGTGCTTGTCGCCCCACTCCATCAGCGCCAGTACCACGGGGGTGAGGTCGCGGCCCTTGGCTGTGGGCACGTACTCGTACCTGGTGCGGCTGCCGAGCTCCTTGTACGGCTGGCGCGTGAGCAGCCCGGCCTCGGTGAGCTGCTTCAGACGGGATGCGGCGACCGCCTCGGTGACGCCGACCCGTTCGACGAAGAGGTCGAACCGGCGGGTCCCGTAGAGCAGGGCCTCGCGCATGATCAGCATCGACGAGCGCGGTCCGATGACGTCCAGGGCCATCGCCATTCCACACGCCTCCGGTCGCCAAGAGCGCAGATCGGCGAGAGAGCGGTCCAGCTTGATGGTCATATCCCGAAGCCTAGGCGCCCCCGGCTAACTTGACATCTCCATAGCCAGAAATCTAGGTTGCTGACTATGGAACCCCATAGTCAGACCTCGCGCGGCGACATCCGGACCACCGTGTTCGCGCCGCACTGGGCCGGTTTCGGCGGGACCCACGGCGGTCTGGTCGCCGCCAGCCTGCAACAGGCCGCCACCGACCTCCTTGGCGGGACGCCCCGCTCGGTGACCGCGCACTTCCTCGACGCCGTCCCGCCCGGAGCCGCCGAGATCCGCGTCCGTAAGCTTCGCGGCGGCCGTTCGGCGGCTTCGCACGCCTCGATCGACGGTCTGGCGACCGCGCTGGTCCGTCACACACACGGACCGGAATCTCCCCCCGCGACCTGGCCCGGTGACGCGCCGTTCCTGGCGCGGCGCCCGGCCCCCGAGTCGCTGAACCGCTTCACACCGCCCCCGGCCGTGGCCAGGTTCGGTCAGCACGTGGACATCCGGCCGCTCGGCGCGTCCCGCCCGCTCGCCGCCGGAGCCGAACCCGCCTACGACGCATGGGTCCGGCTCGCCCTCCCCACCCCCGACCTCGACCACCTGGGCACCCACGCTCGGCGTCTCATCCTCGTCGACGCGATGCCGCCCGGCCTGTTCGCCGTCTGGGACCGGCCCGCGCCCGTCCCGAGCCTGGAGCTGTCGGTGCACTTCGCGCCCTGCTCCGACGAGTCCCCATGGCACCTGGTCCGCCACCGCACCGTCTGGGCATCCGCCGACATGTGCGTGGACGAGACCACCCTGCACACCCGGAGCGGCGAACTCGCCGCGCAGGGGCGCCAGCTCCGCCGGATCCTGCCCCACTGACGCGCCCCCAGGCACCGCGCGTCTCACCCACCGAAGAGGACACCGACATGCCCGAAGCAGTCATCGTCGACGCCGTACGCACCCCCATCGGCAAGGGAAAACCCGACGGCGCCCTGCACGGCGTCAACGCGGTGGACCTGCTTGCCCACAGTCTCGACGCCCTCCTCCGACGCACGGCTCTGGATCCGGCCCTGGTGGACGACGTCATCGGCGGCATCGTCACCCAGCACGGTGAGCAGGCGGCCAACATGACGCGCCGCGCGCTGCTGGCCGCCGGGTTCCCCGAGTCCGTCCCCGCCACCACCGTCGACCGCCAGTGCGGCAGCAGCCAGCAGGCCGTCCACTTCGCCGCACAGGGGGTCATCGCGGGCGCCTACGACATCGTCGTCGCCGCCGGCGTGGAATCGATGGGACGGGTGCCCATGGGCGCCAACCTGGCGGGGGCGGCCGACGCCTTCGGGGGAGGGCTTCGCCAAGCGCTACCCCGGCGGACTGGTGGGCCAGGGCATCGCCGCCGAACTGATCGCCGCCCGCTGGGGGATCTCCCGGCAGCGCATGGACGAGTTCGCCCTCACCAGCCACGCTCGGGCGGCCGAGGCCACCCGGCGCGGAGCCTTCGACGGCCAGCTCGCCCCGATCAACGGCCTGACCGCCGACGAGGGGATCCGCGAAGGCAGCACCCTCGACACCCTCGCCGTCCTGCGCCCCGCCTATTACGACGAGGCCACCGCCGCCCGATTCCCGCAGATCACCTGGGATGTCACCGCGGCCAACGCCAGCCCGCTCAGCGACGGCAGCGCCGCCGTCCTCATCATGAGCGCCGAGCGCGCCGCGGAGCTGGGCCTGCGGCCCCTCGCCCGGCTGCACAGCTTCGCCGTCGCCGCCGACGACCCGCTCTTCATGCTCACCGCGGTCATCCCCGCCACCCGGAGGGTGCTGGAGCGGGCCGGGCTGACCATGGACGACATCGACATGTTCGAGATCAACGAGGCCTTCGCGTCCGTCGTGCTGGCCTGGGCCGCAGAGACCGGTGCCGACCTGGACCGCGTCAACGTCAACGGCGGCGCGATCGCCATCGGCCACCCGCTGGGCGCCAGCGGAACCCGCCTGATGACCACCCTCGTCCACGGGCTCCACGAGCACGGCGGCCGCTATGGCTTGCAGGCCATGTGCGAGGCCGGAGGGCTGTCCAACGCCACCATCGTCGAACGGCTCTGAGCACAGGGGGGTGCCATCACCCGCATGGTTCGCGTGCTCCGACTCCACCAGGCCGAAGGGTGCCGTGGTGCGGTTGCCGCGCGGAGTGAGCAGGGCCCCGCAAGGTAAGCCCTGCCCTGCCTTACCCTCTGCTCCCTCACCTCGGGACGGGCGCTTCCCCACACGGCAGACGCCGTACCGTCCGGAGGAACGCACCCGGTCTGCTCTCTAGGGGATCGGGGCCCGACGCGGTGCGCTGAGTCCCCGATCCCGCTGGATGCGGACCGGCTCGGGCCCGCTTCACGGCGGCGCGGGCCGATGGCGGGCGCCGTAAGTGCGGGGAGGGCCTCCCCTTTTCCTCCGCCGGACACCGCGGGGAACGCGCTGCGGCTACTCGTCGTCGCCCTCCAGGAGGTCACCGACTTCGTCGATGGCTTCGGCCGCGATAAAACCGGCGGCCAGGCCGCCGACAGCGCCCGCGGCCATGCCCATGCCGCCTCCGCCGTGATCGTCGTGGCCGTAGTGCCCGTGGGGCTGGTGGCCGAACCCACCGAAGAGCCCGCGGTGGCGTTCGAGGGCCTGGTCGATCCAGCTGGCGACCTGGGCGGCCCAGTCGATGCGGTCGGCGTCGGCGTGATCGACGCGGAAGTGGCCGTAGACGTCCTGGCCCGAGGTGAAGAGGCCGCCGCGCTTGTCGAATTCGATGACGACGTCCATGCCGTGCGGGTCGGCGATGAAGGAGAGTTCGAGTTCGTTGACCTCGTGGGCGTAGCGCGGTGAGGCGTAGTACTCGATCTCCTGGAACAGCGGAAACTCCTGGCGGGTACCGCTGATGTGGCCCTGTTCGACGTCGGTGTGCTTGAGCTGGAAGCCGAGGCGGGCGAACGCTTCCAGGAGGCGGTCCTGGGAGGGGACGGGATACACGCGGAGCGGGTCGAGATCGCCCTTGTCGATGGCTCCGGCGACCGCGAGCTCGGTGCGCACGCCGACGACCGCGCCGGGGAGCGGGGCACCGCCGGCCTCGGTCAGCGGGGTCTGCCAGGGCACCGGGTAGCGGAAGGGGATCGACCTGCGCTCACCCGCCGCGAGGTGGAACGGGCCGGTGACGGGTACGCGGGCAAACCCCGCCTGGACCTGGCTTTCGCCCTCGTCGTGCTCGATCTCCGCGCGGGTCGCGAGCGAGAGGGCGATCTCGTCGATGCGGGAGTCGACCTCGCCGCCCTGGAGTTCGATGTGCCCCTCGATCGTGCCGCCGGGGTAGACGTGCGGGTTGGCCAGGACGGTGTCGACGCTCGGTCCGCCGATGCCGAAGGCGGCGAGAAAACGTTTGAAGCCCATTGCGTCCCTTCCAAGGAGCCGTCGGCGCACCGGAGGGGTCCGCGGCGCCGGGGCGGTTCGTGGTCCTGTCTCTAGTCATGACGGCGGGGCGCTGCCGTCGGTTCCACGGATCGGGCTCAACACAGGCCGAAGGGCGGTTTGATGAAGGAGAGTCGGCCGCTACCGGGATGGGTGTCGGCCGATGCGGGGATGGGGGTGAACACCTCACGTGGAAGGGGAGAGTTCCAGGCCTGGTCCAGCATGACGGTCGAGGCGAGCCTGCCGATCTCGTCGGACCCGCGAGCACCGTGGCCATTGCCTCCGATGACGACGCTGAAGCTCTCGTCCGCGTCGATATGGCCGATGTAGGGGTACTTCGACGGCGTTTTCTCGATGATGCAGCATGCCGAGCGA
Organism: Nocardiopsis rhodophaea; assembly: GCF_039530945.1. Lineage (NCBI taxonomy): Bacteria > Bacillati > Actinomycetota > Actinomycetes > Streptosporangiales > Nocardiopsidaceae > Nocardiopsis > Nocardiopsis rhodophaea. The sequence goes on from NZ_BAAAPC010000001.1 coordinate 164,782, forward strand.
ACCGACGTCGGCCTCATGTCGGGAGCCAGTATCCGCATCATGTCCATCAGGAACCCGGATTGGCGGGGCGTGATTTCCTGCCCCGAGTACCAACCGACCATGTCTTCCACGGTTGTCAGCTCTTCGACAAAATGCTGCATTCTCGGGCCGATCCGCATGTACCACCTGCCGAGGTATTTCGCAGCTGCCGAGCCGAACATTCCAGCTCCCACAACGACAGCTTCATAGATCTCCGAAATAATTCTCTGGCCCTCCTAATGCTGGGCGGTTGCGGTATCTCCGGATTGTCGGTCGACGGTACTGGATTTCCGTCGCATCCGATCAGGACCGACGCCTTGGCCTGCACAAAGAACCAATCGAACAGCCAGAGCCGACGACGGCGACCGTCGCACGCTCCATCGTTGTCTGCACCACCCATGGCCGCATGTGGCCAGATCGACGGCGCCGACTTCTTCCACGTAGGGGCCATCGCAAATCCATTGACATCAACTACACATGCGTCTAAGTTCGGCAGTTGGCAAACCACCGAGACCAATCGAAGATCACATAACAGCGATCTTCCATTCCCACACCCGACCCCCCATCCAACACATTTTCCATGTGCGGCGCAATTCTCCAGCGGAGGCTTTTTGCCATGCGCGTTGCAGTGACTGGCGGCGACGGATTCATCGGCAGGTACGCGATCGACCATCTGCGAGAGCGCGGACACGAGGCGTTCGCTGTGGACCGGTCATCAGGGGTGGACATCCTTCACGACGTGCTCGGCACAGCTTTGAAGGGCGTGGACGGTGTCGTGCACCTGGCGGGGGTTCTCGGGACCGAAGAGCTCTTCGACCAGGTGGACGATGCCATCGATATCAACGTGAAGGGCACCCACCGCGTGCTGGAGGCGTGCCGGGGGAACGGCGCTCGCTTTGTCGGGATCACGATGCCGCAGGTCTGGAAAAACGTTTATCAGGCGACCAAGAACTGCGCTCAGCAGCTCTCCTATGCGTGGTGGCAGAACTTCGACGTACCCGTCAGCCACGTCCGGGCGTTCAACGCCTTCGGGCCGGGGCAGAAACACTACGGTGTGCAGAAGATCGTTCCTACCTTCGCGGTCCGCGCGTGGAGCGGGCGGCCGATTCCGGTGTGGGGTGACGGGACGCAGACGGTCGACCTGGTCTACTCCGCCGACCTCGGCCGCATGCTGGCCGACGCCTTGGGCTTCGGCGACTGCGAGGTGTTCGACGGCGGAACGGGCCACGCCATGACCGTGCGGGAGGTGGCCGAGATGATCCTGGAAATCACCGGGTCCACGGCCAGCATCGAGTACCTGCCCATGCGCAAAGGGGAGACGAAGACGGACATCGTCGCCAAGGGGGAGGGCTGGGACCGGCTCGGCTGGAGGCCGGAGTTCCGAGCCGGGGATCTGGAACACACGGTGCTCTCCTACAAGCGATTCGCGGATGCCTGAGTAGGGCGGGGTCGATGGACGCGACGGACGCGGGCCACGTGGTGGCCTTCTACGCGAACGCGCTGGAGCGCGCCTGCGTAGAGATCCCGAAGCCCGACGGGTCGGCGCGAGCGCGGGGGACGGAGCCGCGCGCGCTGGAGGTCAGGGTCGCGCCCGGCCACGGCGGACCAGCGTCCACCGTCACGCTCCTGTTCGATGACGGTGATCTCGTTGGCTACGAGGTCGCCAACGACGACTCCCCCTCGTCGTGGTCCGCCGACCGGATACGCCTCACGCTCCCGACGGACGCACTGCGGGATGTGCGCGACGGGACCGCCACCGGTACGGCGACGGTTATGTCCGGCCGCGTCGGCGTCGACAGCGCCACGATCTGGCCTGAGCTGGCCGAGCTGCGGCGAGCGACGCTCGGCCGCCGGTTCCAGCGGTATCTGGCCGCGCTGGGCGGGACAGGGCGCGACAGTGCGCCGCCGGCAAGCCCGGACACCTCCCAGGGCACCGATCTGGTCGCCGTCCTCGCCGCCCCCAACGGCGCTGACGGTGTACTGAGCCCCATGGCGATCGGCCGTACCCGCGCCGCGGCCCTCCTCAGCGTCGATCTCGGCGCGACGCTGGTTCTCACCGGCGGCTTCGGCGCGCAGTTCAACACGACGGGACTCCCGCACTGGCGGCACTGCCTGCGGTGGTTGACGGCGCAGGGGCTACGACCCGACCGGCCCCTGGTCGCGATGGAGACCCGGCACACCTACGATGACGCACTGTTCCTGCGCGAGCTGACCGACACACGCGCCATCCGCGACATCACCCTCGTCACCTCCGACTACCACGCGCAGCGCGTTCGCTACATCCTCGACCTGATCCTGCCGGAGGCGCGCGTCCACCCGGTCGCGCATCCCGCCCTGGACACGGCGGAGGAGGCGCGGCTGCGCGCACACGAGGCGCACGCACTGGGAAAGACCGTCGCGGCCACCGTGCTCTTCGGACCCGATCGCCTCATCACGCCCTTGGAGTGCTCCGCCATCGACGCCGGTGAGCGATGGCGGCCGAAGGCGAGCCGGTGACGGAATCACCGAACCGGATGTGCTGTCCGCACTGACCGACCTTCGCGGACTGACCGTTGTCCCCGAAGAAGACGGGATCCGCATCGACATCTGGTGACCAGATGCTCAACAACTCGTATCGACCTCATGCCGATGCGTCCGTTGTTCAAAGCTGAGGACGAGCGCCTCCAAGCGAGCCCACCTGTTTGTGTTCCTGTTCCACCAGCCATCCGGATTTGAGGAACCGCAGGATGGATAGAATGTTGATGATGTATGGTGTTGATATCCATAAACACCAGAGGGGATGCGCAGTGACCCTGACACAGATCGACATCGACTCCGACGCACTGGCGGAAGCCATGCATCTATCGGGGGCCAGAACCAAGAAGGAGACCGTGAACACGGCTCTCCGCGAGTACACCGCCCGGCACCGACGCATCGCGGCCCTAGAGCGCTACGCCGACCTGGCCTCGGGCTGGGACTACGAGGAATGGCGTCGACACCGAGACGAGGCCAAGGGGTCAGGGGCGTGATCCGGTACCTCATTGACTCCTCTGCACTCTGGCGAGTCTTGCGCGATATCAAGTATCGAGACGCCTGGAGGGATGTCATCAGCGAGGGGGCGATCGGCTCGTGTCATCCACAACGAGCGGAGTTTCGCCGGTCGGCACGGAACCTGGACGAGTACGAGCAGATGAACGACATGTTCACGGATCTCTATCCAGACGTGGGTGTCCCCAAGAACGCGTGGCAATGGATCGAGTCCGCGCAGTACAGACTGCTTCGTGGTGGCGCTCACCGCTCCATGTCCACCGTTGACCTCCTCATCGCCGCCACCGCATCCCACCACGGCTTGGTCGTGCTGCACGACGACAACGACTACCGGGCCGCCTCTCAATACGTGACAGACCTACGTCAGCGCAGCGTCCGGTCCCTCCCCTAGCGTGACCACATCCCATTGACCAGGGCTTCCTGTCGGCCCTGTCCTGGCGCTCGTGACGACCTGATTCTTAGCTGTTGACCTTAACATTGGTTCATGTTTGAGGATGTCGACATGACGCGCAAAGCCCCGCCGGGGCCGCGTTCACCGACGCAGGTCGCTCACGAGTCTTGTCGAAAGGGATTCCTCATGTCGCACAACCCCCTCCGCATCGCCGTCATCATGGCCAGCACCCGCGAAGGCCGGTTCATCCCGACCATCACCGAGTGGATCGCCCAGCAGGCGAGGGATCACGGCGACCTGGAGATCGACGTCATCGACCTGGCCGAAGCCCGGCTGCCCGACGTCCTCGCCTTCGATCCGACACCCGACGCGGTCACCGCGCTGGCGCCGCGGTTGGACGCGGCCGACGCGTTCATCGTGGTGACACCCGAGTACAACCATAGCTTTCCGGCCCCGCTGAAGACGGCCATCGACTGGTACCACGCCGAGTGGCGGGCCAAGCCGGTCGCGTTCGTGTCCTACGGCGGCATGTCCGGCGGCCTGCGCGCCGTCGAGCAGCTGCGCCAGGTCTTCGCCGAGCTGCACGCGACCACCATCCGCGACACGGTCAGCTTCCACAACGCCTGGGACAGGTTCGACGCGCGGGGCCGACCCGTGGACGCCGAGGGTGTCAACACGGCCGCCAGGACCATGCTGGGCCAGCTCACCTGGTGGGCCGACGCGCTGCGGGAGGCGCGCGTCAGGCGGCCCTACGCCGCCTGACGGCGGCCCCGGGAAACGCGGTCGGTTCGACCGCGCGGGGAGGAGAAAAGACGATGGCGCGTCCCGGGCGATACCCCCGGACGCGCCATACCGGTGCGACGCCGTCTGTCAGATGTCGCGGAAGATCTCGATCTGCGCGCCCACCGAGTTCAGCCGCTCGGCCAGCGCCTCGTAGCCGCGGTTGATGACGTAGACGTTGCGCAGCACCGACGTGCCCTCCGCCGCCATCATCGCGAGCAGGATGACGACCGCGGGCCGCAGCGCGGGAGGGCACATCATCTCCGAGGCGCGCCAGCGCGTGGGGCCCTCGACCAGGAGGCGGTGCGGATCGAGCAGCTTCACGCCCGCGCCGAGCCGGTTCAGCTCGGTGAGGTAGATGGCGCGGTTCTCGTACACCCAGTCGTGGATCAGGGTCGAACCCTCGGCCATCGCCGCGATCGCCGCGAAGAACGGCACGTTGTCGATGTTGAGCCCCGGGAAGGGCAGCGGGTGGATCTTGTCGATCGGCGAGCGCAGCTTGGACGGCTTCACCGTCAGGTCGACGAGGCGGGTGCGCCCATTGTCGGCGGCGTACTCGGGCCCGCTGTCGTACTCCAGGCCCATCTCGGCCAGGACCGCCAGCTCGATCTCCAAAAACTCGATCGGCGCCCGGCGGATGGTCAGCTCGGAGGAGGTGACGACGGCCGCGGTCACCAGGCTCATCGCTTCGACCGGGTCCTCGGAGGGGGCGTAGTCGACGTCGACGTCGATCTCGGCGCGGCCCTTCACGCGCAGCGTGGTCGTGCCGATGCCCTCGACCTCTACACCCAGCCGTTCCAGGAAGAAGCACAGGTCCTGGACCATGTAATTGGAGCTGGCGTTGCGGATGATGGTCTCACCGTCGAGCCGGGCCGCGGCGAGCAGCGCGTTCTCGGTGACCGTGTCCCCGCGCTCCGTCAGCACGACGGGACGCTGCGGAGAGACGTCGCGGTCCACGGTCGCGTGATAGGCCCCGTTGGTGGCGAGGACCTCCAGGCCGAACGGTCGCAGCGCCGTCATGTGCGGCTGGACGGTCCGGGTGCCCAGGTCGCAGCCGCCGGCGTAGGGGAGTTTGAAACTGTCGACACGGTGCATGAGCGGACCCAGGAGCATGATGACGCTGCGGGTCCGGCGCGCCGCTTCCTCGTCCATCGAGTCGAGGTCGAGGGCCATCGGAGGTACGATCTCCAGATCGTTGCCCTCGTTGATCCAGCGGCTGCGCACGCCGATGCTCTCCAGCACTTCGAGGATGCGGTAGACCTCCTCGATGCGCGCGACACGGCGAAGAATGGTGCGACCCTTGTTGAGGAGGGAGGCGCACAGCAGCGCCACACAGGCGTTCTTGCTGGTCTTGACATCGATACTGCCGGACAGGGGACGTCCGCCGACGACACGCAGGTGCATCGGACCGGAGTAGCCGAGGGAGATGATCTCGCTATCCAGCGCCTCGCCGATGCGAGCGATCATCTCAAGGCTGACGTTCTGATGCCCCTTTTCCATGCGGTTGACTGCGCTCTGGCTGGTTCCCAGCGACTCCGCAAGCTGTGCCTGGGTCCAGCCGCGGTGACGGCGGGCGTCCCGGATCAGCTTGCCGATCCGTGCAAGGTAGTCATCTGCCATAAGAAGTGACCGTATCTCATATATGAGACTCAAGTGACAAGTACCCGCTCCAGGAGGCAAATCCGGACGGATCCGACGCGCGGTTGGGCACCGCATCGATCCTGGCGTCCCAAGCGTGAGCACCGTGTAAGGCTGCCCCACGTGAGTCCGCTCACTCCATCCGACCGCACCCAGTGAGGGCACCTGCGGCGACACGCCGAGACGCCACCCCCTAACTCGTGGGATGACGCCGGATGATCGAAAGTTCCGCCCGGGAGGCCGGAAATCGTGTGGTCAGCCCCACATCGACCACGATGTCCACCCCGTCCCCGCCGCGCGAACCCCGCCACCGGGTCACGTGCGCCCGCGCGCGCTACTCTCGATGCCGCCTGGGCATGCTCCGACCACCAGAAACGGACACCTCGATGAACCGTCTCGTCCAGACCGCAGCGGCCGGGCTGACCGGTGCCGCCCTTCTCGCCTCCGCCGCCTGCGGATCCGAGGCGGCGAGCGAGGGCTCGGGGGCGAAAGCCGCGACCCCCGACAGCTCCGCCGACTACAAGGCCGTCGCGACGGTCGAGGGTGCCACGCTGAGCACCAGCGAGGGCGACGTCGAGGTCACCCTCTTCCCGAAGCAGGCGCCGACCACTGTGCGCAACTTCGTCGAGCTCGCGGAGGGGTCCAAGGCCACCAATCCGACCACCGGCAAGGACCGCTTCTACGACGGCACCATCTTCCACCGGGTCATCGAGGGCTTCATGATCCAGGGCGGCGACCCCCTGGGCACCGGCACGGGCGGCCCCGGGTACACCTTCCCCGACGAGATCGACCCCGATCTCACCTTCGACGCTCCGGGCAAGCTGGCGATGGCCAACTCCGGGCCGAACACCAACGGCTCGCAGTTCTTCATCACCACCGTGCCCACCTCGCACTTGGACGGCAAGCACACCATTTTCGGCGAGGTCGCCGACGACGAGGGCCAGCACGTGGTCGAGGCCATCTCCACGGTCGACACCGACGACGCCGACAAGCCGGTTGACGACGTCGTGCTGGAGTCGGTCACGATCCACCGGTCCGATGACTGACCTCATTCGAGCCGCGGGCCACCGCCTCATCGCCAAACCCCCTCACCTCCTGGCCCTGCATCGCTTCGGTCATGAATGCGCTCCACACCTTGGCGGACGTGGTGCCGCCGTCGACCTTCTCGACCCCGGGGATTTTTAGCGGTTCGCCGTCGGGACGGCTCAGGCTGACGGCGGTGGCCAGCCGCGGCGTGTAACCGGCGAACCAGGCCGACCGCGCGTTGCCGTAGGTACCCGTCATCCCGGCGACCGGATGCCCCGTGGGCAGGGTCGCGTCGACCCCCGGCGCGCGGCGCGCCGCCTCGTTCATCGCGAAGGTCGCGTCACGCGCCGTCTCGGCGCTGAACGCGCGCGTTCCCTCCTTCAACCGCGCGGCGTCCTCGGGCTGCAGCACACGCCCGTTGTCATCGGTGACCTTGGTGATCATGTGGCGCGGTTTGTGCACACCGCCGTTGGCGAAGGTCGCGAAGCCGCTCGCCTGGTCGAGGGCGGTGAGCTGAAAGGTTCCCGACGCGATGCTGGGCTCCATGGCCGCCGTCTCGAACTGCTTGGCGTCGATCCCGGCCTTGCGGGCGGTCTCGGTCACGCTTTCCGGGCCGATCTTCATCACGGTCTCGACGAAGGGCGCGTCGGCGGATTCCGCGGTCGCCTCCAGCAGGTCGGGCGTCCCACCGGCCCCCCTGTCGCTCCTGTCATCCCGGCCGGCCCCGCCGAAGAGGCCGGGGGCGTCGGCACTCCGCGGCTCCGGCCGCCCGATCCCCTGGTCCAGCGCCGCCGCCAGCACGTAGGGGCGGAACGTCGCCCCCGCCTGGGTGCGCCGCACCAGTGACTGGTCCAGCTCGTTGACGAAGTCGTTCCCGCCGTGGAACGCGCGGATCTCGCCAGTCGCCGGGTCGATCGCGGCCAACCCCTTGATGGTGTCCTCCGGCAGGTCCGGGAGGGCCGTGTCGAACGCCTTCTCCGCGGTCTTCATCAGCCGCTCGTTGAGCGACGTCTCGACCTCGTACCCGCCCGCCGCGATCTGCGCGTCGGACAGCCCGTAGCGCTCGCGCAGCTCCCGCCCGACCGCGAGTTTGATGTAGCCCTTGAAGCCGGACAGGCTCGTCCCCGGCGTGTAGTCCACCGTCTCGGGAAACTCAAGCGCGTCGGCCTCCTCCCGGGAGATGCCGCGTTGGGGGTCTTCCTCGTGCATAGCCACCATGCCGTCCACGGCGTAGGCCCACCGGTCCTTGAGGATCTTCTCCATTTTCGATCCGGGGGTGACGTTCTCGAAGTTAGCGGGCTGCTGGATGATCGCGCCGATGAACGCCCCCTCGGCGGCGTCTAGATCTTCCACGTCCTTGCCGAAGTAGGCCTGGGCCGCGGCCTGAACGCCGTAAGCCTCGCGCCCGAAGTAGATGGTGTTCAAATACTGCGTGAGGATCTCCCCGGGCGGCAGGACCCGTCCGACCTTGATCGAGATCAGGATCTCCTTGATCTTGCGCATATAGGAGCGCTCCTGGGACAGGCCGTCGTAGTAGTTGCGCGCCATCTGCTGGGTGATGGTGGAGCCCCCGCCCGCGCTGCCGCCCGAGAGCGCCGCGCGCGCCAGCCCCACCAAGGAAACCCCCGGCTCGCTGTAGAAGTCCCGCTGCTCGGATCCGAGAACCCCGTTGATCACGGTGTCGGGGATCTGGTCCTCGCTGACGGGGATCCGCTTGAGCTGGCCGAGGGTGAGGGCCTCGCTGCCATCGTCGTAGGAGATGCTGGTGCCGACCAGCAGCGCGTTCTCCTGCGGCTGGAGGTCGCGGGGGTCGGGCGTCTTTATGTAGGCGATCACGAGCGCCGTCACCAGCGCGCCGAAGCCCAGGACGCCGATGACCGCGAGCGGTTTCCACGTCCTCGCGATCAGCCGCCGCGTCCGGTGCAGCCGCCGCCGACCGCCGTTCGTCGGCGCGCCGCTGGAAACGGCCTGCCGGTGCCGCGCTGTCCGCGGCTGTCGCGTGGAGTCCGCCTGTCGTCGTCTGCCCATGCCTCGTGCCCCGATCGCGCTACGCCCCGTACGAAGGCACCGCCCAACCGTCCGGGGCGCCCGGGCAAGCGGTCCCCACCCGGCGTCGTCCAAAGGCTGGCGAAGGAGTGCGACGAATCCGTGTGCACAGTGTGCTGATCTCGTGTTCGTTTCCCCGCTGTTGTGTAACAGCCGGGCGCACGCGGCGCGGCGGATTCGATCGATCCGGTTCCGGCGGGCCTCCGTCGCGCTCCACCGCTGTGGACGACGCGGGCGGGCGCGGAAGCGGGAGGAGCGACAGGTGTCGGCACGGGATGCTGTTCCCGGTTCCCGACCGATTTTGGACCACGTTCAACGACTTTCGGCTAGCCGGAAGCACGTCACGCGGTATACGATCAGTTCACATCACTAGGTGCCACGAAACCGGCACATTCTGTGAAATTGTCGTTCTTCTTGATCATCCACCTCGCTCAGATGAATGATGTTTTCCGTGGATCCCCTGCTGCGTAACCGTGCCCTTCTCCCCCTCCGGCCCGCACCCGCGCGTGGGCAGCACCCTGTTCTCGGCCTTGACGATGCCGGGGGGTACTCGTATTCGACGCTGACCGCCGAGGTGACCGAATGGCTCGGCCAGAACCGCGTCATGACCGTGGTGTGCGGCGACGAACACGGCCGCGGCCTGCTCAGCAGTGCGGCGTGGGTCGCCGGTGAGCGTCTGTCCTGCTCGGTCCGGTCCCGCTGTCACGGCTGGAACATGACGATCTGGGTCGAGTGACCCGGCCGACGTCTCGAAGCGCGGCGTCCGCGGGCGCGGACGCCGCGTCCGCCGCGCGCGGGCCCGACGTTCGTCAGTCGCAGGGACGGCGCAGGCACTGCGCCCGGTCCGCCTGGTTGGCCAAGTCCATCAGGGAGGACGCCAGTTCGCGGACGGCCTGGGGGCTCAGCCGGTAGTAGGTGAAGCGGCCCGAAGGCTCCGCCGTGACGAACCCCGCCTCGCGCAGGATCTTGAGGTGGTGGCTGATGGTGGGCTGCCGCGCGCCCGTCTCCTCGATGAGGTGGCAGGTGCACATCTGCTCTCGGGCGAGGAGCCGGACGATGCGCGCCCGCAGTGGATCGCCGAGCAGCTTCACGGCTGACCCGTCCATGGTGCCTCCCGGGGAGATCAACATGCCTTGATAGCACCACGCCTTTTATACGCCCGTCAAATTCCCCGTGCCGACCCACCAGCGCCCGGCCGGGCCGCCCCGGCCCCGGTCTGTCGGCCCGGGGCCGGGGCCCGGGACCGGTGGGGCGGCCGCTCTCCCCTCATCAGCGACCGCCACCGGTCCGGTTCATGCCCCCGTACATCAGGTGCGCGTGGGCACACCCAGCTCGCCCAAAAGCCGCTCCACCCGCAAGCGAATCTCATCACGCACCGGCCGGACCTTATCAAGGGGCTGCCCGGCCGGATCGTCCAGCTCCCAGTCGAGGTACCGCTTGCCCGGAACGACCGGGCAGGCGTCGCCGCACCCCATCGTGATGACCACGTCGCTGGCCTCCACCGCCTCGGGGGTCAGGACCTGGGGCGTATTGGCGGAGATATCGATTCCGACCTCGCGCATCGCCTCGACGGCGACCGGGTTGATCCGGTCGCCGGGGGCCGACCCGGCCGACCGGACCTCGACCGCGCCGCGGGAGAGGTGCGCCAGGAACCCGGCCGCCATTTGGGAGCGGCCCGCGTTGTGGACGCAGACGAAGAGGACCCTGGGTTTCGCTGACATGTTCGACCTTTCGTGCGGAGCGTCGGTGTTGGACGGCAAAAGGCAAGGACGCGGGGTTGGGGTGCCATCGGTCAGGTCCGATCGGTGGCCGCTGAGGCCGCCGCGGCGGCCTCGGTCGGTGTCCGGCGTGGGAAGAACCCGCGCACCCACAGGGAGACGTAAACGAGCCCAACAAGGACGGGGACCTCGATCAACGGCCCCACGACCCCGGCCAGCGCCTGCCCCGAGGTCACCCCGAAGACACCGATGGCTACGGCGATCGCCAGTTCGAAATTGTTGCCCGCGGCGGTGAACGCCAGCGTCGTGGAGCGCTCGTAGGAGAGCGAGATCGCCCACCCCAGGAGCATCGACAGCCCCCACATCAGCCCGAAGTAGGCCAGCAGCGGGACCGCGATGCGGGCGACGTCGAACGGTTGGGAGGTGATCGCGTCGCCCTGCAGGGCGAACAGGATGACGATGGTGAACAGCAGCCCGTAGAGCGCGAGCGGACCAACGCGGGGGAGGAAGGAACCCTCGTACCACGCCCGCCCCTTGGCGCTCTCGCCGAATCGGCGGGTCAGGTACCCGGCGACCAGCGGGATGCCCAGGAAGATCAGGACGCTCTTTGCGATCTCGAACGCCGAGACGTCGATCCCGTTTTGGGAGAGGCCGAGGAGACCCGGCAGGAACTGGAGGTAGAACCAGCCGAGGGCGCCGAACAGTACCACCTGGAAGACCGCGTTGAGCGCGACGAGGACGGCGGCGGCCTCGCGGTCGCCGCGGGCGAGGTCGTTCCACACGATGACCATCGCGATGCAGCGGGCCAGGCCCACGATGATCAGGCCGGTGCGGTACTCCGGCAGATCGGCGAGAAAGATCCAGGCCAGCGCGAACATCAGCGCCGGTCCGACGATCCAGTTCAGCAGGAGGGAAGGGAGGAGCAGACGGGTGTCGCGGGTGACCGTGTCGAGCCGGTCGTAGCGCACCTTGGCCAGGACCGGGTACATCATCAGGAGCAGACCCAGCGCGATCGGGAGGGACACGCCGTCGATCTGTACCGCGTCCAACGCCCGCTGAAGTCCGGGCACTGTGCTCCCCAGCGCCAGCCCGGCGACCATCGCCAGTCCGATCCACAACGGCAGGTAGCGATCCAGCGTCGACAGTCGGGCAGCGCCGCCCGGCTGTGTCGCCGTCGCCTCCGTACTCTTCGTCACCTCGATGACCCTCTCAGCTCAGATATATCAAGGCAAGTTGATATCAGCACGGTCCAATATGTCAACCGGCCGCCCTCGCTGGAGACTCACCTCACATATCTCCCTGACCTGGCACAACGCCGTCGACCCCAGGTCATGGCGCCCCGCGAGGCCGCGGCGCCGGCACCCCGACGGCCGCGCGCTCGCGCGGAAGGAACTTGACAATGCGCCGCGACCTCGCGAATGCTCGCGGATCACACGCGACACCCCGTCCGCCCCGCCCATCCCTCCCCCGGAGGCCGCCGTATGAACGATTTCCTGCTCGTTTTGACGGGCGCTGGGATCAGCCTGGTGAGCAGCGTGACCGTCACCTGGCTCCAGGCCAGATACACGCGCAGAGGCGACGTGCGCGAGTCGACCCGGTCGGCCACCCGTCGGCTCACGTCCCTGTTCATCGCCGAACGGGACGCCGCCGACTCCACGGAGGAGTCGACCGCCGCGCTGGCCGAAGCTGAACTGCTCGCCATGACGATCACCGAACGCCGCGCCCGCGAACGCCTCCGCGACCTGACCCGGCTGCTGCGGGAGCTCCGCCTGCCAGAGCTGCGCGAACTCAGCGGCGTTCGGTCGGAACGCGCGCGGTGGGTACTGTGCGATCACGCGCTGGAGGTCCTGGGCGCCCTGTACCGGGGCGAGCGGCTGCCCGCCGTGCCACCCCAGGTCCAGAAGATGCTGAGCGTGGAGGACGAGGCGTTGAGCATCCACGCCGGGGAGGTGTCCGCCCCGGCTGTGCGCACCGCGGAGGAGAGCGCGGAGGCGGAGCCGACGGATGTGGCCCCCCGGGCACAGCGGACGGAAGGGGGCTCGATCTCGAAGAGCGCCGTCCCCCGCCGCCCGCGCCGCGCAACAAAGCCGACGCGCGACAAGGGCGGCCAGGGCGGCGCTGGGGACGACGGCTCAGGGGCAGAGGAAACGACGTGACCTGGGGAAAGCGGACCGAATTCTTGGCGAATTTCGGCACTCGTTCCCGGAGCTGACCGCGGGGCGCTCCCCCTGTCCCGTCAGTTGTCGGTGACCAGGGTGAGGCCCCAGCGCTCCAGGATCTCGTTCACCGGCTGGAAGAACGTGGTCCCGTTGTCGAGGCAGCTGCCCTTCCCACCCGAAAGCACGCCTTGGGCCTGGCTCCCGGACATGTAGGGGCCACCGGAGTCGCCCTGCTCGGCGCAGGCCGAGGTGTGCGTGAGGCCGAAAACGATGCCCTGCGGGTAGATGACCGTCTGGCCCTTGGCCAGGACCTCCCCGCAACGCCACCCCGAGCTGGATCCGGTACGGCAGACCGAGGCGCCGATGCTCGCCTCCTCCGACCCGGCTACCTCCTCCGGGCTGAAGCGGACCCGCGCCGTCGGCGTCCAGTTGACGGTGTCACCCACGAACGCCATGTCGTCACCGGGGAACATCGAGCGGACGAAGGCGCCGGTGGCCTCGGCCTCCTCGGCGGGAACGCCTGAGGAGGCCTGGGAACTCACCGAGCCGCAATGCCCGGCCGTCACGAACCCCCCTGTGGCGTGGGAACCGTCGGTGACGTTCGGGCCGTCGGTCACACCGAAGCCGATGGAACAGCGGGACCTGTCGTCGATGAAGTAGGGGTCCCCGCCAATGATGTCGACGAAGGTCCGCGGTACCTCGGTTTCCTCCGTAACGATCACCGTCTCCGGGGCCACCCCGGCCGCCGCGACGGCCCTGCGCGCGTCGTCGGCCCCGCCCGGCAGGACGGTCATCACCACGGCGTCCTGCTCAGGATCCGGATACCAGCCGGTCACGCCGGGGGTTCCCGCGCCAATCGATCGGTTGAGCTCGTTCACGATCCGGCTGAGGGCGTCCTCCCCATGGGTGACGACCCGCGCCTGAGCGCCGGCGTCGCGGACGGCCCCGACCGCGTCCGCGTCGGTAACCGCGACGGTCAGCTCCCCCGAGTCGGCGTCGAACTCGGCGCCGCCGAAGTCCGGTCCGAGCGTGGAGCGCAGTTCTCTCTCGGTGGCGCGCGCCTGGCGTTCCCGGACGACCAGGTCGACGGCTTCGGCCGTGGTGAGCCCGAGGTCGCGCTGCATCGCCGCGAGCCGCCCGGGATCTCTGAACACGGGTTCCACATCAGCGGAGGCCATCGGCGTCGACGAGACGACCAACCCGAGGGCGATAAGGGTGCTGCCCAGCGCCGGGACCGTGGGGGATTTTCGCACGTGCCTCACTCCTTGAGCGGGAGACTTGGAACAACGGGGGACATTCGGTGGTGAGGCCCCTGGGACTCCCACGTCAGCCCCAACGGGTCCAGGCCGCGGAGCTCCTGACCCACCGGCGTTCACCCGATAAACAAGGTGAACGCTTCGTCACGTTAAGTGAATAGGACAGATTTCAACAGCCCCCGCCGGACACGAAAAGCCGGTGTGCCGTTGCGCAATAGGTGACGCGTGGTGCGGTTGTGTTCCCTGTGATGAAAGTGAACGGGACAATTCGACGCCAGCTTCTCGGCGGTACGACGGCGCGGTTCGCGCGGGACGGCTCGCTCCATGAGAGCCAGAACCCGATCCAAGCTCCGCCCGACGCGCCCGAATCCGGAGGAGAAGGGTATCCCAACGCGCATATCGGCCGCATATCTCATAAGATCTCCTCGACTGCGGCCGTTCCCCCTCTCGTCGCCGAGGTCCCCCCTGTCCTTTCGGGCACCTTCATCGGCATGCGCGTCGGCCGCCTTGTTTTCACCCAGCGCACCGCCCGAACCGTTCGCCGCCGAGAAATGGCCCACTCATGTCCGAAGACGCCGCAAGCTCGCCCAAAGCCGACACGTCCGCCGAGGACGCACAGGCCCGCGCTGACGCCGCGCCTCGCTCCCCTCTCCGCCGACGCCTGGCCACCGTCACGGCGGTGACCCTCGCCCTCGTGCTCGTCGGGGGAATCGGCGCCGCCTACGCCTACTACCGCTTCCTCCAGGGCAACATGACCCGCCACGACCTCGGCGCCGCACTGTCGGAGGAGGAACGGCCACCGAAGATCGGCGACGCGGTCAACATCCTGTTCATCGGATCCGACGGCCGGGAGGGCGGGAACGCCGCTTACGGAGGGCGCGACTTCGTCGGCGAGCGGTCCGACTCCCTGATGCTCGCGCACATCTCCCCCGACAGTCGGGTGACCGTCATCAACATCCCCCGAGACTCACTCGTCCAGCTGCCGTCGTGCTCCCCCTACGGCCAGACCGAGGGCACCACCGGCTACTACGGGATGATCAATTCCGCGCTGTTCCACGGCGGACCGCCGTGCGTGGTCAAGACGGTGGAGTCCCTCACCGGCATCCGGATCGACCACTTCGTCCACCTGAGCTTCGTCGGATTCCGCGACATGGTCGACGCCATTGGCGGCGTGCCGATGTGCATCCCCGAACCCATGTCCGACAAGCGCTCCAAACTCGACCTGAAGGCGGGGCAGCAGCGGCTCGACGGCGAGGAGGCGCTGTCGTTCGTCCGCGCGCGCTACGAGATCGGCAACGGCAGCGACATCGGCCGTATCGACCGACAGCAGATGTTCCTCGGCGCGCTCGCCGACGAGGTGACGAGCAGTGGGGTGCTCACTAGCCCGAGCAAGATCAACAAGTTGCTTCAGGCGGTCACCAAGCACACCGCGACCGACGACGACTTCGACCTGAGCCGGATGATCTCCATCGGGTCCACCCTGGCCGACGCCGACCTGCACGACATCACCTTCTACACCGTCCCCTGGTACCCGGCGCCCTCCGACCCCAACCGCGTGGTCTGGGACGAGGAGAAGGCCCAGCGGCTCTTCGCGGCCGTCAGCCGGGACCAGGCCGTGAGCGACTCCCTTCTGGAGACCGGTGCGCCGAAGTCGACGCCATCGACGAGCCCGCCGCCTCCGTCGTACCCGGCCGAACCGTCCACCGAACCGGTGACCCCCGGGAACGCGTCGGCCCCCTCGCCGAGCGGCGACGGCATCACCGGCCGCGACGCCACGTCCAACCCCTGCGTCAACGGCCTGGGTGAGGGCACCGAGGACGGCGTGAAGTAAGACGGCACCCCCGGCGGGCCGGGACGGGATGGCGGCCCGCCACTGGCATCGCCGACCCGGCCCTTTCGTGCGGGTGACAGTCATGGAGGGACGCTCGCTTTGGGGGGCGCGTACAGCGCCCCCCAAAGCGAGGAATCAGAAGGAGAACGCCCCGAACCAAGGCCGGTACGCTCACGGCACCTCAGACCTCCCGCGGACAGAAAAAGGCCCTGAGCGGAGCGACCGGATCCCGGGATCTCCGCCCCAGGAACCCCCACAGTTCCCAGGACGCCCCGCTCACCGGGGCCGGTCGCGTGCCCGCTCAGGGCCGGCGTGCGTCCCACCGAGGACGGATGGGTGGGACGCACGGCTTTTGGGGTTATTTACATCGCCAGGGTGTCCTGCAGCCCGGCGTTGCCGGCGAGGTCCCCCACCAGACCCGCGTTGGTCAGGTCCAGCAGCGGGGCCTTCTGGTTCCTCTTGGCCTTCTCGTTGACGTCGACGTCCGCGGGCAGGTTCTTCGCCTTGATCGGATCGGCGGCTTCGGACGGCTCCGCGGTCTCGGTCTCGTTGTTGGCGCTCTCGGCCGTGACGTCCGCAGGGAGCGTCTCCGCCTGAGCGGGGGTGCTCACCTCGGGCGTCTCCGGGGCCAGCAGCTCCTTCAGGCCCAGCGGCAGCTGGTCGGTGGGCAGCTGCGACGTCAGCTGGCTGGTGGGCAGCTGGTCCATCGGGAGCCCGTCCGTCGGCAGCCCGTCGGTCGGGAGACCCTCGGTGGGCAGCTGCTCAGTGGGGACCTGGTCCGCGGGCGCCTGGTCGGTCGGCACCTGCTTGGTGACCTGGTCGGTGGGAAGGTCCGAGTCGACGTCCACCTGGTGCGACGTCGGCCGGACGGCCGGCTGCTGGGACGCGCCACCAGCGATCTGCTTGAGCGGCGTCAGCACCGCGAACAGCGGCAGCGGCAGGTCCGGCATGTCCGACGCCGTCGGCGCCGGGGGCGCGGCGCTCGGGTCGTCCCCCAGCGGGTGCACGCTGCGCGGGCTGCCGTGGTCCACCGCCCGCTGGTGCGAGATGTTCTGCTGTACCGCGCCGTTGGTGCCCTGCGACGGCTTTGTCACGCCGCCGACAACGGGCAGGTTGCCGCCCACCTTGCCGGCGACGGGCAGGCCGTCCGCCGCGAGCGGGCTCTTGGCGCCGGCCAGGCCGTCCACGTCCGCCAGCCCCTTCGCCTTCTGCGTCAGGCCCTGGGCGTCCAGGCTGTGCACCGCGTTTGTCGCGCCGTGCAACTGGTTCACCGTGTTGTGCAGCGTCTCGTGGGTGCCTCCCGGCTTGCTGGGCAGCTTCTTGTCCACACCGCTGTCGAGGGCCCCGTGGATGTCGGGACCGGAACGCTGGTGCTCGACCTCGTCGGACAGGCCGACAGTGTTAGTGACCTTGTCGAGCGTGCCCTGGACCTCGTCGACCTTGGCCTGGGACTGCGGGCCAACGCCCGACATGTCGCCGTGCGACGTGGTCAAGTTGTCGGTCTTCGGCGCCGACACAGCTTGGGACAGGTCGGGCGTGTGACCGGCCAGCCCGAACTTCAGGCTGGGGACCGTGCCGGGCGCGACCGTGTCGCCGAGGACATCCGCACCGGCGAATCCGGTACCGAAAGCGATGAAGCCGGCGGCGCTGGCTGCCACCACAACAGCCTTCGCGGACGTGCGAGCGAACTGGAACATGAAAGTGGTCCTTTGCGGATCGAGTGCTTGTCGAGATGTCGGTTGGGGAAGGAGCGGATTTCTCCGCCCCGCCCGCGGACGCCCTGGCCCGGGGTGTCCTGCGGGCTGTGTGGTGGTTTGGTGGGTGTTCCTCCCGGGGGTTCCGCCACCGCGCATGGCCTGCGCGGCAACCGGATGCCGGGTTCAGTCAGAGGGTCTGGCGGACCTTCGACTGACGTGAACCTCGTGAGGTGAGGCACGGGGCTCACGTCAGCCCCCAGAGATCAAGCTGGGATCGGCGTCGTCGCCAGAGTGCGGGGAGTCGCGATAGCGGCCGTCGCGCGCGGGAGGCGCGGGCGTGTCCCCGGGGTCCGACGTGTTAGTCGGGCGAGACCGTCGGCTCTTCGGCCGGGTCCTGCGGGATGGCGGCGAGCGCGTGGCGGTCGGCCTGCAGGAGTCCGGAGGACGGTGCGGCGAGCGAGGTCGCGGGCAGGTACCCGGCGACCATCGGCATCGCGGTCGGGCCCTGCGCCTGCGGCGCGGAGCCGACGATCCGCTGAGCGGTGGGCGGGGCGTCGCCGTCATCGCGCGACGCGGAGGACGCGGTGGTGTCGGCGTCGGTGGTGCCGTCGGCCGCCGTTTCCCAGGCGCCCTCCGACACGTCGGCGGCCGGGTACGGGAAGGCCGCATCGGTCCGGACCGCCGCCGTGGGGGCGTCGTCCGTCTCGGCCTTCTCCTCGTCCTCGGACGCCGGAGCGGCGGGCTCGGGCCTCTGAGCGTCGTGGGCGTCCGGGCCGTGGTCGGCGGGACGTGGGGTGGCGGGGCGCGTGATGGCGGGCTCCTCGGCCTTGCCGGGGAGACCCGGGAGGGCCGCCCGGCCCTTCTCAGCCGCGCCGAGCCCGGCGTGCCCGACCTTCTCGACGACGTCCCGGACCGAGGGCGCGGGGCGCCCGTGGCCGCGCCCCTTCGCGTCGCCCGCGGGAGTCTGCGGTTTCGACGGGGTGATCGTCGGGACCTGTCGGACGGCCCGCTCGCCAACGGACCTCACGGTGGAGGTGACGGACCGGTGCTTCGGGGCGGCGGAAGCGCGCGCCTCCGCGGTCGGCCGGGGCGTGTGCCGCTTCTCGGTATCCACCTGGTGTTCCCGGTGCTCCGTCAACGGACCGTTGGCCTTCGCGCCCGCGGCGCCCACTTCGGCGGGACGCTCGGCGGCCGGAGCCTCGGCGGGGCGCTCCATCTTCGTCTCGGCTCCGGCGGAAGCCGTGCCGAGCATCCAGGCGGCCGCGAGGAATCCCCCTGTGATCAGGAGCCGCCGCATGGGACTCGCCGTCTGCGCACGCACAGCCGCAACGACGCGCGATGCGCGTCCCGTGCGGCTCGTACGCAACACTGTGGAGTCCCTTTCGACGGCTGCCAGCGGCTGAGGCTAGAGGGATCGGCTGGGCGTGTGCACGCCCACCGATCAAGTACGGAGCGTGGATGAGGAGTTCACGGAACTCCCTCTCGATGACAGAACGCGACGTTAGCACGATCGAATCCAATGGCAACCGTGTTCCCCCCGAATTTTTTCATCGCCAGTTCATAACAACTGTGAAACGCCAGGTCGGAGCGGCCCCACGGAAGGTCTCTTTCATTTTCGACAAAACCATCGAAACGTTATTACCCCGATATCGGGCAGTGGTCGATCGTGGTCTCACTGGTCACGCTGGGCACATCTCGGGAACGCCACGGTACGACCCTCCGCACGCCCCGCGCACCCTAATCGACCGGGATAACGTGGTGTGCGGAGGTGTGCACCCAGTGCCCGACATTCCCGAGCGCCCCCTGCTCCCCCGCATGCGTCTCGATGAGCTCCTGTCCGACCTGCACCGTCGGCTGGAGGCCACGCTGTCGACGCGCGATCGCGTGCACTCGCTACTCGAAGCGGTGGTGTCGATCGGCAGCGACCTCGACCTGGCCACCGTTCTGCGGCGGCTGACCGAGGCCGCCGCGCACCTCGTCGACGCCGAGTACGCGGGGCTCGGCGTCGTCGGTCCGGACGGCCGCTTCGCCGAGTTCATCCCCGTCGGCATGAGCGAGGAGGAAGCCCGCCGGCTCACCCTCTTCCCCCACGGCAAGGGGATCCTGGCGGTCCCCAGCCGGGACCGGTCCGCCCTGCGCCTGCGCGATCTGCGGGAGCATGCCGACCACCACGGCTTCCCGGATGGCCACCCACCGATGAGGTCCTTCCTCGGCGTGCCAATCCAAGTCCGGAACGAGGTTTTCGGCAACCTCTACCTGACCGAAAAACGGGGCGGGGCGGAGTTCGACGAGGACGACGAGGCCATCGTGACCGCCCTCGGCACCGCCGCCGGAGTCGCGATCGAGAACGCGCGGCTCTACGAGGAGACCCGGCTGCGCGAGCGGTGGCTCACCGCGTCCACGGAGATCACCACGCGACTGCTGTCCGGAGACGACACCGACGAGGTGCTCGCCTTTCTCGCCCAGCAGGCCCGGTCGATGTCCGAGGCCGACATCGCGGTGGTGCTCCTGCCCGACGCTCAGGACCAGCGGCTCATCGCGGAGATCGCCGACGGCCCGCTCGCCGGCGAGATCCGGGGCACCCCCGTGGACATGAGCGAAACCAAGTGCGGCCTGGTCTACCGCAACGGGACCGCCGTTTTAGTGCCCGACCTGCGGCAGGCCAACTGCCCGATGCTGACCCATCGCGGGTTCGGCCCCGGGCTGCTCGTTCCCCTCGGGACCCCCGCGCACACCCGCGGCGTCCTGCTGCTCGGCAAGATGGGCGCACGCTCCCCCTTCAACGACGCCACCCGCCGCATGCTCGACGCGTTCTCCGGCCAGGCCGCGGTGGCCCTGGAACTGGCCGAGGCGCGCCGCGACGCCGAGCGGCTGGTGGTGTTGGAGGACCGCGACCGCATCGCCAAGGACCTCCACGACGTGGTGATCCAGCGGATGTTCGCCTCCGCCATGACCCTGATGAGCACGATTCGGCTGATCTCCGACCCGGAGGCGGGCGAGCGGGTACAGCGCACCATCGACGACCTGGACGAGACCATCCGGGAGATCCGCTCGACGGTGTTCGCCCTCCAGCACCCGCCCGCACCGGCCGAGAGCTCGCTGCGCGACCGGATCCTGGCCTCCGCCGAGGGCGCGGCGCGGGCACTGGGCTGCCAACCGGGGGTGAACCTGGAGGGCCCGATCGACGCCGACGTCCCCGAGGAGGTCGGGGAGCAGCTACTGGCGGTGCTGGCCGAGGCACTGTCGAACGTGGCCCGGCACGCGCACGCCTCGGAGGTGCACGTGACAGTGGAGGCCGGTGAGTGGCTGACCCTGCACGTCACCGACAACGGGTGCGGCATCCCGGAGCAGGGGCGGCGCAGCGGCCTGCGCAACCTCGCCGAACGCGCCGCGGCGCTGGACGGCACCTTCACGGCGGGACCGCGGCGCGGCGGCGGCACCGACGTGCGCTGGAGCGTGCCGCTGTCCACGGGCGACACCGCGTCCCGGACCGAACGGCGCCTGGTCAGGGCGATCGAGTAGGTGGAGGGCCGCTGCGGGATCGGGCGGGACCTGATCGAACAACAGGGGGTCGGCGCCGCTAGGCCACCGGCATGACGAAGCAGAACGCGTTGCCCTCCGGGTCGCGCAGCACCTGGAAGGAGCCCTGGGCGTCGGTGACGGCCGCTCCCACCGCCGTCGCACCGGCCGCGGTGGCACCGGCGGTCGCGGTGGCGATGTCGTCGACCCGGATGTCGAGGTGCAGGCGGTCGCGATTGGTCGTGGCCGCCGAATCCGGCTGGAAGGACAGGCGCGGGCGCCATTCAGCTCCGGTGGTCCCCTCGATATAGGACCAGCCGTCCGGCCGGTCGACCACCGTGCCGCCCAGGACCACGGCCCAGAAGCGCGCGACCCGTGCCGGATCGGCGGCGTTGATGACGATCTGCTCGGTTCGTCCCAGAGGCATGCCGGGCATCCTAGCCCGGGGCCGTCCCCGGTGTGCCACCCGGGAT
This sequence comes from Nocardiopsis rhodophaea, assembly GCF_039530945.1. NCBI lineage: Bacteria > Bacillati > Actinomycetota > Actinomycetes > Streptosporangiales > Nocardiopsidaceae > Nocardiopsis > Nocardiopsis rhodophaea. The sequence goes on from NZ_BAAAPC010000001.1 coordinate 186,361, forward strand.
GCGGCGGCCGGTGATGACCTTGGTCTCGACCCGGATGAAGTGGGTCCGGTCCCCGGGCGCCCAGGGGTGCAGCGGCAGGCGTTCCAGGTCGGCGCGTTCCTCCGGGGCGGTGACGGCGCGGCCGTTGCCCACGACCGTGACCGACCAGCCCGTCCGCGCGTCGACGTCGAAGTCGTCCACCTCGAAGGCGACAACCGTGTCGCGGGTCGCCGAGGCCAGCCGCGAGGCGGCCGAGGTGCGGATCACGATGTCCACGCCGTAGACGACGAAGTTCACCGGCTGGACAGCTGGCAGGGCGTTGTGGGTGAACACGATGCGCCCCAGGGGTGCGGCGGCCAGCAGCCGCAGGCACTCCTCGCGGCCGAGGATCTCCAGCCCCGCGTTGTCCAGCGACGTATCGGGCGTGGTCATCGCTTCTTGTTCCGGAGATCAGCGACGAGGATGGCGGCCTGGGTCCGACGTTTCAGGTCGAGTTTGGACAGCAGGCTGGACACGTAGTTTTTCACCGTCTTCTCGGCCAGGTAGAGCCGCGCTCCGATCTCCCGGTTGGTCATCCCCTCCCCGATGAGGTCGAGGATCTGGCGTTCCTGCCGACTGAGGCCGGCCAGCGGGTCCGGCTCGGAGCCCCGGCCGCGCAGGCGTTCGAGCATCCGGCCGGTGCTGCCGGGGTCCAGCAGCGAACCCCCCGCGGCGACCGTGCGCACGGCCCCGACCAGGTCGGCGCCGTGGATCTGCTTGAGCACGTATCCGGCGGCACCGGCCATGACCGCGTCGTACAGGGCCTCGTCGTCGGCGAACGAGGTCAGCATCAGGCAGGCGGTCTTTGGCCGGCACGACCGGATCTCGCGGCACACGCTGACGCCCGATCCGCCTGGCAGCCGCACGTCGAGGACGGCGACGTCGGGGGCGGCCGCGGGGATCCGGGACAGTGCCTGCTCGGCGGTTCCCGCCTCGCCCACGATCCGCATGTCCGGCTCGCCTTCGAGGAGCGCGGCGATACCGCGTCGCACCACCTCGTGATCGTCGACAAGGAAGACCTTGATCTCCTCCGGCGCCCCGGCCGTCATTCGGCCAGCCCCTCTCCAGCTGTCAGCACGCCCGACGTCACGTCGCTTGCATGACCGACGTTATAGCGCCGGGGCCGGACAGCGTCCACTCCGAAGGGCTCGAATGGGAACGGCCAAAGGTCCCGAATCGGTGCCCGGTAGCCGGGGGACCCGGCCACCGGTTCGTCCGCCGCTTAGCGGTGGGCCCACGGCCGGGCCTCCTCGAAGGCGCGGCACGCCGCCAGCACCAGGGCGTCGGCGTGACGGGCGCCGACGACCTGCAACCCCACGGGCAACCCGTCGTCGGTGAGGCCGCACGGAACGCTGGCCGCGGGCTGCTGGGTCATGTTGAACGGGTAGCTGAACCCGGCCCAGCTGGTCCAGCGGCGATCGGTGGACCCGGAGGGGACCTCCAACCCGGCCTCGAAGGCGGGGATCGGCATGGTCGGGGTGAGCAGCAGGTCGTACTTGGCGTGGAAGAGGCCCATGTTCCGCCCCATCCGCATGCGGGTGTCCACGGCCGTGAGGTAGTCCTGCGCGCTGTAGGTCAATCCCTCGTCGATGATCTCGCGCAGACCGGGGTCGAGGAGTTCGCGCTCGCGATCGCCCAGCCGCTCGGTGGCCTTGGCCGCGCCGGCGTACCAGAGGACGTGGAAGTCCTGGCGGCAGTCCTCCAGCGGCGGGTCGACCTGCTCCACCCGCGCTCCCAGCTCGGCGAAGGCGGTGACGGCGTCGGCGACCACGCGGGCGACCTCGGGGTCGACCGTCAGGTGGCCGAGCGAGGGGCTGTAGGCGATGCGAAGTCCGCGCACCGACCGGCCGAGCGCCGCGGAGAAGGAGGTGGCCGGGGGTGCCAGCGCCGACCAGTCGCGTGGGTCGGGAGCGCTGGTGACGTCGAGCATGAGCGCGGCGTCGGCGACGGTCCGGGTCATCGGCCCGGTGTGGGCGAGGGTGCCGAACGCGCTGGCCGGGTAGTGCGGGACCACACCGTAGGTCGGCTTGATCGCGAAGATGCCGGTGAAGCTCGCTGGGATGCGCACCGAGCCACCGCCGTCGGTCCCGGTGGCCAGCGGCCCCATGCCGGAGGCCACCGCGGCGGCGGATCCGCCGCTGGACCCGCCGGGCGTTGTGGACAGGTCCCACGGGTTGCGGGTGACACCGGTGAGCGGACTGTCGGTGGTGCCCTTCCAGGCCAGTTCGGGCGTGGTTGTCTTGCCGACGAAGACCGCGCCGTTCTCCCGGAGGCGCGCCACGACGGGGGAGTCCTCCGGCCAGTCCTGGTTCGGGTCGACCGTCATGGAGCCGCGCAGTGTGGGCCAGCCGCGGGTGAGGTGGATGTCCTTGATGGCGGTGGGCACGCCGTCCAGCCGCCCCTGGGGCTCCCCGCGCTGCCAGCGCTCTTCGGAGGCGCGTGCCGCCGCCCGCGCTTCGTCCGGTTTGACGAGGCAGAAGGCGTTGAGCGCGGGGTTATCCCGCTCGATGCGGTCGAGCACGGCATCGGTGACCTCGACCGGCGACAGGCTCCGCTTCTCGTATCCGGCCAGCAGCTCGGTGGCCGCGAGCGCGGTGAGCTCGTCCGCGTCCCCGCGCGCCGCGGACGGGTTGGGCGCCCCCTGTCCGGGGACGGCCTCCCCGGCCGAACGGTCCAGCCCCTCGAACCCGGTACTCATGTCAGCGTCCTCGTTTCCGTTCGGCGGATTGGTAGAGGTGAGGAGGTGAGAGGTGAGGGGGCGTCGGCGCTCAGGGACCGGACACGTACCCCCTGCGCTTGTCGACGATGTTTCGGGGGTCCTCCCCGTTCAGGAAGCGATCGAGGTTGTCGGTGAACAGGCGCACGAGTTCGGAGCGCCAGCCGACGATGTCGCCAGACATGTGGGGGGAGATGATCACCCCGGGCAGGTCCCACAGAGGGGAGGACTCCGGGAGCGGCTCGGTCTCGAAGACGTCGAGCGCGGCACCGGCGACGGCGCCGTCGCGCAGCGCGCGCACCAGCGCGTCCTCGTCGACGATGGAGCCGCGCGCGACATTGATCAGCCGGGCCGTGGGCTTCATGAGGGACAGGGCGCGGGTGCTGATGAGCCCGCGGGTCTGGTCGGTGAGCGGCGCGGCGACGACGACGTAGTCGGCCCGGGGCAGGGCGTCCCCCAGGTCGGGGCCGGTCGAGTCGAGGGAGGCCTCGACCACGTCGCCGAGGTCGGGGTCGGTGCGGGCGGTACGGCCCGCCGCCTCGACGGTCATCCCGGCGGCGGCGAGCTGGGCGGCGATGGCCCGGCCGATGGGGCCGGTGCCGATGACCAGCGCGCGCCGCCCGGCGATGGGCTCGGTCTCGCGGTGCCGCCAGACGCGGTCGCGCTGCAGGTCGTGGCTGCCGGGGAAGTCCTTGGCGAAGCTCAGCACCAGGCCGAGGACGTACTCGGCCATGGGCCGGTCGAACACGCCGCGGGAATTGGTGACGACGACGTCGCTGTCGACCAGGGCGGGGAACATGAGGTTGTCGACGCCGGCCGTGGCGGCGTGCACCCACCGCAGGGCGTCGGCCTTGGGCCACGCGGCGGCGACGGCGGTGGAGAAGAGGTCCCAGACGAAGAGGGCCTGGGCGCCGGGGAGCGCCTCGGCCAGGCGGTCGGCCGTGGCGTAGCGGACGGAGGCGAGCCGGGGATCGGCGTCGATTCGCTCGTGTCCGGGGGGCAGGGTGTCCCCGTGCAGGATGACGAGGTGCGGTGCTGGCCGGGGGGCAGCGGACACGAGGGCGACTCCCTGGTGCACGTCGTGGGTGGTCAGGGCGGCTTTCCCGAAAGCCACTGCCACGCTAGGGAGCCACCGTAGGATTGTCAACAATTGATCGAATAGCCCCTGGTGCGACCCCCTCCACCATGTTTCACAGACACGTAACACGGCGTGGGGACGCGACCATTGATGCGCCCGCCAACGCGATCGTATGATTGTCGACAATCCACGGCAACAGTGGCTGCCGCGGTCGAAGTTGACAGTGTTTGTGCGCAGGTTTTTCCACTTTCACCCTCTTTCTCCGACTTCAGGGGGAGAACCACCTCTGCGGCCGTCCCGGTGGCCCGTCCTTCCGGGTGGCCTGGCGCGGACCCGTTAGCCCGACGACGAAAGGGCCAACCCGACGATGCCTCGGTACATGACCATCAGTCTGGAGAAGCGCGGCGTCTCCTGCGTCGCCGAACTTCTGGACAAGGACGCCCCGCGCACCTGCGAGGCGGTCTGGGCGGCGCTGCCCCAGGGCGGCGACGTCTACCACGCCAAGTACGCCCGCAACGAGGTGTACGCGATGGTGCCCCGATTCGCCGCTGAGGAGCCCGGCCAGGAGAACCCCACTGTCACCCCCATCCCCGGGGACGTCGTGTACTTCTCCTTCCACGGCGGCATGCTCGACCGCGGCTTCAAGGAGGAGAAGGGCATCGACACCCTGCCCGGCGTGATCGACCTGGCGATCTTCTACGGACGCAACAACCTGTTGCTCAACGGCGACGTCGGCTGGGTCCCCGGGAACGTCTACGCCACCATCGTCGACGGTCTCGCCCCCATGGCGGAAGCGTGCAACGACGTGTGGCGTTCCGGAAGCGTGGGCGAACGCCTCGTCTACCGGCGCCTGGAGTAGCTTCCGCACCACCGTGACCAGCGGGCCCGAGATCGAATCGGGTCCGTCCGCTGTTCCATACGAAAAGAAGGGGGTGAGTGACCAATGCGCAACGATCGGCATGCCGGAGGCCCGGCGCACGGTGACGATCGGGACGAGCGGGTCCTCCTCGACCACGCGGGGGCCCCGGCGCCCCTGCTCGGCCGTACGTCGCTCGACGCGGATACGCAGCACAACGTCGTCGAGCTCTCTGCCGTGACGGATACCCCGTGGCAGTCCGGGGTGGGGGTGGTGGCCCCCTACGACTTCGCGCTCGATCGGGAATTGTGGCGGTGGGCGCCCGACGACATCTCGCTGTACGTCACGCGGCTGCCGTTCGTCCCGGTGCCGGTGACCGTCGACCAGGCGTCGGCGCTGAGCGACGGCGACAACGTCGCCCGCGCCACCCGCGACCTGCTCGCGCCCGAACCGCTGGTCGTGGCCTACGCCTGCGCGTCCGGCAGCTTCGTGAACGGCGCCAGCGGGGAGCGGCAGCTGTGGCAAAGCATCCTCGACGCCGGGGCGCCCTCCGCGGTCACCACCTCCGGGGCGCTCATCCGGGCGCTCGACTCCCTGGGCGTGCGCCGCGTGGCCGTGGTGACGCCGTACGTCGACAGCGTCACCGAGAGGCTCACGGGCTACCTCCACGAGCACCGTATCCAGACCGTGTCCAGCGTGGGGCTGGGGCTGCTCAACCACATCTGGAAGGTCGCCTACTCGGAAGTGGTGCAGGCGGTCCGCGACGCGGACCGCCCGGAGGCCGAGGCCGTCTTCATCAGCTGCACCAACGTGCTCACCTACGACATCATCGCGCCGCTGGAGCGGATGCTGGGCAAGCCCGTCCTGGCCGCCAACCAGGTGACCATGTGGGCCGCGCTGCAGGCCATCGGGCGTCGGCCGGTGGCACACGGGCAGCACCTGGTGGACGCCACCGACCAGACCACCGCCGCCTAGCACCCGCGCACCCCTCGTCCACCCGTCGCGCGCGCACGAATGACGGGCGCGGCCGGACATCCCCGTCGAACACAACCAAGCGGACACACGAAAAGGGGGAGAGGACCATCACCATGGCCAGTGCCGGCTTCCTATACCCGGGGTACAGCGCCGAGGACGACTATCCAGCCCTGCAGAAGCTGATCGGGTCCGATGTCACGCTGCACCTGGTGCACACCCTGATGCGGGAGGACGCGCACCGGGTGGACGCGCTGCTCGGCATCGGCGGCTCCGACGTGCTCGCCGAAGGCGCGCGCGAGCTGCGCGCGCTGGGCGTCGACTCCGCTGTGTGGGCGTGCACCAGCGGCAGCTTCGTGTTCGGCTGGGAAGGCGCGCGTCAGCAGGTCGCCGAAGTGCGGGAGGCGGCCGGTGTCCCCGCGTCGAGCACGTCGTTCGCGTTCGTGCACGCGCTGCGCCACCTGGGGATCGAGCGGGTGGCGATCGCCGCGACCTACCCCGCCGATATCGCGCGGCTCTTCGCCGCGTTCCTGGGGGAAGGCGGCATCGAGGTCGTGGCGTGGGCCGAGCGCGGCATCGTCACCGCGGCGGAGGTGGGCACGCTTCGGGCGGCCGAGGTGCTGGACTTCGTCGCCGCCAACGACCACCCGGCGGCCGAGGCGGTCCTGGTCCCCGACACCGCGCTGCACAGTGCGGCGATCCTGCCGGACCTGGAGGAGCGGCTCGGCAAAACCGTGCTCACCGCCAACCAGGTGAGCGTATGGGAAGGGCTGCGCCTGGCCGGGGCGACGGCGCCCCGCGCGGGACTGGGCGCGCTGTTCTCGGCGGGAGCTCCGAATTCGCAGATCGACGCGCGAAAGACGGTTATCGACCGGTGAGGGGGAATCAGGACAAGGAGCAGCAGCCGTGGCGCGCGGAGCACCGATCGGAGGGGGCAGTGGGCGACATTCGGGGGGTTAGGGTCGGATTCGGCCCGGACCACCCGATCCGATCGCCCCGATCGCGGGGGCCCGAGCGCCCGACTCGACCGAGCAGACGCCATAGATAGGTGTGCGAATGCCATGAGCGCCCCAGGACGACTCCAACCCGTTCCCCGAAGGTCCACCGCCGCCCTCATCGCCGACCAGCTCCGATCGGCGATCATGTACGGCGAGCTGGTCCCCGGGGACCAGCTCGGCGAGACCGAGCTCGCCGCGCAGCTGGGGGTGAGCCGCGGCCCGCTGCGGGAAGCCATGCAGCGGCTCGTGCAGGAGGGGCTGCTGCGCAGCGAACGCCACCGCGGGCTGTTCGTCCGGGAGCTCACCGCCCAGGACGTGCGCGACATCTACGTCGCCCGGCTCGCGATCGAGCGCACCGCCTGCGAACTGATCATGCGCGGCAACCGGGGCGAGGCCACCGCCCGGCTGACGGCCGCCCTCCAGCACCTCGTGGACGCCGCCGCCACCCGCGACCGGGTGGCCATGAGCGACGCCGACCAGGAATTCCACCAGACCCTGGTCAGCTGCTCGGGCAATTCCCGGCTGGAGCGCATGGCCCAGACCCTCCTCGTCGAGACGCGCATGTGCCTGACCGTCATGCAGAAGGCCTACCCCGAGCCTGACGAGCTGGTGCAGGAGCACCGCAAGCTGCTCGACGCCATCGCCGACGGCGACGAGGAGGCGCTGCTGAGGCTCATCGAGTCGCACATGCTCGACACCGTGGACCGGATCAACACACCGGCGTGTTCCAATGACGGCACCGGGGACCTGACCGAATCATCGCCGGCCGGACGCTCCTGACCTCTCCCAGAGCGATGCCGCCGCACGCTCCGTCGATCTCGGCGATATCGACCGAATACTCGCCGCGCGAGCCTCGGGCGCGTCCGGTTTGCCCCACTTTCCCGCGATGATCATGGCAATCGTCCCGGCAAAACGGACAGAACCGGGACAGTCCCCATGATCATCGCCGGAAGTGGTTCCGGGCAGCGCCGATCCCCGCTTGGGGCCACCCGGCCTCCCACCGCAAGCCCGGCGCCCCAGCCCCCCACCGCCCTCGGCGCCGCTTTCCCCCAAGAGCACCGGATCAGCCGACCGTCGGCCATGCCACCCAGCAGACGCCCGGGGCTTTGTACAGCCCGAAACTCCTATCGCAGCTATTCGGCGTACTCTGCCGAGATCAACAGTGATGCGAGGGAACGTCGTGCTCGGGCAGGTCAGCTCGGCTCGTCGGCCTCCGATGCCGACCCGGCGGACGCTCCCCCGCGCCCGCCGACCAGGTCTCCGGCAACGGAGGCGAGGGCGTCGCGGAGCCGTTCGGGAGGGACGTCGTCACCGAGCAGGTAGCGGCGGAGCTGGGGGACGGCGAAGTTCCAGTTCGCGATGGCCATGAGCAGGAACACCAGCAGCTCCGGCGGCTGGTCGCCGCGGACTGTCCCCGACTCCTGGGCCTCGCGCACCGTGGCGGTCTTGGCGGCGTAGTGCTCCTTCCGCCAGTCCGCGGCCGGGATGGCGCCCTCGGAGCCGTGGCTCAGCCCCTCCCAGAGCAGCAGCCGGACCAGTTCGGGGTGGGCGCTCTGGTAATCGAAGAGGCGGGCGACGTAGGCGGCGGGGTCGTCGGGGTCCATCGGCACCTCGTCGGCGATCCGCCGCTGGGCGGCCTCGAGCACGACCCGGAACAGCTTCTCCTTGCCGCCGAAGTAGTCGTAGATGGCGCGCTTGTTGGCGTCGGCCCGCTGGGCGATGCGGTCGACCCGGGCTCCGGCCACGCCGTACTCGGAGAACTCGGCGGTGGCCGCGTCGAGGATGCGTGCCCGGGTGGCCTGGGCGTCGTAACTCATGCCACAAGAATAAGCGAACTATCCAGTTCGTTTGGACGCCATCGGGGGTGTACATTACATCCGAACTATCTAGTTCGTTCGGAAATCGGGATCGGACCCAAGGAGGGACTCCGTGTCCACCACCCCCATGCCCCGCGCGCTGCTGCCCGTGCTCGCCCTGTGCTGCGCGACCACCGTCGCCAACATCTACCTCAGCGCCCCGCTGCTCAGCCTGATATCGGCCTCGCTGGGCACCTCCGCCGCCCAGTCCGGGCTCGTCGCCACGTTCTCCCAGCTCGGCTACTCCGTCGGTCTGCTCTTCCTGCTTCCGCTCGGCGACACCGTGCGCCGCCGCCCGCTGGTGAGCTGGCTGGTCGTCGGCACGGTGGCGGGACTGGCCACCGCCGCTCTGGCACCGGGGCTGCCCGCGCTGCTGGCGGCGATCCTGGCCGCGAGCGCGTTCACCGTGATCCCGCAGCTTCTCGTGCCGATGGCCACGGCGATGGCCCCTCCGGAGCGCCGCGCCGGGGTGATCGCGGTCCTGCAGGCCGGAGTGTTCAGCGGCGCCATCGCGGCGCGGGTGATCGGCGGTGTGATCGGCGAGTTCAGCGGGTGGCGCGCGGTGTTCGCGATCGCCGCCGTCGCCACCGCGGCGATCGGCGCGATCACCGCCGCCCTGCTGCCGCCGGAGGAAGGCCCCCGCACCGGGGAGCGGCCGAGCTACGCCGCGCTGCTGGCCTCGCTGCCCGGGCTGCTCCGGGAGCCGGTGCTGCTCCGGTCTCTGGCGCTGCAGGCCTGCGTGTTCGCCGCTTTCAACATGCTGTGGACGACACTCGTGTTCCTGCTGACCGCCCCGCCCTATGGGCTCGACACCGCCGGGGCCGCGTACTTCGGCCTGTTCGGGCTGGTCGGGGTGGGGGTCGCTCCCATCGCGGGCCGCTTCATCGACCGGTACGGCCCGCTGCGCGTCGTGGGCGTCTCGCTCGCGGTGGTCGCGGCGGGCTGCTGCCTGTTCCTCTTCGGCCGCGTCGGCCTGGCCGTGCCCGCGCTCGCGATCGCGGTCCTGTTCGCCGGACTGCAGGGCTGCCAGATCTCCAACCAGAGCGCGGCCCTCGCCGCCCGCCCCGACGCACGCAGTCGGATGAACACCGTGTACATGTTCGGCACGTTCCTCGCCGGAGCGGTGGGGTCGGCGCTCGGCGCGACGCTGTACGAGCACGTCGGGTGGATCGCGGTGAGCGCCGCGGCGGGCGGCGTCACCCTCCTCGGGCTGGCCGTGTGGGCCGTGGCCGCGTCGCGGGCGGGGCGTGACGCCGACGGGTCCGCTCGGAGCGCGGAAGGTATCCCGAGCGGACCGTCGGCGCGGGTGTGAAGAGCGGGGTCATACGCCGCCGATGCCCACGTACTTCATCTCCAAGAACTCGTCGATGCCGACGCGCCCGCCCTCACGGCCCAGGCCGGAGTGCTTGACCCCGCCGAAGGGCGCGGCCGGGTTGGAGACGATGCCCTGGTTCAGCCCGACCATACCGGTCTCCAGCGTCTCCGAGACGCGCAGCGCCCGCTTCAGGTTGTCCGTGAAGACGTAGCTGACCAGCCCGTACTCGGTGTCGTTGGCGGCGGCCAGGGCCTCCTCCTCGGTCTCGAAGGTGATGACCGGAGCCACGGGGCCGAAGATCTCGGTCGAGGAGAGCTCACTCTCCTTCGGGACATCGGACAGGACGGTCGGCCGGTAGAAGTACCCGTCGCCCTGGCCGGGTCCGCCGCCCACCAGGATCTCGGCGCCCCGTCCGACGGCGTCGTCCACCAGCGACTGCACCTTCTCGCGCGCCCTGGCGTCGATCAGCGGACCCACCTGGACGCTCTCGTCGGTGCCGCGGCCCAGCTTCAGAGCGGCCATGCGCTCGCCGAGGCGCCGAGCGAACTCCGGGGCGGTCGCGGCCTGGACATAGAACCGGTTGGCGGCCGTGCACGCCTCGCCGATGTTGCGCATCTTGGCCTGCATGGCGCCTTCGACGGCGGCGTCCAGGTCGGCGTCGTCGAACACCAGGAAGGGCGCGTTGCCGCCGAGCTCCATGGACGTCCGCAGGACCTGCGAGGCGCTCTGTTCCAGCAGCTTGCGGCCGACCGACGTGGACCCGGTGAAGGAGAGCTTGCGGATGCGGCCGTCGCGCAGCAGCGGCTCGGTGACCCCGCCGGCGTCGGTCGTGGGGATCACGCTGAGGACGCCCTCGGGCAGGCCGGCCTCGCGCAGGATGTCGGCCAGGGCCAGCGCCGACAGCGGCGTCTGCTGGGCCGGCTTGAGCACCATGGTGCAGCCGGCCGCGATGGCCGGGCCGATCTTGCGGGTGCCCATGGCCATGGGGAAGTTCCACGGCGTGATGAGCATGGACGGCCCGACCGGCTGGCGCATGATGAGGAACCGGGCCTGGCCGTTGGGGGCAAGCGAATAGCCGCCCTCGATGCGGACCGCCTCCTCGGAGAACCAGCGGAAGAACTCCGCGGCGTAGGCGATCTCGCCCTTGGCCTCGGCCACCGGCTTGCCCATTTCGAGTGTCATGAGGAGGGCGAGGTCGTCCTGGCGCTCCATCAGCAGCTCGTAGCCGCGCCGCAGGATCTCCCCGCGGTCGCGCGGCGCGTGGCGCGCCCAGGAGGGCTGGGCCTCCGCCGCGGCGTCCAAGGCGGCGAACGCGTCCTCGGTGCCGGCGTCGGCGACTTCGCACAGCACCGAGCCCGTGGAGGGATCCTCGACCTTGAAGGTCGCGCCGCTCTTCGCGTCGTGCCAGCGTCCGCCGATAAGGAGCTGCTTGGAGACCTGCTCAACGACCTGCGTCTCCCGGTCTGCAACGGTCATCGCGTGTGCGTTCCCTTCCGAATCGAGCATGCGTGCTCGCGGACGGCGTCTGCCTGCGTGGACGACCTTTCCCGCGGGTGCGCCCGCTAACCACCGCCTGCGTGACGTATTCCCAGGACGAAGCGGATACCCGGCGCCCGAGCGGGTAGGGGCTAGGGCACACTCTGGACATCGCCTCAGGGCGGATGATTCCATAGTGCGGTCGATTGTCAACAATCCTACAAACACACCGCAGCCAGTCACAGACCCAACGACCACCCGTCCCACCCAGAGACAGAAGACAGAGGTTGACGAGCATGGCTGAGCAGCCGACCCGGCTCTCCCCCGTCCTGAAGCAGGCGACCCCGGTCCTCGCCGCGCGCGGTGAGGGCGTCTACATCTACGACGAGGACGACCGCCGGTATCTCGACTTCACCGCCGGGATCGGCGTCACCAGCACGGGCCACTGCCACCCCCGCGTGGTGGAAGCGGCGCAGCGCCAGGTCGCGACGCTCGTCCACGGCCAGTACACGACGGTCATGCACCGGCCACTGCTCGACCTGACCGAGCGGCTGGGCACGGTCCTGCCCGAGGGCATCGACCGCCTCTTCTACGTCAACTCCGGCAGCGAGGCCGTGGAGGCGGCGCTGCGGCTGGCACGGCACGCGACAGGGCGGCAGAACGCCATCGTGTTCCAGGGCTCGTTCCACGGTCGCACCATGGGGGCGGCGTCGCTGACCACGTCGGGGGTGAAGATCCGCGCCGGTCACGGCCCACTCATGCCGGGGGTGGCCGTCGCCCCGTTCCCCTACGCCTACCGGCTGGGCATGAGCGAGGACGATGCGGTCGCCTACGCCCTTCGGGAACTGGACTACCTGCTGGCCACGGTCACCTCGCCGAAGGACACGGCCGCGATCTTCATCGAACCGGTGCTCGGCGAGGGAGGCTATGTGCCCGCGCCGCCGGCCTTCCTGCACGGCCTGCGCGAACGCGCCGACCAGCACGGGATCCTCCTCGTGATGGACGAGGTGCAGACGGGATTCGGGCGCACCGGCAAGTTCTGGGGGCATGACCACGCCCGTGTCCGCCCGGACATCGTGATCACCGCCAAGGGCCTGGCCAGCGGCTTTCCGCTGTCGGCGATCGCCGCCCCGGCCGCCCTGATGGAACAGGCCTGGCCGGGCTCCCAGGGCGGCACCTACGGCGGCAACGCCGTCTCCTGCGCCGCCGCCCTGGCCACCCTCGACGTCATCGAAGAGGAGAACCTCGTCGACAACGCGGCCCACATGGGAACGCGGCTCCGCCACGGCCTCTCCCAGGTCGCCGAGGCCCACCCCGTCATCGGCGACGTCCGCGGCCTCGGCCTGATGATCGGCAACGAATTCACCGCCCCGGACGGCTCGCCGGACACCGAGACCGCCAACCGCGCCCACCGCATTGCGGCCGACAACGGCCTCCTACTCCTCACGTGCGGCCCCTTCGGCAACATCGTCCGGATGATCCCGCCGCTGATCGTGAACGAGGAACAAATCGAGAGCGCCACCTCCATCTGGGCAGAGGCGGTCAAACAAGCCACCGGCTGACGCCCCACACAGCACTCCATGGACCAGCGGCGGGGGCACGCCCACGGGCAGCACCCCCGCCGCCTCCCACACACCACCGGCCGGAGGCAACGCTCTGTCGCCTGCCTCACACCCGCCCCGCCGCACCGAATAAGACGGTCAAACCGCGCCGAACACTCTGGTAGAGTCTTACTCGTCCTCAGGGAGCAGCAAGCGACCAGGGACAACACAACAGAATCTGCGCTCGTAGCTCAATGGATAGAGCATCTGACTACGGATCAGAAGGTTGGGGGTTCGAATCCTCCCGAGCGCGCTCAACAGCCGGTGAAACCGCAGGTGAGAGCCGATTGAGTGAGACCAGGAAGGTCGATCGCTTCTAGGCCGTTGCACATTTGTTGCACATGGCTCCGAGCGGTCGGCCTTTTCTCGTTACGCGGCCGCCTTGATCCGAGCGGCGTCCATCGCGTCGGCGACCTCGTCGAGCCGGTCCGGGAACAGGTGGCCGTAGCGATCGAGCGTCATGGTCGCCGTGGCGTGTCCGAGCATCGTCTGTACGACCTTGACGTCAGCCCCTGCGGCGATGGCCAGCGACGCGGCGGTGTGCCTGAGCTTGTGCGGGGTGAGCCCCATTCCGTCGAGTCCGGCATCCGTGACCGCCTGGTTGAACTCCCGGCGCCGCCAGTTGCGGAGCCGGAGTGTCGCGCCTCGCTTGCTGGTGAACACCAGAGCGTCATCCGGGCGACCTTCGATCAGCGGCTTCAACTCGGCGACGAGGGACGGGGGAACGGGAACCGTCCGGCTCTTGCCCGTCTTGGGAGGCTGTTCGATCAGCCTCCCCTCGACCTCGGCGAACGCGGTCACGATCCGAATCCGGCGCCCGACCAAGTCGACCTTGCCGACGCGCAGCGCCGCAGCCTCGTTCCACCTCATCCCCGTGTAGGCCAATAGCAGGATGAGCGCGCGGTTGATGTGGGCGGACGCCGACGCCTGGTCGTACTTCGTGCGCAACGACGACGCGGCGGACGCCAACGCCTCAACCTGGCCGTAGTCGAGGTAGACGTGTTCGACCTCGCTCGACTTAGGAAGCGGGACGCCCTTTGCTGGGTTAACCGCAATGCGTCGAGGCACACACCAGTCCAGGACCATCGACAGCACACCGTGCGCCCGGCGCGTTTGCGACGCCCCGAGGTTGGTACCACCCTCGTCACGCGGCTTCTGCAGTTCAGCCACCCATACGGCCACGTCTTCGGTCTGAATCGCTGTAAGCGGAAGTTCACCCCAGCGGGGAAGTACGTGGTTGTCCAGCAAGCTCCGGTACTTCCACCACGTCGAGCGCCTGATGTCCGTCCGCGTGCTCAGCCACTTCTCAGCCAGGTTCCCGAGCGTGGCCTTTCCCTCGCTCGGGTCGCGGTAGGTGCCCTCGTTCAGCGACGCCTCGATCTCGGACTGCCGCTTCTCCGCCTGTGGCTTCTTGGAGAACGTACCCGCACTCTTCTGCTTCCCCGCAGGGTCGTAGTACCGGACAATCCACCGCGCGGGTGGCGTCCTCTTGGCTGCCTTGGCCTTCTTGACCGCCTCGCAGTACTTCTTGTCCTTCGTCCGGTCGTACACCCACGCACGGGCCACTATTCGCCTTCCTTCTGGTTCTCCGCCTGCCGCTTCGCCTCGCGATGGCTGTGCAAGCTCAGGGTGGACGCCGTCACGCCGTCGCTGCTGTGGTCCATGTCGAGGTGCCACGGGCCATCAATCCGGCTGCACAAAAACCTGTCGATCTCGTGTACAGGGCTCGACTCTTCGTAGGGCCTGTTCTCCGAGATGAACCGTCGGAGCCGTTCTTGCCACTGCCGTTCGTCGTCGCCGCGCAGCTCGTTATCCGCGCCTGGTTCCCAATAGGGGTGTTCGCCATGCACCCAACGCCAGGCGGTACGCCATGGCGTGTCGTGAGCGGGAAGAACCGATACCCGCTCATCCGCATCCTCGGATGGCGGCAGCAACAGCGTGGCCGGAGAAACGTCGAACACCATCGCGAGCGCGACAAGGTCATCCGCATCTACCCGTCGCTTTCCCTCTTCGATCCGAGAGAGCCCAAGGGTCGGTATCTCCCTTCCCATCTCCTTGAGCTGCCGAGACAGCTCGGCGAAGGTCAGCCGCCGGTCTTGTCGGAGGCGCTTGACGTTCTTCCGGACGGTCTCGCCGGTAGGCCCTAGTGGGTTCTTCTTTTCAGCCATGCGCCAACGATCGCATCATTTTGATAGCTTCGCAACTCTTGTTGATGCCGACACACATCTACTTGACATCTCGCATTGGGTAGCACAACCTTGATCTTGTCCGACATCATTTTGATGCTTCGACCGATCGTTAGGATTCGTGATGGCTCGATCTCAGAGCTTCGTGACGGCGTCCCGAGGGTTGGGAAGACCTACCGAGGTCGCCGAGTACCTCGGCGTTCCCGAGCGGACGCTTTCCCAATGGCGCTACCTGGAAAAAGGGCCGAAGTGGTCGAAGGTCGGCCGCCACGTCCGCTACCGATGGTCGGACGTCGAGGCGTGGCTAGACGCGAACCAGGGCGGTGAAGCCGCATGACGGACGGAAGCAGAAACCCGCCTGTCACCGACACGCCAGCGGGTACGAAGCTACGGCGGTACCGGCGTGCGTGGGCGCGTCGGTTCATCGATCGCGGGCAGGCGGCCGGGGATATCCCTCGCTACGGATCACCGGCGTGGGGACGACTCCCGGCTGATGACCCGCGTAAGACCGCCGCTGTGGTTCGCGCGGCCGAAGCATGGGCCGACGACGGCGAACCCGACGCCATCGCCGACCGGCTCCGGTGCGACGTCGAGGCCATGCGCGTAGAGATCACCGCCGCGTGCGCGGAACAAGACCTCGTGTGGCAGGAACGCCAACGCCGCCGTACCGACTTCGGCGCCACCACGATCGAACTGGTGCGGGTGAACGCCGCCAGGGCAGCGCTCGCGCGCCCGCGCGCCGAGGATCATCCGGGCGGTCCGGTGCCCTGGGAACCCATGGAGGGTGCCGCGTGACCTTTGACGACGACATGCCGCCCTACGACGGCCCCACCGACGACCAACGGGACAGCAGGGCCGGTAAGTTCAAACGCGAGCCATCGCAGGCGGCGAAGCTGGTCGACCTCGCATCCCAGCGGTACCGGCTGTTCATGGGTACCGACGCCCGCCCCTACGCCGTCTCATTGAACGGCCCGAATACCGCGCTTCCCCTGCGCGGCGGCCGGGCTGGGGTGCGCGCGGCGTTGGCCAAGGCTTACGCCGACGCCTACAGGGGTCAGGTGCCCTCGCAAACCGCGCTCGCCGACGCCCTGACGGTGTTGGAAGGGCAGGCGGCCGACGCGCCGCCGGAACCGGTTCACCTTCGTATCGCCCGCCATGGCGCCGGGGTGGTGGTCGACCTCGGTACCCCGGACGGGGCGTGCGTGCTCGCCACCCCCACCGGATGGGAGTGGCGGCCGGTCTCCCCGGTCCTGTTCCGCCGAACCGGACTGACGTCTCCCCTACCCGACCCCGAGCGCGGTAAGGATGGGCTCGTCCTGTTGCGCGAGCTGGTCAACGCTGATGAATCGGCGTTCCGTCTGTTGGTGGGGTGGCTGGTCGCGGCGCTGATCCCCGATATCCCGCACCCCGTGTTGGCGTTCAAGGGAGAGCAGGGAACCGGCAAGTCCACGGCGGCGAAGATGGCCGTCAACCTGGTCGACCCCTCTCCCGCGCCGCTCCGGTCGATGCCACGCGATGTGAAGTCCTGGGCGGTGACCGCGTCGGCGTCATGGGTGATCTGCCTGGACAACGTCTCAACGATCGCGCCGTGGCTGTCGGACACGCTGTGCAAGGCGGTCACCGGTGACGGGCTGGTCGACCGCGCCCTGTACAGCGACGACGACGTCACCGTACTCAGCTTCCGGCGCGCGTTGGCCATGACCAGCATCGACACGGGCACCCTGGCCGGGGACCTGTCCGAACGCCTCCTGACGGTCGAACTGCAACCCATCCCGCGTGAGCGTCGGCGCCCGGATGCCGAGGTCATCGACGCCTACGACCAGGCGCGCCCGGTGATCCTGGGCGCGTTGTTGGACCTGCTGTGCGATGTACTCGCCGAACTCCCCTCGCTCACCCTCGGCGAGTTGCCGCGTATGGCCGACTTCGCCCGCGTCCTGGGCGCGCTCGACAAGGCGCGCGGCTGGTCGACCCTGGACACCTACACCCACGCCTCGGAGACGGTCGCGGCCGACCTGTTGGACGGTGAGCCGTTCGGGCGCGCGGTGGTCGATTACGTGGAGGCGCGCGGCCAGTGGTCGGGAACGGTCGGTGACCTGTTGGCGGCCATCCCCACGCCCGACCCGCGCCCGCAACGGTGGCCGAAGGGCAACCCGCAGGCCGGTTCCCAGCTCAAACGACTCGCGCCGGTCTTCCGAACGCTGGGAATCCAGTTTGACGACACCCAGCGCAGCCCCGACCGCAGGCGCGCCCGCCTCTACACGCTGACAGCGGAGACGGCCCGCGAACCGCCGTCCGCACCGTCCGGACCGTCCGCCGACCAACGTGACCAGGGAAGACCAGTGGACGGGGGGACGGCCGGAGCCGTCCGCGCACCCTCGCACGCTGTCCGCGCCACGACCGGAGCGGACAGCGCGGACGGCGCACCGGACAGCACACCGGTTCCCCTGTCCGCACCACGGACCTCCGTCGACCAGGGCGAACACCAGAGTTCGGACGGTACGGACAGGCCGGACAGCGCTGCACACCCTGTCTCCGGCGACGACCAGTCCCAGGGACTCCCCACCATGCCGTGTCCGACCTGCGGTGAACGCAGCTCCTACGCCCGCGAACACGGTCATTGCTTCAAATGCCTGCGTATACGCAGAGTCGCGTGAGCACAGCGGGTCAAGGGGCTAGTTCGACCGGTCGACCCCCGCCTACGCGCGCGTGCGCGCGAGAGAATGTGGTCGCGCGTCCATGGCAAAAACGCGGGCGACGCGCGCAGAACGGGAGTGGACCCCTTCGAGCTGTCCGAGGGGGAACGCCGGGGAGGGACGTTCAGGGCCAGTCAGGTTCAAAGGGTGGGGGGGAGAGCCGTCCGCACCGTCTACCCGCGCGTGCGAAGTCGGTCCCCGGCGCGCCCGATCACCGCATCACTCCCCCTGGCTTCCGATAACCCTCACTTATCGGAAGCCAGAAACGGGCGGCTTCGCCGCCATGCGCGTGGCCCCGGTCACCCCTCAGAGACCAGGGCCACACCCTCACCGCACGACCGGCGCGGGAGTCTTCAGCGTCCGCCACGCGGGCGCGGTCGGGGCAAAAGCCGCCGGATGCCCGTGCGCACCCTCGGGCGTTGACTGCCTTGGTCTGCTGAGAACTCCGTCAGCGACCACACGGCGAGGGTGAGCGCGTCGAGCGTCGTCGCCTCGGTAAGCCCACTCGGAGTCATGGCGAACCAGGCCCCGGTGTGCTCGCCGTACCAGATGACGAACTGCGGATAGGCAGCTTGCAACCGTGCGGCTTGGGCATGGTGGTCGGCGTACGCGCGGGTACGGCCCCATCGGGCATCGGTGGCTGTGGTCACAGATGCTCGCCTCGCTCACCTCGGGGAAGGTCCGCGAGCGCGAGCCCGTGCGCGTGCCCGGGGTTCTGCAACTGGGCTTCTAGCTGCTCGGCGCTGTCGGCGTGCAGGGTGGGGGCGAACTCCGACCCGGCTGTCTTGTTCGTCGCGAGCCACGCGGCCGGACGCCCCTGGTCGTCGACCGACCGCCATACCTTCCAGTCGGGGTACTTGTCGTTCAGCTGGTCGATGACGGGTCGGTCAGGGTCGTTGGCGCGCCGGTGTTCCCGCAGGCAGACCAGTAAGGCGCGGGTCGTCGGCGCCTGGACTGTGGCGCCGGTCGGGGTGTGGTGTGCCCGCCAGTCGCCATGCCTGCCGTCCGCCTTCAAATCGCGGCCGATGTCCCATTCCGGGAACTCGGCGGCGATGATCTCTATCGGAGTGGGCCAAGGTCCGTGCAGTGCGGCGCGTTCCTCGGCGCGTGGTCGTTTCATCGTCGGCCGCCTCTCGCTGGGGGGAGTGTGCCGACGACGCTACGAACGTGTGACCAGGAGGAACAGTGACGGGGCGCGGCACTTCTACCGCACCCCGTACCGAACTACCACGGAACGTGGCAGCTACATCGGGACCCCAAGGAAGTCGGCGAGTTCCCGCTGTTCCTGCGTGGGCATCCGCTTCGGAGCATTCACGATGTCCTCGGCGATATCGCGCCCCATCCGCTGATGACGGAGCCAGCTGGGCGAAGTCCGCCGCAGCTTGCCGAGAATCGTCGTCGCCTCGTCGATATCTCCGAGCTGTAGATGCGCTTTCGCACGGTCAAGCGCGTGACGCTGGCGCGTATTCGGAGTCACTCCCCCAACACCGCGCGGAAGCCGACCGGCAAGCTCCAAGGCACGATCAGGATGACCACCTATCAGCTCATTCTGAACACCGTTCATGGCGGCTTTGACCGGGCCGAACTTCAGATGCCCGGCCCATTCTTGTTCCCGCTGCAACGGCGCGGCAGCGGACGCCAGGACACCTTGAAGCTCCCGGGCTTCCTGAACACGATTGTTCCGCGCGGCAGCGGAAGCGGCACGCATGAGCAGGTAGCCCCAGGCCGACAGCTGTTCAGGGGTTGCTTTAGAGATGCGGGGTTCGATCTCATCAGCGGCAGCGACACACAGCCGCTCGACCTCGTCAAAGCGGGCTTGCCGAAGTAGTGCCCAGCCTTGTTGCCCGATCGCGGCAGCGGCCAAAGCCTCATCACCGACGTCGACCGCGTCGCGGAGCGCGTCCCGTAGGGCCATAAGCGCGAGGTCATGTTCGCGGATCTGAATCAGGTAACGACCGGTTAGCTGCAACGCGTCTCCGCGAAGGCGCACCGCTTCGGTGTGCTCGGTTCCGTCAAGCGCTCGCACATGGACGTGTGCCGAGCGCACAAGCGCAGGGGCCATGCGCGCGACGTCGTCGTACCGGTCGGCCTGGTAAGCGTCGGCGACGGCGGTCACCGCGCGGGAGAGCATCGGGAGATTGGGGGGTGTGTCGTCGTCTCCGTAGATCGGGCCGGAGAGACCAGCCGGGGGATTCACCGCCGAGCGGATATCGGCGAGCACGGCGTCGCGGTTGTCGTGTGGTTGGGGTTCGGGGGACTCGGCGGTCATGAACCACACGGTTCGCACCCCGAGCACGCGGCCGAGCGCGTTGTAGGTCTCCATCCGCGCCGTGCCGCCCTGTTCGATCTTTCGGACGACGTTCGGACTCACTCCAGCCTGTTCGGCCAACTCCTCTTGTGTCAGTCCCCGACGGCGCCGGAGTTCCCGCACCCGGTCGGCGACGGATTGGTCATGTGTCACGGGCGTTCCCCGTCCTGTCGATCAGCGCATCATCGCCAGACTACGGCGAGGGTCCCACCCGCGTCAGAGGTCCGGGGAGTAGGGACCGCGTAGGCCAGTCCGGGAATGGCGTCGACGGGCGTTCGGTTCCCAGGAGGCGCCACAGGCGTTGCACAGCCCATCCCAGAGACTCCTAAATTGCCTGGTCACATGGTCCTCTGCGATGCACATTCATTGCACATAACGCCGAGTTCACCCGTGATCCGCTGAGATCGAGCGAGACGCTAATTCGCAGCTCACCGGCTGTCGAGCGGCATCGCCGCAGGTCCGAAGTGCCCCGAAATACACCAGAAGGTTGGGGGTTCGAATCCTCCCGAGCGCGCCATCGTTTTCGCAGGTCAGGGGCATAGTTCTCGGTTAAGAGACAGGCCCCTGAGTGCTGTCTAGGGCCGATCGTCTCAAATGCCTAGCCCTTCAGTTGTAGGTGGATGACGCTGTCGTAGTTCACGGCGAAGGGCGGGGCGGGGGCCGCGCGGTCGCCCGCGCGCGGTCGCGGGCACGGCTGCGCCGACGGTGGCAGGCACGGGCCGCGGCCTGGTAGCAGCGCCGCCAGTGCGACCAGGACAGCCCCCGCCTCAGCCCCTCGGACTGTGAAGGCCGAGGCTGCAGGAGCGCCAGCAGGCGCCCGATCTCATAGGCGGTGAACCGCACGGGGACGGTGCGGCGGGTGTGGTCACCGATCTCCCCCTCTCTGGGCCGGCGGCGCGGCACCGGCCTGCGGCTCGCTTGCCGCCCGGGCGTCGTGGACGGCGAGGAAGGCCGCGGCCAGCATCGCCAGGGAGATGTGCCGGTACCAGCCGCCATAGGAGCGCACCTCGTAGTCGGCCAGCCCGCAGGCGGAGGTGGCGAGCCTAATCGCCTCCTCTCCCCGCCAGCGCGCCCCGGGTACGGTGACCAGTTCTTCCACCGGGGTCTCTTCGGGTCCCCAGGCCAGGAAGTAGTCCCGCCCACCGGGGTCGTCGGTGCGGCGCCGGGCGATGATCCAGCGTGCCGAGGCACCGCCACCCGCCTCGGTGTCGGGGTCGGGGACACGGCGCACCCACCACTGCCAGACCCGGCTGTGGAACGGGGAGGGGCCCGCGGGCAGCTCCACCCGGTCCTGCTCGGCCGCGGCCCGGTCGACCAGGCGGGCGGTGCGGCGCCAGCCGGGGCGCGGCAGCACGGTGTGGTTGGCCTGCAGGGTGACCGCGTAGGGCAGGCGGTGGGCCTCCAGGGACGCGCGGAACCTCCCGTCGCGGCCGTACACTTCGTCGGCGGCGACCCAGACCCGGCCTTGGAACAGGTCGGGCAGGGTCCGCTCGATGATGCGCTCGGCCAGCCGGGGCTTGGTCGCGAACCCGGTCCCGTGGGGGGTGTGGGCGGCCCGGCAGCGGTGCGGGTCCTGGGTCCACTCACGCGGCAGGTACAGCTCGCGGTCGATGAGCCCCTGGCTGCGGGCGGTGGCCCATGCCGCCACCACCCCGACCTGGCCGGGAAACACCCCGCCCAGACAGCCGGTGAACTGCCGGGCCGCCCCGGCCGAGGTGCGGCCCTTCTTCGCGAACCCTGCCTCGTCGATGACCAGCACGCCCGCCCTGCCGGGGCCCAGGCCGCAGCGGTCGTCGTCCAGGCCTTGGACGGTCTAGCGGCGTACGAAGTCGCGCAGCTCATCGGCGTCCCAGCGGGCGCGGCTGAGCAGGTGCTGCTGGCCGGGGGGCGCGGCATCGCCGGCGTGCTCGGCGAGCTGCCACCCGTTTTTGCGGGACAGCGGGGCGAGCAGGCCGCGCACGCACGCCGCCGCCCGGCGCCGCAGGTCGGTGCGCGGGAGGATTGGGCCTACGTCCAGTAGGAGGTTGTCGAGCTGGTCGGCCTACTCATAGGCGCGTTCTTCATCGGTGACGGTCGGAGGGAAGTCCAGCAACGGCGCCCGAATACACCGCTGCTACCCGGCATCCGGGATGAGCGAACTACCGCAGGGGTGAGGATCTCCAACTGAAGGGCTAGGCCTCGGCGAGAGGCGCCATTTTTCGATCAGTGCGGCCTCGGCCGCGAACTCGGCGTCCGCGTCCTCGGTGAGCACCTCGCGGGTGCAGTCGTGGACCAGGGTGTGGAAGGAGAAGTGGTCCGGAGCATGCTGCCTGACCAGGTTGTTATCGAGGAGCACGTCGATGTAGCCCTCGACGTCGGCGGCGGGCAGGCCGGTGATGGCAGCGGCGGCTTCGATGCCGAACGACGCGGACGGGTCCAGGCTGAGGAGCCGGCTGAACCGCCGCTGGGACGGGCTGAGGTACTGGTAGGACATCCGCAGCGAGGAGATGACGTCGCGCTCGGCGGTCCGCAGGCAGCGTGTCCGCCGCTCAGTGTTCGCCAGGCGAGCGGTGAGGTCGGCGACCGCCCACGCGGGGCGGTCGCGCAGTCGGGTCGCGGCGATCCGAATGGCCAGGGGCAGGTAGCCGCACAGCTCGACCGC
This sequence comes from Nocardiopsis rhodophaea, assembly GCF_039530945.1. Lineage (NCBI taxonomy): Bacteria > Bacillati > Actinomycetota > Actinomycetes > Streptosporangiales > Nocardiopsidaceae > Nocardiopsis > Nocardiopsis rhodophaea. The sequence goes on from NZ_BAAAPC010000001.1 coordinate 209,075, forward strand.
CGTGGCGACCTGCGCGGGCTCCCGGGTCGCGCGCCGCTCTCCGACAACCCGCGTGAACAGGGCCACGGCGTCCTCGTGCGGAAGCACATCCAGGCACACCGGTAGCGCGCCGTCCAGTGCGGTGAGTTTGCGGCGGCTGGTCACGAGCGCCAAGGCGCCTCCAGCGCCGGGCAGCAGCGGCCTTACCTGAGCGGAGTCCGCCGCATCGTCCAGGACCACCAGGCAGCGCCGCCCCGCCAGCCGCGACCGCCACAGGGCACTGCGTTCTTCCAGACCCTCCGGGATGGCGTCCGGGCCGAGCCCGCTGGTCCGCAGGAGGGTGCCGAGCGCCTGCTCCGGCACTACCGGCCGGTGCGTCGGACTGAAGCCGTGCAGATCGATGAAGTACTGCCCGTCCGGGTAACGTCGTCGGACGCGGTGGGCGACGTGCACCGCCAGGGTTGTCTTGCCCACCCCGCCCATTCCGTCGATGGCGACCACCAGTGGTGAACCGCCTGTTCGCCCCGGCCCGGCGGCGCTCAGCACGGTCCGCAGGTCAACGGACCGGGCGGTGAAGTCCGTCAGGTCAGCGGGCAGGTAGTTCCCGTGGTCGCCCGCGGCTGGTGCCGCCGGCGAAGGCGGGTCGTCCGGTGTCGGCGCGGGCCGCGCCGGGGCGCCGTCCGCATCGGGGTCCGCGGCGGAGTCCGCGCCTCCGGCCCCCCGCTCGTCTGGGGATCCGGCGAGGATGCTCGCGTGCACCGACTTCAGTTGGGGACTCGGGTCGAGCCCGAGCTCCTCCGCGAGGCGCCTTCTGCCCTCGTCGTAGACCGCGAGCGCGTCGGCTTGCCGCCCGCTGCGCCACAGGGCGGTCATCAGGCTGCAGCGCAGGGAGTCGCGAAGGGGATATTCCGCGATCAGCGCGTGGAGCTCCCCGATGAGCGAACGCGATTCGCCGAGCTTCAGCCTCAGTGCCATGAGGTCTTCGATCGCCGTCAGCCGCTGTTCGTTGAGCTTGACCGCGGCACCGGCGGCGGCCGGGCACTGGATCCCGGCGAAGGCGTCGCCGCGCCACAGGTCCACCGCCGACTGCAGCAGCCGGACCGCCTCGGTGGACCGCCCTTCTCGCTCCGCCGTCGCGGCGGCGCGGACCCGGCGGCCAAAGCGGTAGGCGTCGACGGCGTCCTGCGGCACGGTGAGCCGGTAGCCGATGTCGGCCGTGGCCAGGCAGCTTTCGTCGGCCGCGGGCAGGACGCGCCGTAGGTCGCGGACCGCGTTGTGGACCTGTGGGCGCGCGGACGGCGGGGGGACCTCCCACAGCTCGTCCACCAGGTAATCGACCGGGACCACCCGGTTGGCGTTGAGGAGCAGTAATGCCAGCAGCCTCTGCTGCCGCATGCCCCGGAGGCGGATGAGCTCGCCGGAACGGCGCACTTCCAGGGAACCCAGGACCAGGAATTCTGTCGTTTGCGTCACTGCTGTACTCCGGCTCGATGTCATGCCGCCCAGGGAGGTGCGGCACTGGCTGCCCGAGTGCCGCAAGGGGTCAGTCCCAGCCGGTGGTGTCGGTGCCCGGCGCGGTAGCGATCTGGTGGTGGGCGGAGTGGACCACGGGCGCGGGGGCGGAGGACGCGGTGCTGTACGTCGAGACGAGGGCCGCCAGGACCAGCTGCAAGACAATCACGCCCAGCGTGCGGGCGTCACGGAGTGTCGGCTGAAGCATGATGGAGCTCTCTCAGGGGTACAGGCAGGGGTGCCGGCGGGTCCCGTCCGGGGATGGGGCTCGCTGACAGCCATAAGTTTGCCGCTGCGGGCTTGGCAGAGCAGATCTCCGGGGCTTCCGCATTCTGCCATCGCATATTCCGTCCAGGGCTGTGGGCCGGAAAAGCAGCCGGTGGAACGGCGCGGGCACCGTAGCAGCCGAATATCCGGTGACGCGCGCCACTAGCCTTCCTGACGATTCACCCTTCGGTGCCCGCGGGGTGGCGGTGGGCGGCCGCTTCCGCGCAGATAGGGAATGGCAAAGCGGTGGTAAGCGCGCTTTGTTGAACGTTTGCGTATGTGGCCGCTCCATGGGTGAGGGCACATGGTTAGATTGCGCCGTATGTCCTTTTCTGGGGGAGGGGCTCGGTGCTGGAGTTTCTGGGGCTGGACGAGGCCTGCGAGGCCGTCTATCTGACAGTCCTGGCGTGCCGCCGGGTCGAGTTTGCGGAGCTGCGGAAGAAACTCCGGATGTCCGGTGCCCGGCTGCGCCAGGCGCTGGACCAGCTCAGCGAGCTGGCGCTGGTCCGACCGGTCATCGGCCAGCCGACCTGCTTTCGGGCCGTGGACCCGGAGGTCGGCTTCCAGGCGGTAATCGCCCGCCAGCAGGAGCGTCTGGCGGCCGAACAGCAGCGAATCGAGGAGATCCGGGCCGCGGCCGCCCGCCTGTCGGCCGACTTCGCCTCGCTCCGGCTCGACCAGCCGATCGAGGGAATCGAGCGCCTGGACGGGATCGAGGAGATCAGGGACCGCATCGCGCTGCTCGTGCGTGATGTCTCCAGCGAAGTCATGACGTTCGTGCCGGGCGGCGCCCAGAGCGAGGCGAGCATGGAGGTCGCCAAGCCGCAGGATCAGGAGCTGCTGGAACGCGGTGTGCGCATGCGGACGCTGTACCTGGACAGTGTGCGCCATCATCCCGCGACAATGGCGTACGCCAAGTGGCTGACAGACCTCAAGGGCGAGGTGCGGACGACGCCGTCACTGCCCGTCCGGATGATGATCGCGGATCGGCGGGTGGCAATCGTCCCCGTGGACGACAGCGATAGCGCCGCCGGTGCCCTGGTGCTCAGCGGCACCGCAACGGTCACCGCGCTGGGTGCCCTGTTCGAGAGCATCTGGGACAACGCCGCCCCGCTGGGCGAGACGCCCCGGCGCGAACGAGACGAACGTGGCCTGACCCCGCAGGAGGCCGCGGCACTGCGCCTGCTGTCCCAGGGGCTCACCGACGAGGCCGTGGCCAACCGGCTCGGCGTCTCCCCCCGCACCGCTCGGCGCATCGCGGCGGACCTGCTGGAGAAGCTCGGGGCACGCAGCCGTTTCCAGGCCGGAGCGAGAGCCGCGGCCAAGGGCTGGCTGACCGGCGAGGAGTGAGCCGGCCGTGCCGGAGGCCGCGCCCACCCCTCGCGCCGGTGCCGTCCGTCGGGAGGTCAGGTACCTGCTCCGCCCAGGCGCTGTTCCCTGCGGTCCGCCGCGAACAGTGCCAGAGCGGGGATGAGGGTGAGCGCGTAGACGCCGAGGAGCCAGGTGAACGAGTGCGCGAAGGCGCCCGGCACCAGCCCGTGGCGGTCGTGCGCCGCCTGCTGCAGTACAACGGTCACCACGGCGACCGCCACGGCGCCGCCGATGCGCTGGACGAGGTTGAGCTGGGAGGAGGCGTCGCCGATGGAGTCGGGCCGGATCGACTGGAACGCCCTCGTCATGGCCGGCACGATGGTCAGGCCGGTGCCCAGGCCCCGGACGGCGAGGCTGGCGCACAGCAGCGCGTACGACGTGTCCGACGCGAGCCTGGTCAGCGGCACGGTCGCGGCCATGGTCAGCACGATCCCGATCACCACCGTGGCGCCACCACCCGCCTTCGCCATCAGAACACGGCTCAACCACGCGGCGACCACCACGCCGACGCCCCCCGTTGACATCAGCAGTCCGGTCGTCACGGCCGTCTCCCCGCGGGCGCTCTCAAAGTACAGGGGCACCAGAACCATCGGAGAGTAGAGGATGAACCCCAGGCAGAGGATGTTGACCGCGGCCATGGTGTACACGCGGCTGCGAAACAGCCGCAGGTCGAGCAGGGGGAACCGGGTACGCAGCTCCCGCACGACGAACACGGCGCCGCTCGCCGCGGCGAGCGCCAGCGGCAGCAGGAGGTCTGTCCGCGCCGTGAGCCCGTGGCCAGCGAACCCGTGGATCGCGAGCACGGTGCTCACCGTGCAGGTGGCGGAGGACAGCAGCCCCACCACGTCCAGCGGCCGGGCGCCGCGGTCGGCGGGGGCGTCCTTTTGCACCCAGCGCACGGTGACGAACAGCAGGGCGGCACACAGCGGAATATTGACCGCGTAGACCGCGGACCACCCCCCGGCGGCGACGAGCAGCCCGCCGATCGTCGGCCCCAGCAGGGGGCTGATCAGCATCACGCTGCCGTTCAGCGCCTGGACGCGGCCCAGGCGCTCGCGGGGGACACCGCTGGTGAGAAGGATGGTCGACGCGGGCGTGAGCACCCCGGCGGCGGCCCCGGACAGGCCGCGCGCCGCGATCAGCTCGGTCAGTGTCTGGCTGAACGCGCAGCCCGCCGACCCGAGGGCGAACAGCGCGGTCGCGCCGATGAAGACGCGCTTGGCACCGAACCGGGTCGCCAGCCAGCCGGTGGCCGGCATGAGGGCGGCGAGGGCGATCAGGTAGGCGGTCACCACCCAGTGGACCTGGTCGATGGCGCCGAAACGGGCCGTGGTGTCCTCCAGGGACACGTTCACGATGGTGGTGTCGAGCAGGGCGAGGAACCCGCCCGTGATGGCCGCGGCGGTGGTGACGGCCGAGGGGCTCCGCGCGGCGGGTGCGGCGGGCGCGTCGGTCTGTCCCGCGGCCGAGGTGTCCGCTGTCTCTGCCGCCAGTTCGGAGTCCTCGGGGCGGCGCGGCGCGCCCTCGTTAGTCTGGTTGGTCGTCGGCATTTGGGAGCGCATCCTTACGAAGTCGAACGTGGGTGAGCCGGGTCAGTCCGCTGCGGCGAGCGCGCGCTCGACGTCGTCGAGGAGCAGTTCGCCGGCCTCGCGCGCGCCCGGGCGCGCGCGGCACGCCAGGGTCAGCTCGGTCGCGTCGCCGATGCGGCAGGCGCTGAGGAACATCTCGGCGTAGGGCACGAGCATGGGCAGCGTGAAGAAGCCGGTGGGCCGGAACCGCTCGGTGCGGTAGTCGTCGGTGTCGATCCGGCCGTGGTCGGTGATGATCGCCGTGGCGGGGAAGCGGGTGCCGTCCAGCTCCCGCGCCTCACGCAGGCTGTTGGCGAAGGGGTTGCCGCGGAGGAAGTCCCCGTCGAGCACCGCCACGTCGCGCTTGTGCAGCAGGGCGCCGACGATCTGGCCGTGCAGCCGCTTCCAGTCATCGTCGCGGCGGATGTCCAGCACGAGCCGGGAGGTGAGGTTCGCGGTGGAGCGCACTGCGGGGTCGTGGCGGCGCAGGTCCACCGGGATGATCACCCGGCCCGAACCGGTGGCCAGGTGCCGGGAGACGGCGGCGGCCACGCGGGCGGTGACCGCGGACGGACAGGCGCGCACCCTGCGTCGCGTCCACAGGGGCGTGCCGTCGGGCCGCCCGCGGCCGAGGACGGGCGGCAGGCCGCCGAGCCGCGGCGGCTGCGGCGCGGCCCGCACCTTCCCGGCCGCCGCGCGGAAGTGGGTGTCGTCGACCATGGAGGCGGCGCCGATCGGCTCCTCGCCGCGCAGCACCCGGAACACGTCGGCGATCCACTGCCGCAGTCCCCGGCCGTCGGTGACGATGTGGCTGGCCCGTACCACCAGCCGGGTCACGTCCCCTTCCGCGACGCCGACCTCGCAGACGGGACCGGTGACCACGTCCAGGTCGCGGTGGAAGAAGGAGGCGTCGAAGCCGGGCGCGCGGGGGAGGCCGACGACCGGCGGGAAGGGGCCGTCGGCCCGCCACGACGCAGCCCGCCGCCGCACGGCGAGTCCCGGGGTGGCGAGGGTGGCGGCCCGCACCGCCTTTTGAAGGGCGTCGGGGTCGATCCACCCCTCGCCGTCGAGGACCATCTGAATCAGTTGCGGGGTGCCCGTCGCCGCGGCGTTCAGGTAGCCGCGCTCGATCGGCGAGATCCGGCGCGTGTAGGGACGTGCGGGCCGAGCGGCACTCGCGCTCGCTGTCATGCGGTCTCCAAGGTCAGGGTCTCGGTGCGGACGGCGTCTGCGGTGCGGTCGGGTTGCCGCCACCACCGCACGGGGGCGGCCTCGTCGGCGGCGAGGGCGAGGTGCATGCCCCGGCCCAGGGCGGCCGACCGCACCTGGTACGGCCCGACGTTGGTGGGGCGCCAGTCGGGCCGCCAGGGCGGCAGCCGGACTCCGGCGAAGGTCTCCTTCGTCAGGTGGGAGGCCTTGATGAGCGCCTCGCACTCGGCGAAATCGCGGATCGAGGCCGGTCGCGGCTGTCCCAGCAGGGTGCCGAGCCACCGCATGGCCCCGGGCCGGTCCCGCTCGTCCTGCAGGTCCACCCCCACCCTGGGGCCGGTGGAGAAGGCGACGGCGCTGAAGTCGGCGCAGTGCGCCACCGAGGCGTGGCGGCCGTGCTCCGGCAGGAGCCAGCGCCTGTGCTCGTCGGTGGCAAGGTCGCGTCCGGTGAGATCGAGCCCGTACACGCGCGCCGCCGCCTCGATGATCAGCGCGCGGCCCGATCGGCTCAGGCGGTGGCCCATGTGGTCCCGCGGCAGCCCGGTGTGGCGGGTGAGGAGGCAGTCGATCACCCGCGTGCCCCCCGCACGGCGCCGGCACGCCGCCGCCCCGCGTCCGGAGCGGTCCCGGGCCGCCGCGTCCGGCGGCGGACTCATCAACCCGCCCATCACGACACCGTGTCGAACACGGCCGCCGCGTAGGAGCCGCCGTAGGCGAAGCTGGACAGCAGCAGTCGGCCGTGCGGCGCCGCGCCGCTGAGCGCGGCTACCAGGCCGAGGGCACCGGCGCTGCCGTAGGTCTCCCCGAGGTGCGCCTTCGGCGCCACGACGGGGCTGTCGGCCAGCCCGGCCAGCTCCAGGGCACGTGCCTGGGCGAGGTCGACGAGGCCGTAGCCGGACGCCGCCGAAACCACGGTGCCGATCCCCTCGGGGCTGGCTCCGGCCTCGGCCATGGCGGCGCGCAGGGCGCGGGCCCATGCTCCGCCGTCGCGGCCGATGCGGCCGATGCCGGCCGGTTCGCCGGCGGCACCGAACCCCGCGACCCTGGCTAGGACGTCCGCGCTCCGGGCGGCGGCCGCCTCCTCGCTCTCCAGCAGGATCGCCGCGGCGCCCTCGCTGAGCACCATGCCGGTGCGTCCGCCCGGCGCCACGCGCGCGGACCGGGCGTAGCCGGGAAGGCGGGCCTGGGTGGCCAGGGCCTGCTCGGGGAACTCGTCGGCGACCACGACCATGATCCGCTCGGCGGCGCCCCGGGCGATGACCCTGGCCGCGAGCTGCAGCGCCAGGATGGAGCTGGTGCCGCCGTTGGCGATGGTGGCGGTGTATCCGCGGTACCGGTGCAGCATGGCCACGTGCCCGGCCGCCGCGTTCACCACCGTGTTGGCGAACAGCGAGGGGTTGGCGCCGGTGATGCCCTGCCGCAGGACGCCCTCGTGGAACCGGAGCACCGAGGTCACCGGCCCGTAGCCGGTGGCGAACACGATCCCGGTGGCCTCGGCCTCGGCCCGCGAAGGCGTGCCGTGCCGGGCGTACAGGTCGGCGACCGCGGCGGTCGCGAGCCGGCTCAGCGGGTCCATCCGCCGTGCGCGGCTGGGGTTGAGCTTTCCGGTCGCGGCCGTGACATCCACGCGGCCGACGGGCACCTCCCCAATCCCCTCGACGTATTCGACGCCGTCGAAGCAGGGCCGCCCCTCCGCCAGAGCGGCGGCGAGTTCGGCGGTGCTCGCCGCCGCACCCGCCAGTCCGGACGCACCGGTCACGACGACGCCGCGGACCGGTGCGGTGCGCCGGGGCGACGGGCTCGGGCGGCCCGGCCGGTTGAGGACCACCGACGCGTTGTTGCCGCCGAAGGCGAACGAGTTCGACAGGACCACGTCGGGGCCGCCCGCGCGGCCGACGCCGGGCACGATGTCCAGCCCGAACGGCGAGTCCGCGCCGCGCGTGTTCACGGTCGGCGGCAGGGTGCCGCGGTCGATCGCCAGGGTGCTGACGACCGCCTCCACGGCGCCCGCGGCGCCAAGGGTGTGGCCGAGCATCGACTTGGTCGAGCTGGCCGGAGGGATCGACGGACCGAACAGCAGCTTGAGCGCCTTGGGTTCGGAAGCGTCGTTGGCAGGCGTGCCGGTGCCGTGCAGGTTCAGGTAGTCGACCTCCTCCGGGCCGAGACCGGCCGTGGCCAGGGCCTGGGCCATCGCTGCGCAGGCCCCCTTGCCGCTGGGGTCCGGGGCGGTCTGGTGGTATCCGTCGCAGGACAGGCCGTACCCGCTGAGCTCGGCCAGAGCGTGCGCACCGCGCTCGGCCGCGCGGTCCGCCGACTCCACCACCATGAACCCGGCTCCCTCCCCGAGGGTCAGCCCCGTCGAGGCCGACATCGGCGAGCACGGCTCGGGGTCGAGGGCGCCCAGGGCGCTGAAGCCGTAGGCTGAGAGCGAGGCCAGCGGGTCGACGCCGCCGCAGACCACGTAGTCGGCATCGCCCTTCCACAGCAGCTCCGCCGCGTAGCCCAGGGCCACGGCACTGGCGGCGCAGGCGTTGGAGAGCACCACGCGCGGTCCGCGCAGGTCGAACTCGGCCGCGATGTAGTCACCCACGCACGGCAGCTGGGAGGCCGCCGCCCGCCGCACGTCGAGTCCGCGGCCGTGTACCAGGTCCCGGTGGACGTCCTCCAACGTCGGCATAGCGCCGAGGCTGGAGCCCACCACGACCGCCACCCGGCCGCGGTCGACTGCGGCCAGGTCGAGGCCGCTGGTGCGCAGGGCTTCGCGGATCGCGGTGGCGGCCAGGCTGTAGCAGCGGTCGAGCTCCGGCGCCTGCGGACTGGTGACCATGCCCGCCCAGTCGGTCAGCAGCTCCCCGGTGTCGAAGAGCCTGTTGGTGCGAATGCCGGACGCCCCGGCGACGATGGACGACCAGTTCTTCTCGACGTCGTCGCCGGCGCCGGTGATCAGCCCAAGGCCGGTGAGGACGATGCTGGGTGCGGCCATCAGGAGATCCTCGTGGTGAGCGACCGGGCGATGACGCGGGGAAGGGTCACGGTCCGCTGCGGACGCTCGGCGCCCTCCTCGTCCTGGGCCGACAGTTCGAGGCCGGGCGCCCAGAACGGGGCGTCCAGGAAGGCGAACACGAGCTCCTCGTCCGGGTTCGCGGAGGGGGCCTGCCAGACGACGGTGCCGACCGGGTGCCCGGCGGCGGTGACCTTCGCGCCGACGGCGTAGCGGCTGCCCGCGGCGGCGGACAGCGCGGTTAGCCTGGCCGTCTCGGCGGTCGGCTTGACCAGGTCGTCGGATCCGCGGAACGCACCGAGCCGTTCCCAGTCGACCATCCAGGACAGGTCGGCCTGGTTCACCGACAGCCCGGCGAAGCCGGCTGAGTACAAGGCTGTTCCGGCCTCGGCCTGGACCCGCGCCAGCCCTTCGCCGCCCACCTCCGTTCCGCCCTCATCGCGGACGGCGGCGAGCACGGCCTCGTACGCGGTCCGCGGCGCGTTGGACAAAAGCAGGTAGCCGTACTCGCCGGTGGTCCCAACGCGCGCCAGGTGGGCGAGGGCCGTCGCGTCCTGGGGCAGCGCTGACTCGGTGATGGCGTGCAGGGTCAGGCCGGAGATGTCGAAGTCGGTGAACCGGGCCGCAACGGACCAGGCGGTCGGTCCCTCGAACGCGGCAGCGCCCCAGCCCTCGGGCTCGACCTCGACGGTGACGCCGTCGGGAGCACCCAGCCCGTCCAGGTAGCCGCGGAGCTCCTCGGCGGTGACCGGGGTGCGCGGCAGCAGCCAGGACTCGTCGCCGATCTCGAAGTGCAGCAGGATCGCGAACGGGGAGCCGTCGGTGTTCAGGGACAGGACCTCGCGGACGGTGTCCGGCTCCACGAAGTCGCTGGATTTGGCCGCGAAGCGGTCCAGCAGTACGAGCCGCTCATCACCCGAGATCCGCACGAGCGGCGCGGTGACGCGGTAGGCGCCGACGGTGGTGCGGAGGGTGGCGTAGTCGTCAACGCGCGTACGGGAGGCGTCGCCGGTCGTGGTGGTCATGGTGTGGGGATTTCCTTTCACAGTTCGGGTGTTCGGTCGTGAACGCGGGGAATCGGGGGGGTGGGCGTGCGCGGTTTCAGAGGCGGGGTTCGCTGTGGACGGCCAGGTGCCAGGCAGCCTCGGCGCCCCGCGGCCGCCGTGCCGCGCAGACGCAGCCGATGAGGAGGCCCGAGGCGGTGGCGCGGAGCACCACCTCCGCCGCGTCCGCCCCGGCGCCGGCCGGCCGGCAGTCGAGCCAGCTGCCGTCGGACAGCCGGACCGCGGCTGCGGAGGCCCACACCTGTCGGAACTCCGCGGTGTCCAGCTCCCAGTGTGTGCCGGCCGAGTCGACCAGGACGGCGGTCCGGGGTTGGGTGTTCGGGGTGACCCAGAGCACGACGTCCTCGTTGGCGCCGGGGGCTTGCACGTCGACGCGGATTCCACCGGCCCCGTCGTGCGGGGCGGTGATTTCCCAGCTGATGCCCAACGACGGGGCGAACAGGCCTAGGTCGTGCTTGTCCACCCACTCCGCGTTCGGGCGGACGCCCCAGCCCAGGCCGCTCGCGCGGCTCAGCCGACCGCGCTCCGCGGTGACCCACATCCCCGCCGACCAGCGGGGATTGCAGGCGAAGGACCGGGTGCGGGGAAAGGGGCTGCGCAGGACCTTGTTCGTGCCGTCCGACCATGAGGTGACGCCCGCGGCGGCGGCGTCCATCCGGATCCCTGGGGGCCGCCGTGCCGCCTCGGTGGAGGGCGGGGGTTCGGCGGTGCGCTCCGGGCGGTCGGCGGGCGTGTTCCGCGACCGGAATTCGGTGCGCAGCCGGGCCACCCCGTCCGGCCCCGGCTCCAGCCGTCGCTCTAGCAAGGTGCTGTGGACCAGGCGGACCGGCTGCTCCACCGGCACGCGGATCTCCGCCGTGGAGCCGCTCCAGGTGAGGTCGGTGCCAGCGGGGGCGACCCGGGAGGCGGCGACCACTTCCGAGGAGTCGCGCACCCCGACGCCCAGGCCGATGGGGTGGGGACGTCTGAGGTCGCCGCCCGGGCCGGACACGGCGAACGTGCCCTGGCGGAGCCCGACCGTCTGGAAGATCCGGCCCGGTCGGCGGGTGAAGGCGAAGTCCTGGATCAGCACCCCCTCGGAGAGGGTGACCGTGCCGACGACCTCGTCGCCGCCGTGCCGCTCGGTGATCCGGACGCCGCCGTCGACCGCGACGACCTCCAGGTCGCGCGGCTCGCCTTCGCGCCAGCCCGCCGACGGGCCCGCGCGGTGTCCGGGCCAGGTGGAAACGAACAGCGGACCATGGTGGCCCGCACCGAACACGCGCACGGTCCCCTCGTCGCCCTCCACCTCGCAGGCCAGGTCGCCGGCGGAGAACCTGTACGGCTCCGCCCGCCGCGGGCGGCGCACCTCGTAGGGGGGCTCCACGATCCGCAGCGAGCGGCTCGCGCCACCTGGCCCGGTGATCTCCGCGGCGCGGACGACTCCCCGGTCGACGTCGACGCTCGCCGCGAGCCGGTAGTCACCCAGGGCCAGGCAGTAGGCGACCGTGCGGACGCCGTCGGCCATGCGCACGTCGGAGCGCAGCTCGTCGTCCCGGGACTCCGTGACGGCCCCGAAGCTACTCAGCCCACCTAGGGCCGCGCGGCCCCCCTCGTCCAGGTCCGCGAACACACTCCGTAGGATCAGCGGGATGTAGTTGTGCAGCTCGACGTTGCCGTCCTCGCCGGGCGTGGTCGCGCCGACGCAGACGCACCCGACGCGCCGGTAGAGCCGGAAGGCCACGGTGTTGGCGGGGTTGACGGTGAGCCGCAGGACGAGGCATCCGGAGCGCATCATCCACTCGACCGCCTCCGTGAACAACCGCCCGGTGATCACGCCGTTGCGGTAGGCCGGGGCGACGAAGAACATGTCGGCGATCAGCTCGCCGGCGCTAGCCGAGCGCCGTCCGGTGCTGCGGAACAGGCCGAAGGTGCCCACCACCCGCCCCTCGTCCACGGCCACGAGGAACGCGGCCGTGTCCCGCTCGGCCAGCTCGCTGTCCAGCTCGTCGCCGGTGATGCCGTCCGCGACCGGGTTGGGGTTGTCCCGATGCCGGTTGTAGAGCTCCGCGATGCCTTGCGCGTCGCCCTCCTGGTACGGGCGGATCGTGACGGACATGCGGCACCTCCTTCGCTACGCCGTGCGCCCTGTGGTGACAATCAGCGACCCGGCGGCCGCTACCTCCGAGTCGACGGTGGCCCGCACCGACACCTTCCGCAGCCCGCCCAGGCGCTGGCCCAGCGTGGCCTCCAGCCGCAGCTGGTCGCCCGGGCGCACGAGGCGGGAGAACTTCATGGAGCTGATGGAGCCCAGGTAGCCGACGCTGGCGGAGGGGTCGCCGGCCGGGGAGTCGTCGGACGCGACGATTTCGGCCACGTACACCACCGCCACGAGCTGGGCCATCGCCTCGACGATCAGCACGCCGGGCATGATCGAGTGGTCCGGGTAGTGCCCGGCAAAGTACGGCTCGTTGACCGAGACGCTCTTGACCCCGCGCCCGGACCTGCCGGGCACGACGTCGTAGGCGCGGTCGATCATCAGCATCGGCCAGCGGTGCGGAAGCATCCGCTTGATGTCGTCCGACGAGTAGCTGTAGGCGGTCTCGGCCGCGTTCCTACCGGCGGCGGTCCGGCGCGCGGGCGCCGGGCTCGCGGACCCCCCGGGTGCGGCCGTCATTCGCCGGCCTCGCGGGCTTCGATGAAGTCGACCAGGGCGTTGATGGAGCCGAACGCCTCGAAGTCGTCATCGCTGATCAGCACGTTGTACTCGTTGTTGACCAGCACGACGACCTCCAGGGTGTCGAGCGAGTCCATCTCCAGGCCGCGGCCGAACAGCGGCTGATTGTCGGACACGACGTCCGGGTCGACGTCTAGGCCGAGGCGGTCGGTGATCATCGACTTGACCCGCGTGTTCTTCATGAGCCGCGCTTCGGCCTGGGCGCGGATGTCCTCGTAAGCGGCGACGGACATGGGTGTTCCTTTCCAATGGAGGGGCGGGGGGAGGTTCGTATGCGCCGGGGGCGGGAGGAGGTCAGCCGGGGATCATGCCGCCGTCGACGGTGAGGACCTTGCCGGTGATGTAGGAGGCGGCGGGGCTGGCCAGGAAGGCCGCCGTCTGGGCCACCTCGGCAGGGGTTCCCACGCGCCCGAGGGGAATCGCCTGGAGGGCGTCCTTCATCCGCGCGGCGGGAACCTTCTGCACCATGTCGGTGTCGATGAACCCGGGCGCCACCACGTTGACCCGGATGCCGCGTGGGGCCGCCTCGTAGGCCAGCGACTTGGCCATGGAGATCACCCCGCCCTTGCTGGCCGCGTAGTTGGCCTGGCCGATCCGGCCGGCGATGCCGCTGGTGGAGGCGACGAAGACGATCGCGCCACCGGTGGCGTACATCTGCTTCGTCGCCTCGCGGGCGGTCAGGAAGGCGCCCGTGAGGTTGGTGCTGATGACGTGCTGCCACTTCGCGCTGCTCATGGCGGCCATGTGGCCGTCGGCGGTCACCCCGGAGTTGAGCACGGCGACGTCCAGCGAGCCCCATTCCGCGCGCAGCTTCGTGTACATGGCCGTGACGTCGGCTTCGTCGGAGACGTCCGCCTCCAGCAGCAGCGCACGCCTGCCACGCCCCCGTACTTCCTCGGCGACCTGCTGAGCCTTCGCGGCGCTCGAACGGTAGTTGAGGGCGACGTCGCAGCCCTGCTCGGCCAGGGCGAGGGCGGTCGCCGCGCCGATGCCGCGCGAGGCGCCGGTCACGAGGGCCCGGGTGCCCTCGGCGAAGGGGGTTCCATTCATGCGGTGCTCCCCGCCTTCCGCGCCGCGGCTTCGTCGGCCATCGGGCCGGTGACGCGGTGGCCACCCGGGTCGAAGCCGGCCACCTCGGTACCGATCCCGTGCCGGGCGGCGGCGCTGAGCACCGCGTCCGCCACGGCGAGGTCGAGGATGCCCAGGCCGAAGGGGGAGAAGACGACGGGGCCGTCCGTCTCCGGCGGGCGGACCCGCCCGCCCAGGAGGTCGGCGATCTCGGCGTGGACGAACTCCCGGTGCCCCTCCTGCTGTTCGGCGCGGTGCAGGGAGGTCTGCTCGCGCACGGCGTGCTCGGTGTCGTCGACTACGTTGTACGCGCCGAGCACCGAGCCCGTGCTCAGATCGCGCAGCGACAGGTGGAGGATCACCTGGCCGGCCGGGCCGCCGGGAAACCCGTCCAGGTCGAGCCAGTAGGTGGAGTCCGTGGTCGCGACGCTCACCGTGTCACAGCCGAGCGCCTCGGCCAGGTCGCCGGCCCAAAAGGCGATCCGCGGGTACTCGGCGGCCAGTCCGGCGGCAAAGACCTCGGCGCGCCAGGGGACGACGTCCCGCACCACCACGGTCTCGATCTCCGGGTGCGTCAGCGCCAGGTACGCGATGACGCGGTGGTTGATAGTGCCGCAGCCGACGAGCCCGACCGTGCGGACCGAGCGGCCGCCGCGCAGCACAGCGCTGGCGAGCGCGGCGCTGGCGGCGGTCCGGGCGGCGGAGACCTGGCTGCCCTCCAGTACGGCCGACGGGTATCCGGTCTCCACGTCGTTGAGGATCTGCACGGCCGAGGCCCGCTGCAGTCCCCGCTCGACGTTCGCGGGGAAAGACGAGATCCACTTGAGCCCCATCACCGGATGCGGCCCGCCCAGGTGGGCCGGAAGGGCGATGACCCGCGAGCCCGAGGGCTGCGGCGGGCGCAGGAACGTGGAGAACGGCACCCGCGAGTGGCCGTCGCCGTGCAGGAGGTAGGCACCGCGCACCGCGTCGAGCACCGTGGACTCCAGGCCGGCCAGCGCGGCGCCGACATCGTCGCGACCGAGGATTCTCACGACTCACTTCCTTCTTCGTCGTGGGTGTGTGTGGGGTACTGGGTGTGCTGGATGTCGGGGGCGAGCTCCGGGAAGAACGCCTGGACCCACTGGTCGTCATAGATCGTGTCGAGGTACCGGTCGCCCCCGTCGGGAAGCACCGCGACGCAGGTGGCGCCCGGTTCGATCCAGGACGCGGCGTCGTGGAGCGCGGAGACGACGGCGCCCGACGAGCCGCCGGCGAGGATGGACTCGTGGGCCAGGAGGCGGCGGCAGCCGCGGACGCAGTCGGCGTCGGCGACCTTCACTACCCGGTCCGCGAGCCCGGGTTGGAGCAGGGGCGGCACGACGGCCGCGCCGTGCCCGGGGATCATGCGCTCATACCGGCGCTCCCACGGCTCCGGCGGACCGAAGATGGCGCTGCCCGCCGCGTCCACCGCCACGACGCTGGTGCCGAGGCCGTGGCCGCTGATGTACTCGGCGCAGCCGCGCAGAGTGCCGCAGGTTCCGGCCGCCACGAAAAGGTAGTCCGGCCCGCCCGGCAGCGCCTGGCAGATCTCGCGCATCGTGGCGTGGTGCGCTCGCGCGTTGTGCTCGTTGGCGTACTGGTTGGGCCAGTACGCGTGCGGCACGCTGTCCAGCAGTCGCCGGACCCGGTCGATCCGCGCCGGAAGGTACTCGCCGGTGGCCGGATCGCGGCCGACGGACTCGACGCGGGCGCCGTAGGCGCGCATGATGGCGGCGTTCTGCGTGGTGGTGCGGGGGTCGACCACGCAGATCAGGCCAAGCCGGTAGAAGTTGCACAGCTGCGCGAGCGCGATGCCGAGGTTGCCCGAGGTGGATTCCACGACCGTGGACACCCCCGGGACGAGCCGGCCCGTCCGAAGGGCGTGCTCGATCATCGAACTGGCCGCGCGGTCCTTGATGCTGCCGCCCGGGTTGAAGCGCTCGCACTTGGCGTACACCTGGAACCGCGCCGGAGGGAACAGCCGGTCGAGGGCGACGAGCGGGGTTGCGCCAATCGTCTCGATGATGCCGGCCTTCCGGGGGAGGACCGGGTGCGCCGCCAGTGCCGTGCCGTCGGAGGCGAAAGCCGTCATTCCGCCGCCTTTCTGCTGATCTGAAGCCGCAGTTCGCTGACGTAGCGCTCGCCGTCGGCGTCCGGAAGCCACGAGTCGTCCGGGGCCGGCAGGGGCTCGCTGACGGTCATGGCGGCGTCGGGGTCGATCCGGCGCGCCCGGCGGGCGAGGTTGGCGAAGGAGAGCACGAGCGCGGGGCTGGTGAAGTCCACAAGGGACGGCTTGGTCTCGTCGGGGAACTTGACGAACGCCTGGTCGGGCAGGCCGTTCCCGGTGACCCAGCGGCGCACGGCCAGGTAGTCGCGGTGCCGGTTCACCCGGGTGGACAGCGCGATCCCGCTCACCGGAAGCCGCCAGGTCTCCCGGAACAGGACCAGGTTGTCGAGGGTCACCCGCGGGGCGTGAGCGCGGTCGAGCCCGATCTTGAAGGCGTCCGCGGCGATGATCGATATCAGCGCCCCGAGGAGTTCGGGGATGCGCCACGTGCGTCCGTCCGGTGTGGTGGCCGTGACCGTGCCGTCGGCCTCGGCGAGGGTGATGGCCGCGGCCGGATCGATCCGGCCGCGGTCGTGGAACGGGGCGCGGGTGAAGCCGATCAGCCGGTCGCGCGCGCCGATCGGGGCGGGCACCATTCGGCCGCTGTTGCGCCGCCAGCTCTCGGGCAGAAGCGGCACCAGCCGTGCGGCGCCGACCCCCGCGTTGATCTTGTCCCGGAGGGACTCCCCGTCGGTGGTCCACTCCAGGAACGGCAGGTCGAGGGTGGCCAGGCAGGCGTGCAGCTCCCCGAGCA
Source organism: Nocardiopsis rhodophaea (assembly GCF_039530945.1). NCBI lineage: Bacteria > Bacillati > Actinomycetota > Actinomycetes > Streptosporangiales > Nocardiopsidaceae > Nocardiopsis > Nocardiopsis rhodophaea. The sequence continues at coordinate 225,712 of NZ_BAAAPC010000001.1, forward strand.
CGACGGTGTGGTCGCCGGCGTTCACCGCGTCCGCGGACGGGGCCACGATCTGCAGGTCTGGGCTGTGCACGGTCAGGTGGGGCCAGCATCCGCCCGTGGCGAAGACGGCGCGGGCGCGGTCCTCGATCTCCGCGACCGACAGCCGCACCCGCCTGGGGTGCGCGGCCGCCGGGGCCAGGTCGATGACCTCGCGCCACTTCTGGGCGAGCTCACGGGTCGCGGTCCGCACCGGAACCGGGTCGTCCCCCCAGAACATGCCGAGGACCTGCGGCCAGACGTCGGCGAGGGCCACGGCCCCGTGGCGGGCCGCCGCGGCGCGGACGAGCTGTGCGACCTGGGCCTCCACCAGATCTGCCAGGCGGTTGCCGAACCAGTCCGCGGCATGGGCCACCAGGGCCAGGGGGCGGGAGACACCGTCGAGGAAGTCGCGCCCGAGCTCCAACCGGCAGTCCCGCAGGGAGTCCTGGAAGCACAGCGTGCGGCCCGCGTAGGCCTTGCCCGGCGCGCGGGAGGACGACCGCCCGGTCTTGCCCACGAAGAACTCGTCGAGCCGGTCGAGCGCCGTGGCCAGCTCCTCGGCACTGGCCGCCTGACCGATCTCGCCGCGCAGCCGGCGCAATTCCCCGAGGACCGCGTTGAAGCGCGCGAACAGCTCCGGGTCGCCGATGGCGGCCACCCGTCGGTGCAGAAACTCCTCGGCGCGTACGTCGATGGGGATGTTGGCGTCCCAGGTGAGGACCCGCTGGCGGCGCAGCCGGACCAGGGCCCGCTCGACCCGCTCGCGTGCGGTCGCCGCATCCCACGTCCGCTCGGCGACCAGTGCGTCCGCGATGGCTTGGCCGTGCCGCTCGCCGTCGGCCCGGCGCAGCACATGGAGCTCGTCGTCACGCAGCCGCACCGAGCGGCCGCCCGGCATGGCCAGCCGGTCGCCGACGAGGGCCACGTCGGGCCGCAGCATCGGCGGGAACCACCAGCGGGCCTCTGGCTGGTCGGCCATCCACTCGCCTAGCTCGGCGATCATCCAGCGTTCGAAGAACACCCGGCTGTCCGCGATCAGAGACGTCCCGGGATCGACCTCGACCGCGCGCTGCCTGCGCCCCACAAAGATCCATGCCGCCGGTCCGAAGAAGCCGATCGTCTCGGCCTTGCCGCAGTACCGCGCCCAGTACATGGCCAGCGTGCGCTCTCGCTCCCGGCGCTTGGCACCCGGCCCCTTCCGCGACGCGAGTGCGTCCAGCACACGGTAGACCGTGCGGTTCTGCCAGGCGATGGCCATCCGCACCCGCTCATCGGCGGCGATGCGGGCCAGCTGCTCCGATTCGGCGGCGCAGTCGGCCTGGTAGGCGGCGATGAACGCGTCGTGGTCGGCCGTACCGCTCTCCAGGAGTGCCGCCGCCCGCGCCGCCCCCGGTCCGCCGAGCCGATCCAGCCCGGAGACCGGGAACCCCGCACTGCGGAGCAGACCCATGCCCCACACACGCCAGTCCGTGCCGCCGAGCGGGTAGGAGGGGGCAAAGGCCGACCAGTCGAGGGGCCGGGACGCCTCCAGGGTGGGGGTCATCGTGCGTCTCCCTCCCGCAGTGCCGCGGCCAGCCGGGCGACACCCTCGGCGATGCGCTGCTTCGGAACGTGGCTGAAGGACAGCCGCAGTGCGTCGGAGTGCTCCCCATCGACGCCGAAATGGCCGCCGGGGACGAAGGAGACGCCGTGTTCGGTCGCGGCCCTGGTGAAGCGGCCGGTGTCGCCGCCGTCGCGGTGCCGCAGCCAGATGTAGAAGCCCCCGTCGGGGCGCTCCCACATCCAGGGCCCCGAAGTGCCGAGCTTGTCCTCCAGGGCGTCGGCCATCAGCGCGCAGCGCTCCCGGTAGGCGCGCCGGTAGGTGTCGATGAGATCCGTCCACCCGGCCCGCTGGTGGAACGCCGTAAGCGCCGCCTGGGCCAGCGCCGAGGGCGACAGGGCTATGACCTCGGTGGTGGTGCGCAGGGTCCGCGCCAGACGGGCCGGTGCGGCGATCCAGCCGCAGCGCAGCCCCGGGGCGAAGACCTTGGAGAACGTCCCCAGGTACACCACGCGGTCCGGGGCGGTCCCCTGGAGGGCGGGGGTGCATTGGCCGTCGAACGACAGCAGGCCGTAGGGGTTGTCCTCGATCACCAGGAGGTCCAGCTCCTGGCAGACCTCCAGCAGCCGGACGCGGTGTGCGGCGGGCAGCGTCCGGCCGGTCGGGTTGTGGAACGTCGGGTTGCAGTACAGCAGCCGCGCGGTGTGCCCCTCGGCGCGCAGCCGCAGCACCGTCTCCCGCAGACCGTCGGGGGCCATGCCGTCCGCGTCGCCGGGGACCGCGCACAGGCGCAGGCCCGCGGTTCGGAAGGCCGCCGTGGCACCCGGGTACGCGGGTGACTGGCACAGCACCGTCTCCCCCGGTGTGGCGATCCCGAGCGCCACGGCCAACAGGCCCATCTGGGAGCCGGCGGTGGGCACCAGGTTCTCGGGCGCGGCGCCCGCGCCCTCGCGGGCCATCAGGTCGGTGATCGCGGGTATCAGGGCCGTGGAGACGTGCGGGGTGGCGTACTGGAAGGCGAACCTCCCGCCCAGCCGCACCAGGCGGGAGAGCTGCCCGGAGATCGCCTCCAGGGGGAGCACGTCCAGGTCGGGCAGGCCTCCGGAGAAGGAGATGACGTCGTTGCCCCGCTCGAACAGGCGCGGCATTTCGGCCGCGGGTCCGGTGGTGGTCCACATGGGGTCAGCTCCCGGAGCTCGTCGGCTGCGATCCGGCGAGCCGTCCCCGCACGACGTGCCACAGCCCCGCCGGCGAGATGCGTGCCGGGTCGGCGAGCACCTCGGGGTCGATCTCGACGCCGCACCGCTCCTCGATGGCCATCACCAGGGCGACGGTCTTGAGCGAGTCGACGCCGAGGTCGACGAGCGGCGTCTGGGGGTCCGGGATCGCGACGGCGCAGATCTCTTCGACGAGCTGGTCAAACTCACACTTGTTCATGGGTGGTCCTCATCTGTGCGAAGGGAGGCTGGGTTGTCCCGCGAGCGCCCGCCGGCGGTTCGACGAGGCGCTTCGCGGCCGCGCGGTCCGGCTTGCCGTTCGCGGTCAGCGGGAGGGCGTCAAGCCGGGTGATCTGGTCGGGCATCCGGGCGCGGTCGAGCCGCGCGGCGAGGTGTGCGCTGATGTCCTCCGGCGACAGGCGGCTCTGCACCACCAGGTGCAGCGGCCCGTCCTCGGTCTCGGGCCGCAGGGCCACCGCCGTGGTCACCCCGGGGAGCTGCTCCGCGGCGTTCTCGATCTCGGTCAGGCCCATGCGGATGCCGCGCCGCTTGAACATGTCGTCGTCGCGGCCGACGAAGTAGAGTCGGCCTTCCTCGTCCAGATAGCCCTGGTCGCCGGAGTGCAGTTCGAGTGAGCCGTCGGCGCGGCGGACGAAGCGGTGCTGCGCGTCGAGGGGGATCCGCCAGTAGCCGTCCATCACCGTGGCGCCCCAGACGACGATCTCGCCGACCTCACCGGGGCCGAGCGTCCGCTTGCCACCGTCCACGATCCGGACGTGATCGCCGGGGATCGGCCGGCCGACCGATTCGGGGTGCGCCGCGTATTCGCCGGGGTCCAGGACCGAAACGCGCTTGCACTCGGTCATGCCGTACATCGAGGCGAAGGCCGACCCCGGAAACAGGTTCAGGAGGTCGGACATGACCGCCCGGCTCGGGCGGGCACCCGTGTTGGTGAACAGGCGCACCCTGGTGGGACCGCGGTGCTTGCGTCGCAGCAGGGTGAGGATCTGCGCGAGGGAGGGCACCAGTGGGACAACGGACACGCCGTACCGCTCGATGATCCGCACCAGGTCGACGTCCTGACCGCGGTGGGCCAGCACCAGGGTGCTGCCCGTGTGTGCGCACAGCAGGGCCTGGTAAAGCCCGTAGTCGAAGGAGAGCGGCAGTCGGCACAGCACCACGTCGTCGGCCCGATATCGCAGGCGGGAGTGGATCGCCTCGACCGCCGCGACCATCTGCCGGTGGGGGCAGACCACCCCCTTCGGCCGGCCGGTCGTCCCCGAGGTGTAGATCAGCATCGCGACGCTGTCGTCCGCGGCGGCCGCGGCGAAGCCGTCGGCGGGGGTGCGCTGGACCTCCCGCCAGGACCGCTCGGCGTCGACGCTGCGCCCGGCCCGCTCACCCGCGGCGGGCGGACAGATCGCCAGGGTGGCGGCGCAGTCGTCGACGATGTCGCCGATCTGGAGGTCCGTCAGCTCGGGGTGCAGCGGGACGAAGACCGCGCCGACGCGGAGGGTGGCGTAGAACAGGGTGAGGAAGGCGCGGTCATTGCCGCCGACATAGACGACCCGCTGCCCGGTGGTGACACCCTGGAGGCGCAGCCACCCGACCGCCCGGTCGACCAGGGCGCCGAGGTGACGGTAGCTGAGGGTTCCGTCGGCGTCGATGACGGCGGGATGGTCACCGCGCTCGGTGCGCGGGCGGCGGAGCAGGTCAGGCACCAGCATGGGCGGGCTCTCCTTTCCCAGTGTCAGCTTCGAGCCGTGCGGCGGCCTTCGCGAGGTCCCGGGGCACGTTGACCGGCACGACGGCGATGCCGGGGTACTGGCGCTTGAGGATGTTGGCGAGCGTCCGGGCCGGCGGCAGCGAGAGCGCCAGACCGGGTTGCATCCGGGCGAGGGCCCGCAGGCACAGGTCCCACCGGACGGGCCGCACCACCTGGTCGACGAGCCGCTGGCGGATCTCCTCGGGCGAGGTGAGCACCGCTCCATCGGCGTTCGAGAGGAGGAGCTGGCGCGGCCGGTCGAACCGCGTCGCGGCGGCCGCGGCGGCCACGGCCTGCCGTGCCGGCTCCATGAAGGGGGTGTGGAACGCCCCCGCGACCGGCAGCGGTTTGACCGTGGCTCCGCGCGGCGGGGCAGCGGCCAGCCGCTGGATGCCGTCGGCCGGCCCCGCGGCCACGATCTGGCCCGTGCCATTGAACGTCGCGGCGGTGAGGTCGAGTTCGGCGAGGCGGTCCAGTACGTCCAGCTCGCTTCCACCGACCACGGCCGCCATCGAGGTGGGTTCCGCGTCGCAGGCCGCGCCCATGGCCCGACCGCGTACCGCGGCCAGCCTGATCGCGTCGGTGGAGGTCAAAACTCCTGCGTACACGGCCGCGGTGAGCTCCCCCACAGAATGGCCGGCCACCACCGCGGCTCCCTCGGGCACCGCCCGGGCCAGCGCCTCGTGGGCCAGCAGCCCATGGGCGACCAGCAGGGGCTGGGCGTTCTCGGTCCGCGCGATCGCCGCGGCGGACGCCCTGGTGCCCAAGTGGACCAGGTCGAGGTCGGCGGCACCGGACCAGTGCCGCAGGCGCTCGGCGTGGGCCGGGTCGCGGAGCCAGCCGGACAGCATCCCCGGCGTCTGGGCGCCCTGCCCGGGTGCGACGATCGCGAACATAGGTTCGATTCCCCTGGTGTGTCGAGTACGCATCGCTTGGCCTGTCGGCGGCGATCCGGTCGTGCGGCGTCGGTTACTGGCGCCCCGTGCTCTTGGCGAACCGGCGGATCGCGAAGAACGAGAAACCGGCGAACCAGGCGACGACGTTGAAGACGGCACCCGCCAGGCTGGAGTGCTCACCGCTGAACGAGTAACCGTCCGTGAGGGCGTAGCGGGCGAGCGTCGCCACCCCGTACATCGGGGTGAACCGGGCGATGTCGAGCATGACCCCGCTGAGCGGGATGAACAGGCCGCCGAGGAAGGCGAGCGCGGTCATGGTCAGCCCGGGCATGTGCATGACCACGTCGGGCTTCAGGGCCAGCCCCATGCCGATGCCGAGCGCGGCGAAGACCGCCGCACCGATCCAGGCGACGAGCAGGGAGACCACCCAGACCTCCGCATCGGCGCGCGCACCTGTGACAACCCCGAGTCCCCCGACGATGATCACAGGCACACCGGCCATCACTACCGAGACGAGCACCTTCACGAGGATGTATCCGGGAGGGGTGAGCGGGCTCAGCGCGATCGTGCGCATCCAGCCCGCGGACCGCTCGACCGAGATGGTGGCCGCGGAGCTCGTGGCAGCCGTCGCGGCGCCGTACACGGCCAGGCCGATCATCATCCACGCGGCGAAGTTGCCGTGCGGAAGCGTCGCACCGTCCGGACTGGTGCGGAACAGCGCGAGATAGAGGACGGCCGGAAGCAGCAGGGTGAAGATCGTGGTCTGGCGGTTGAACCGCCGCCGCAGCTCGTGGCGGATGAAAGCCGAGTTCACTCCGCTCAGCAGCGAGGTGCGAGGGTGGGCGCTCGGCTCCGTGAAGGCGGTCATCGCAGCCCCTCCTTGACGCTGTGGTCCTGATGGGTGATGGCCATGAAGGCCTCTTCGAGGCTGCGCGGTGCGACCTCGATCTCCGCGGCCGACGTCTCGTTGACCAGCACGCGCAGCAGGGCGTCGGAGTCGGCGCAGTCGAAGTAGTGGCGGTCGCCGCGCGCCGTGCAGGAACGGACTCCGGGGGACGCCGACAATGCCGCGGCCTCGTCAGGACTGAGCAGCGCCGACACGGTTCGTCCGCTGGTGGCGGCGCGGATGGACGAGGCAGAGCCGTCAGCCACGACCGTGCCCCGGTCGATCATCACCACGCGGTCAGCGAACTGGTCGGCTTCCTCCATGTAGTGCGTGGCGAACATGATCGTCATGCCGCGTTCGGCGTCCTCGCGGACGGCGGCCCAGAATTCCCGCCGGGCCGCCACGTCCATGCCGGCGGTCGGTTCATCCAGGACGAGGAAGTCCGGGCGCGACAGGAGCGCGATGGCGAAGCGCAGCCGCTGCTGCTCACCGCCGGAGCACTCGGCGACCTTCCGATGCCGCAGGTCGCTGACTCCGGCGCGGCTCATGCACTGCTCGGGGTCGGCGTCCGGGTGCAGCGAGGCCAGCATGTGGACCGTGGCTTCGACGGTCACGTCGGGAAGCAGCCCTCCCGATTGCAGGACCGCGGCGACCAGGCCGGCGCGCACCGCCTGCTGGGGCGGCTGCCCGAACAGCTCCACGCTTCCCGAGTCCGGCCGGGTCAGCCCCAGGAGCATGTCGATGGTTGTCGTCTTGCCCGCGCCGTTGGGGCCGAGGAACGCCACTACCTCACCGCGCCGGATCCGCAGGTCGAGGCCGTTCACGGCGGTGAACTCCTCGCCCTTGGCATTGGCGAAGCGCTTGACGACCGTGCTCAGCACAGCGACATCCGGCGACGTCCCTCCCCCCGGTGCCGGGTGGACCTGGGTTCTGGTCATAATCGAAGTCCTCATGATTCGGCGGACACTGGGTCGCGACCGACTCTCCCGCCAGCCGCTATCCGCTCGAACCGGAGCCGCCATCGCCTTCCCATCCGCGCCCTATCGCGGCGCTATCCGGGCGTGCTCCGCCCGCTCCGGGCCGGGGCGCGGCCCGCTGCTGGTGGGTTCACAGGGAGGTGTCTCGGCTGGTCAGCCGATAGCGGCGAGCAACGCGTGACCGTCGGTGCGAAGGCGAGCCTCCCCCGCGTGGATTGAGCCGCCGCCCGTGCTCCACCGGGGGGCGGTCGCGTCCGCCGGGAAGCCGGGGTCAGTGCGAGGCGGCCAAGGCGGCCGGCGGCGGTAGGTCTTTCAACAGCCGTTCGAACTCCTCGTCCTCACCTACGGACCTCCAGCTCGGCCAGGGCTGGTCGCCCACGCTCACCGCCGTGGCCATCGTCAGCTGGCCCATCGGCATCACCCTGATGTCCGGAGTCGCTCAGCGTTACGCCACCACCCACGGCCGCCGGGTCATCGGCATCGGCCTGGCGGTCATGCTCGCCGGCGCGGTCGCGCTGATCGCGGTCCTGTCGACCATCGGCCCCCAGGTCACCTGGTGGCAGGTCTCTCTGCCGGTTCTGGTCACCGGTCTCGGCATGGGCATGTGCGTGCCCATCCTGGCCAGCGTCGTCCTCGCCGACGTTCCAGGGGACAGCGCCGGAGCCGGCTCGGGCGTCGCCAACGCGGTCATGCAGCTGGGCACGGCGTTCGGCGTGGCCGTCGTCGGTGTCATCTTCTTCTGGCTGGCCACGACGGGCGCTCCGACCGATCCGGCCACTCCGGCCCACCGCGAGGCGTTCTCCGAGGCGGCCGCCGCCACGCTGTGGTACAACGCGGGGGCCTTCCTGGTCGCCCTGCTCCTGGTGCCGATGCTGCCGCGAGCCGCCCAGCCCGAGCCCGAGGCCGAACCCCGGTCCGAGGACCGGGTCGGACCTGAGGCAACACATCGCTGGGCGACACCAGGCCGCAGGGGCGGATCGTTCGAGTAGTCCCTGGCGTGGGGCTACGGCTCAGAAGCTCGGAGGTTCGAATCCTCCTGAGCGCGCAGAACCAGGGCAGGCTTCGTCGAGGACCGCCCTCGTTTTGTGTGCACATTTGGTGCACACCAGCAGCGGGCCATCGGCCGCGATCTGCGCGGCCGATGGCCCTTTGTGCCTCCAAGCCCCGGCTGGCCGAGCGCATCATCGAGCGGACCCTGCCCGACCTGCCCCAAGGCCGGGTCTGGGTCGCCGCCGACGAAGTGTACGGCCGCGACGGGAGGTTCCGCGCGTTCCTGGAGGCCCACCGCCTGCCCTACGCGGTCACGGTCCAGGCCAACCAGACCGTGCTGCCGCACCCCGGGTGGCGGTACATCGCCCGCCTGGTGGACCGGGCCGCGGCCGAGCAGGACCGGGTGGAGCTGCCCGCGGGCCCCTCCCCGTTCCACAGCCGGGTCTGGGAATGGTGGGTGCGCCGTGTCCCCGACCCCGACACCGAGGCGGGTGGCGGTGCCTGGGCACGCTGGATCATCGCCCGGCGCCGCGCCGACGACCCCGGTGGGCGGGACTACTTCCTGGCGTGGGGGCCGGAGGAGACCCCGGTGGAGGAGTTGGTCGGTGTGCCCGGGGCCAGGTGGCGGGTGGAGGAGGCAATCCGGCTGGCCACGTCCGCCTGCGGGCTGGCCGACTACGAGGTGCGCTCCTATGGCGGCCGGTACCGGCACATCTCCCTGGCGATGCTGGCCGCGGCCTTCCTCGCCGTCCACGACGCCCGCGCGGTGCGTGGGACCACGGGTCCGGCCGTGCCGCCGGACCAGAGAGGGGGCGTGCCTGACCACAGCAGGAGCATCGGCCCCGTCCGGTTCACCGCCTATGAGATCGGGCGCCTGCTCGTGCTGGTCCAGTCCCGGCCCCATACCGCGAGCGGGTCGGGCGGGGCCTGGCCTGGTCGCACTGGCGGCGGTGCCACCAGGCCGTCGCCCGCGCCTGCCACCAGCGACACAACCGCGCCCGCGCGGCCGCCGCCCCGCCCGTCATAACGAACTACGACAGAGCGGATAATCTCCAGCTGAAGGGTTAGGCAGGCTGTGTTCCTCCAGATTCTCACCGCGCTCAATAATGGGCTGCTCGGCACGTGGAATACCTCGGGGGAATTGCGGACCCCAGTGGTCGGCGGAGACCACGAGCATTCCTTCGACCTCGTGCGCGGCCTGGGCGACATGTACGTCGACGACCCGCGTTTAGCCGCCACACGCAGAGGCACTCGTGACGCCGCATTCGTTCGCGACTCCCTCCACGACCACGACCGGATCTCCATATGACAGTCTTCTCCCCTCGATACCGCCGACCACCGAAGCAGCAACGTAACCAGAGCCGCCCCTGCCACCCAAAGTAGCGGCGCGAGCCACGAGAGGCAGTCCCTACTCATCACCCATGTCCGGTTACGGCCATTTTCACCGAACGTGCCCCAATAAATGAGCAGGCTGACCTACTCTTTATTCGCCGACAATCACCCAGAGTACCCAACCGACACCCTTTGGTGATTTTTGGGGATGGCCGGAAAACCATCCTTTGCTAGGATTTTCCTGTTCACACCCGGCCTGATTCACGTTTCATCCGGAGAGTCTTTGGCTCGAATAACGATTACACAAATTTCTCCTGTCGTGTTTGATATCACATTTATCTGTCACTCTGGCTTGATTCTCTTATAAGCCAGGATTCCTGAGGACGGCATGCCCGTGAAGTGTTGGAGTGGGGATGAAAATAAGGATTCTTGGCTCAATGGAAATTGAAGGGGAGGCCCCTGGAAGAGGGATTTCTGCGGCGATGCCACGACGCGTTCTCGCCATGCTCCTACTTAATTACAATAAGAGCGTCTCTTTGAACTCGCTGGTCGACGAGCTGTGGGATGCTAGCCCGCCGAAGCTGGCCCGGAAGACCGTGCAGACGTACGTGTACCAGCTCCGTAAGGAACTGGCCGCGCAGGGCGCCGGGCAGCGAGTGATTGAATCCCGTCCCCAGGGGTATATGATCCGGCTCTCGCCCGGAGAACTCGACTACTGGGACTTCCAGACCGCCGTCGACCAGGGATGGGAGGCCCTCAGGCAGGGCGACTCGCGCGCCGCGCTGGATCTGCTGCGGGGGGCGCTGGCCCTGTGGCGAGGTCCAGCGCTGGCCGACATCGGGCTCGGCCCGCTGCTGTCGGCCCAGGTCGCCCACCTCGAAGGGGTCCGGCTCCGGCTGCAGGAGGAGATCATCGACGTCGCTCTGCGCCTGGGCGAGTACCGCGGGCTCATCGCGGAACTGGAGCGACTCATCACCGCCAACCCTCTGCACGAGGGATTCCACGCCCAGCTCATGATGGCGCTGGCCGGAAGGGGGGACCGCAGTGGCGCGCTCGACGTCTTCCAGCGATTGCGCGCCCGTATTGCTGACGAGCTCGGCCTCGACCCCTCAGAGCGCCTGGTCGACCTCCAGCGGGAGCTAATCCAGGGAACGCTGGAGGTGGCCCCCGCAGCGGAGCTTCCCGCCGAACCCGCCGAACCCGCCGGGAAGAAGGCCCCGCGGATGACCCTCGCCCAGCTGCCCCCCGACTGCGCGGACTTCGTCGGCCGACGTCAGGAGCTGTCCGCGATCACGGGGGCATTCCAAAGGGCACGCGGCACAGCCCCCGCGGTCATGGTGGTCGCGGGGCAGACAGGGGCTGGCAAGACCACCCTGGCCGTGCGCGCCGGACACCTCATGCGCAGTGACTTCCCCGACGGGCAACTCTTCGCCTCACTCAGCGGGCCAGTGGAGCCTTTCGACGTGCTCGGCTCATTCCTGCGCGCCACCGGTGTCCCACCCGACCAAATTCCCGAACAGTTGCCCGAGCGGGTGAACCTGTACCGGAGTTGGACCGCCGAGCGGCGCGTCCTGGTCGTCCTCGACGACGCGGCCTACGTGCAGCGCCTGACCCCTCTGGTGCCAGCGGGTCCCGACTGCGCGGTGCTCATCACCAGCCGGGTGGGGTTGCCGGGGCTGGCAGGAGCGTCGGTCGTCACCGTCGGCCCGCTGCCCGCCGAGGACGGTGTCCAGCTTCTGGACCGGGTAGCAGGAGGCACCCGCGCCGCCAGCGAACCGGAGGCGGCTCATCGGCTGGTCGCACTCTGCGACAACCTACCGCTGGCGGTTCGGGCCGCCGGTGAGAAGCTGGCCGCCCGACCGCCGTGGCCGGTCCAGAAGCTGGTGACGCGCATGCTCGACAGCGACCGGCGGTTACAGGAGCTGGTCACCGGCCAGCTCAACCCGAGCGAATGGTTCGAGAACGCATGTTTGCGGTTGTCCCCGTCCTACCGATGGGCGCTGCTACGCCTGTGCTCCATCGGGCCGGTGGCCTTCCCGCTGGACCAAGCAGCTGAGGTCCTGGGCACCGACCCGGGTAGCGCCGAGTGCCCGGTGGCCGAGCTGGTCGACGCACACCTGCTGCGGGTCGTCGGAACCACGGACGGGGGCGCCGCGCTGTTCCGGTTTCCGGACCTGATCCGGATACACGTGCTCTCCCGCGACGATGCCCAGGCGTCGGCGCCCACCCCACCGGAGAGCGTCTCTCAGTGGACCCTGGAGCGGACCCGCACGGCGACATTGTGACACCGTCCCGGCTTCCAGCCCCAGGGCCCGGGGCTGGAGGCCGCACCGCCGACGGCGGGCGCCGGCTGCGCGAAAGCTCCCGCCACGCCCGAACTGTTCAGGGGCGGTCCCCGTGAAGCCACCGTTCCGGAGAACGTACCGATTAAGCCGTAGCCGCCGATGGCCGCGTCCGGTCGGGGTAGGGGCTCCATACCTCGTGGGCCCCGCCGCGGACAGGACGAACTCCGCCATGCGAGCGCGATTCCCCGAGGCGAGCAGGTGCCGCCAGATCCGCACCAGCAGCTGGAGCCGGGTGTCCGGGCGGGCGAAGCCGGCCATCATGACCAGTGAGCGGAGCGTATCCGCCGGGGGTGGTGGACCGCGAGTCGGACTGCGACCGGGCAGCCCATCGAGAAGGCGGCGACGGAGAAGGTGTCCAGACCGGCCCGGTCGGCCGCCGAGACCTGTAGGTCGACCAGGTCGTCCAGTTCCAGCGGGCGGGTGGCACGCGGGGCCGGCCCCGAACCGGGAAAGTGCGTGGCGGCGACGCGGTAGCGTGCGGCTAGCCCGTCCAGCACAGGCCCGAAGTCGGCGACGGGGTCGCTGCCGCCGCCGTGGACCAGCAGCAGGCCGTCACCGTGGTCGCCGCACACCCGCGTGGACGGGTCGGTGTGGAGAGGAAGTAGCTCGGCCAACGTGTGCCTGATCCGTTCGTAAGTCGTTCCGGCCGGTTCTGCCGGAAGAACGCTCGATTGGTCGGAAGAAGATCTGTGTGACGGCCGCACCGACGCCGGACGTACTCCTGGTCGTCCCGGCATTGGCGAGGACTCTACGGCGGGTGGACGTCGTCCGGCGCGCCCCGAGGAGCCTGGGGCGCGCCGGGACAGGGGATGGTCAGGACAGGCCTCCGGAGGCGCCGATGGTCTGACCGGTTACCCATCGGGCCTCTTCCGTGGCGAGAAAGGCAACAACCTCGGCGACGTCCTCGGGGGTGCCCATCCGGCCGAGGGGGGTCATGCCGATGATCGGCCCCGCGTTCTCCCGGATCTCCGGGCGCAGCCCGTCGGTGTCGGTCAGGCCGGGCAGCACCGCGTTCACGGTCACTCCGCGTGAACCGAGCTCCTTGGCCAGGGAAAAGGTCATCTGCTCCGTCGCGGCCTTGGTGCCCGCGTACACGCCGACGAAGGGCATCGACACCCGAGTGTTGCCGGTGGAGATGTTGATGATGCGGCCGTTGTCGGAGATGGTGCGGGCCGCGTACTTCATGGCCAGGAACGACCCCTTGAAGTTGACCGCCACGGTCCGGTCGAAGTCTGCCTCCTCCGTGTCGACCAGCGGGGCGGACAGGTTGATGCCGATGTTGTTGACGACGATGTCGAGCCCGCCCAGAGTCTGCTCGGCCTCGGTGAACAAGCGGGTGACATCCTCGGAATCACCCATGTCAGCTTGGATCGCGGCGGTCTTGCGCCCCTTGGCGGCGACCGCCTCGACGATCTCGTTCGCGGCGTGGGGGCTCTTGTGATAGTTGACCACGACGTTGGCGCCACGCTCGGCGAGCAGGAGGGCGATGGCCCGGCCGATCCCGCGCGAGGCTGCGGTGACGAGCGCGTTCTTGCCTTCGAGGTTCATGCTGTGCGATCTCCGATCGGATGGAAGGTAAGAGGGGAGGCGGGGTCCGGACACCGACCCGCGCCCGAGGCGTTCTCGGCCTCGCACCCTGAGTGTTCGCCGTGCCGTCCAAGGCCCGGTCAAGATCCGTCCAATGGCCGCGCCAGGGGCCGTCAGTCCGGAAGACGGATCGACTGCGCATGTCGGAAGACGTCTCCGGGATCCCAGGCGGCTTTCGCGCTCCGCAGCCGGGCGTAGTTGTCCCCGAAGTAGAGGGCGTTCCAGGGGACGTCAGAGCCGTTCCATTCCGGGTCGCCGAGGTCGACGTCGGGATATCCGATATAGCAGCCGTCCGTGACGTCATTCGGGACGGGAACACCGCCGGTCTCGGAGTAGACGTCGGCGTAGATGCCGCGGACCCATCCGATGTTGGCACCGTCATCGGCCTGGTCCTGCCAAAGCGCCACGTACTGGAGTTTCATGATCGAGTCGCGGGCGTTCGTGGCGGTGGCCGCGGGGTCCACCGCGTTGATTCGGCCGCCATAGGAGGAGACGATCACCAGCGTTCCCTCGTTGGTGTTATCGTCCAGGGTCAGGTTCCGGTACAGCGCTTGGACTTGGTCGCCGGGGAAGGCCGTACGCATGTAGGCCGACTTGATCTTGAAACGCATCACGGTCGGGTCGGGCGGGCTGAACCCCTGCCATAGGAGCGCGTGGTGCCAGGGTCGACGCATCGCGGGCCGACCGAGGGGGGCACCCACGCCCGTCGACACTTCGGAGACGAACCCGTCGATCAGCGCTTGGGCGTCTTTGACTGTCGCGTCCACCTGCACCGACATCGCGACCGCCCCGGCGCTGCGGTTGACCAGTTTCAACTGAGCGAACAAGTGGCGGCCGGGGGAGTCAGGGGCGCTGTTCGCGGTGTGCCAGGAGCCGAAGTTGCCGACCAGCCGGGCGAAGCCCGCCTCGTCGAGCGTGTCCCAGGGCCACACTACGGTCCGGACCAGCACCTCCGACGGTGGCGGGGGCAGCAGCGACCCGGCGGGGGCGGCGCCGTCGAGGGAGCGGAACAGGTAGCGGGTGACGATACCGAAGCTGCCGCCGCCCCCGCCGGTGTGCGCCCACCACAGGTCACCGAGGTCGCCGTCGTCGTCGCGGGTGGCCAGCACCACCCTTGCTCGACCGCTCGCGTCCACGGTGACCACCTCGACCCCGTACAGGTGGTCAACGGCCAGGCCGAGACTGCGCGACAGCGGCCCGTAGCCCCCATTAGGGATGAAGCCGCCCGCGCCGACGCTGGGGCAGGAGCCCGCGGGGACGACCAGGCCCCACCCCTTGAACAGGGTGTGGTAGACGTCCAACAGACTGGCGCCCGCCTCGACGGCGAACGCCGAGTGCGTACTGTCGAAGAAGACCTGGTTCATCTGCGACATTTCGATCAGGACGCGGACCTGGTCGTTTGCGACGAAGTCCTCGTAGCAGTGGCCGCCGCTGCGCACCGAGACGCGCTTGCCTCCGGCGACGGCCCAGCTCACCGCTTGAACTACCTCGCGGGTGTTGGTAACCACGTGGACGCTGTCTGGGGAACCAGTGAAGCGCTGGTTGGCACCGCGGACCAGGCCGGGATACCGCACGTCTCCCGGGGTGACAACGGTGGTACCAGTCCTGCTCTCGGCCCCTCTGGCGAGGGCCGAGGCTCCGGCCGCGGCCGGAGCCGCCAGCACCGCCGCGCCGCCCAGAACGGCGCCTCCCGCCCCGGTGAGGAATCCACGCCGGGTCGTTGCGCTCATGTCTCCACCTCTGTGTCCAGGATTCTCCGGCCAGGATCACCGAAAGGGTCGCCCGACCAGTCGATTGATTTCGGCACCAGTTTCGCAAATTCAAGTCAGGAAGAATCCAGGAATTGGCCAAGAGGTGTAGCAGTTCACCTGCTCAGCGTATCCATACAGAATGTCACGCGATCATTTATCAGGTATTTTCCCATTTCGGACTCGGACCGAATCGACGCGCCTCGGTGAACTTTTCGTACGGCATGCCGTCGGGCATATGGATCACCTCCAGCTGCGCTCCGGTGGGCGCGGTGAAGTACACCCAGCGGTCGCCGTGGATAGGACCGCCGTCGTCGACCAACTGCGGTTCTCCCAGCACCTGGACGCCCGGCGTTGTTCGTAGAAACGCCGCAGCCGCGTCCACGTCGTCCACGAAGAAGGCCAGGTGGTGACCGCCGATGTCACTGTTGCGCGGCAGGTGGGTGCGCTGGTCCGCGACCTCGTACCGGGTCAGCTCCACCTGGGTGACCGGCCCTAAGCGCAGCATCGCGGTCTCGGCCGCCCCTGTTTGGCCGGCGCCATATCGAGCGGCGACCTCGGGGGTGTCGAGACTCCACCGGTGCCGGTACAGCAGTCGCCCACCCAGGACGGACGTGTAGAACGCCACCGATGCGTCCAGGTCGGCGACGGTGTAGGAGCACATGCCCACGCCGAGCGCCCCGGGCACCCCGCGCGGCGCGGGGGTTCCCGGCTGCGGGCCGGGCCGGAAGTAGCGGATGGTCGGATCGCTCTCGCACGGTAGCCGGTCGGGCACCTGGCGCAGTTCGAAGTGCATTCCCCAAGGACTCTCGAAGCACGCCCGACGGCATCCGGCGTCGGGGGCGCTAGCGGGCGAACGGATCTCATCGCGCACTACCACCCCGGGCACGTCGCGCATGTAGGCGACAGCAGCGTCCAGATCGGACACGTCGATGCCCAGCCGGTGCCCGCCCACGTCGGTGATCCGTGGGGCCGTGGTCTCCTGGTCAGGCGTCGAGTACTGGAACAGCTCGAGGTTGAGGGTGGGGCCCAGCCGCAGTAGCGCGATCCGCGCCTCGGCCCGTGGGTGGACGCCCAGTTGCACAGCCATCCAGTCGCCCTCGGGATCGGACACCGAGTCCAGGGTGTAGAGCAGATCCGCGGCTAAGTGGTCGCTGAAGAAGGCGACGGCGGCATCCAGATCGGGCACGGTGTAGGCGACGTGGTCGACGTTGCGGGCGGTGGGGATGCCCGGCCCTGTGACGGCCGGAGAGCTGTCAGGGGTGGTTGTCATGGTCTGCCTTTCCAACAGTTTTTCTTTCCAGGAGTGTCGGACGTGGATCAGGTACTCGCCCAAGCGGGCCGTCGCAGAATCTCGACGACGAGGCAGGTCCAGTTGAACCCGCCGCCCACGCCGATGAGCATTACTCGGTCGCCGGGGCCGACGCTGCCCTGCTCTACCAAGTGATCCAGGGCGCCGAACTGGTCGGCGGCGCCGACGTGGCCCACGGTCGCGCCCCAAGCGTGGGTAGTTCGCTCTATGGGGACGCCAATCGGTTCCAGGACCTGCTGGCGCAACAACCGGGCGCCGAAGTTGGGCACCACGTAGACCGTCGCCTCGTCCAGGGCCATGCCGGCGTCAGCCGCAGCCAACTCGGCTGCGCGGCGCAACCCGGCCGATCCGATCTCATGGATGGTGTCCATGTCCATGCGGTCGGCGAACTCCACCGCCCGCGCGTGCAGGTCGAGCGGGTAGGCGGACGGGTCAGGGCTGGGCTGGAAGGGGGCGTCGCCGCGGTGCACGCCCTCCAGTTCCGTGGCGGTCTCGGTGGCGCTCGACAGCAGCCGGGCGAACCCGCCGCGAGTGGACAGCAGGACCGCGCTGGCACCGTCGCCGAAGACCAGACCGGAGTCAGCCCTCCACCGGTTCCAGGCGGGTTCGGCAAAGCTCTCGGCGGCCGTGATCAGCGCAGCGTCGCGGCCCGGGACGGCGTTCAGGAACGGCACCGCCAGCTCCACGGAGCCGAGTGCGCCGTTGGAGACCTGGCGGATTTCGAATGAGATCCCGGCACCACCCAGGATCTCGTTCTGGAGGTAGGAGGCGCAGTTCCAGCCGTCCAGACCCGAGTAGACAGCCACCGCGTGCAACAGCAGCTCGACCTCCTTTGACTGGTGCGCTGACCTCCCCAGCGCAATGCGCCCGGCGCGGACCGCCATCTCGGGCTGCCCGTCGCCGTCCCCGGCGACCGCGACCGAGCGCTGCTCGGTGCGGGCTTGGGACGCAGCGTCGTAGCGGCCCTGGGCGACTGCCTCGTCGACCGGGACGGCCTTGGGGAAGTAGGAGCCGACTCCTGCGAGGTAGACGTTGTCGTGGTACATAGGGCGACCGTCCTCGGTGGTGGTGCTTGGTGGGGAGGGCCGACCGGCCCGCTCACAGGCGTCCGGCGTCGGCCTGGTTGGAGATCGCGGCCATCAGGGTGAGCCCGCCGTCGACAGTGATGGACGCACCGGTCGTGTAGTCGCCCGCGGGGCCGACCAGGGCCGCCACAAGTGCGGCGACCTCCTCGGGGCGGCCGGGGCGGCCCACCGGGATGCCGGGGCGGGAGATGTCGGCGGCGTCCACGCCTTCGGGCACGCCGTTCATCGGGGTGGCGGTCTCGCCGGGGGCCAAGGCGTTCACGGTGATGTCGTGTTCGGCCAGCTCCAGCGCGGCCACCTGGGTAAGCATGCCCAGCCCGCCCTTGGCGGCGCAGTAGGCTGCTCCGTCCCGGATGGGGATGTGTTCATGGACGGAGGTGATGTTGAGGATTCGGCCGCCGCGCCCAGCCGCGATCATCCGGCGGGCGGCCACCTGCATACAGGCGAAGGGGCCGGTCAGGTCAGTCTCGACGACCCGGTGCCAGTCGTCGAGCCGCTCCTCGATGAGCGGGGACCGCCGGTTGACTCCGGCGTTGTTGACCAGTACGCCGATGCCGCCAAGCTCGTCGACGGCTTTCTCCAGCCGGGCGGCAGAGTCTGCGGCGTGGGCGAGGTCGAGCTGGAAGGGGAGCGCCTCTGCCCCGGCGGCGCGAACCGCCCGCGCGGTGGCCTCGGCACCCGCCTCGTCGCTGCGGTAGGCCAGGCCGAGCCGGTAGCCGGGGGTGGCGAGGGCGAGCGCGGCAGCCCGCCCGATCCCGGAGCTGGCGCCGGTGACCACCGCGATCGGCTCGGGCCGGGGGCGCCGGGGTGTGCTGTGAGCCATGGAAAGCCTTTCGTCTCGGTATCGGAGATTCACAGTCCGGCGGCGCTTAGCAGGACCTTCGGCTGACCTGAGCGGCCATGTTCGAGGGTGTGGAAGGCGTCCGCGGCACGGTCGAGCGGGAAGGTGCCGTGAACGAGCGGGCCAGCCTGGAGCAGGTCGGCGGCGAACATCTCCAACGTCTCGTCGTAGTGCTCCAGGCCGTGCCGGATGCCGTGCACGGTCAGCCCGCGCAGGGTCACCTCGCCGGCGGGAAACCCGGAGAGATTGCCTCCGACCACGCCAACGGCGGCCATCCGCCCACCGGTGCGAGTCAGGCGGACCGCCTCCAGGTACCCGTTCGCGTCGCCGGACGCCTCGACGACCAGGGAGAAGCCGCGCGGGGGCGCCTGCCCACTGCGAAGGGCGCGGTCGGCGCCCAGGTGGACGGCCATGTCCAGGCCGGCGGGGTCCACGCCGACGGCGAGCACCTCGCCCACGGTGGCCCGGGCGAGCATGACAGCGAGCAGGCCGATTGTGCCGGTGCCCACGACGGCGACGTTGTCGGTGATCGAGCATCCGGTGTCTGCGAGCGCACGCGCAACGGTGACCGCAGGCTCGACCAGGGTGGCGGCGGTACCTGACACAGTGTCCGGGACCGGGACCAGCGCTTGGAGGGGGACACGGACGTACTCGGCAGCCGCCCCGTCGAGACCATACAGCCCGATCTCCCGCATCCGGGGGCACAGCGACCGATTACCCGACCGGCACACGGGGCAGGTCTGGCAGGGAACCATGGTCTGCCCGACCACCCGCTGGCCGGGGAGCACATGCGGGTCGGGACCAGCCGTGGCTACGACCGTCCCAGTCCACTCGTGGCCGAATGTCCACGGCAGGCGGGTACGCCCGTCGGTGATGTAGGTGGCTTGGCCGTGCAAGAGCTCAAGATCCGTCCCGCACAGTCCGACCAGTTCGACCCGGACCAGCGCGTGGCCGGGCAGTGGGGGCGGAATGGGCGCGGTCACGGCCTGGACCTTCCCCACCTCGGTGATCATCGCGGCGGTCATGGCGCCGTCCGCCCAGGTGCCCAGGACGGTGTCGTCGGTGGCACATCCGTGGGTCACGGCAGCATCACCGGGGCCCGGACGGGAAGCCTGCGGGCGGTGCTGTCCGGCAGGAGGGTGAGAGTCAGCAACCAGGTCTCGGTCTCGGCGGTCAGCAGGGCGGCGGTGTCCTCAGCCCTGACCAGGACGGCCTGGCCCGCCGCGAGGGAGGTGCCGTTGCCCAGGCCGGCCCGGCCGGACAGCACCAGCCAGACCTCGTGTAGGCCGTCCCGGCCGCGGCGATCCAGGGTGGCGCCGCCGGGCAGAATGAGGTGGTCGACAGCCTCGCACTCGCTGTGCAGCATGCCCCGACGGGCCAAGCACTGCCAGATGGTGGCTCCTTCCGGCATGGCGGCGCCGTCGACCGCGCGACCGGTGTCGGTGACGATCACGCCCGACCCCCCGGAACGGCCATCCGCGCATGGAAGAACTCCAGGCCGCCCGGTCCTGCCGTGACGGTTATCCGTCCGCCGAGGGGGAGGGTGACGGACGTCCCGGCGGCCAGGTCCACCTCGACCTGTCCGGAAGCGCCCAAGCCGGACCCGTCCAGGACGAACAGGGTGTGCTCGTGGGCGGTGGCATCGAACCCCTCGGACTGCCCGGGGGCCAGCCGCCGGATCCGAATCAGCTCCAGCGGGCCATCGAACACCGATCTGGGGTCGATCTCCCTCTGTTCGCGCAGGTTGACGATGGTGCTCTCCATATCCGCCCCCTTCCGTGCGGGCTCTCCCCAGCGGACGGCCGCGGCCGTCGCGGGGGTGAGCATTTCAATAACGAGCCAGTTGACCGGAGTGCCTCCGGTGTTGTGCAAACTGTGGCTGGTCCCCGCCGCGGTCAGAGCCATGTCCCCGGGACCGACAGGGGTCCGCCTGCCGTTCAGGCCGATTTCGGCCCGCCCGGTGAGGATGTAGTAAATCTCCTCGGTGCGGGTGTGCCGGTGCTCACCGCTGACCCCACCCGGCGGGATCGACGCCCATTCGATGGCCTCCCAGGTGCCGTCCAGGCCCGCGCGCCGGGCCAGGCAGGTCCAGTGGGAGAGCCCCTCAGCGCCGTGCACCCCGAACACGTCCGCAGGGCGGCCGACCCGGGTGACGATCGGCGCGCCGCTCACCGGGGGCTCCCAGTGGTGGCGCCCGCGGCAACAGCGATCGCGTCGGCTGCGCGACGCAGCTCGTCGTCGGTGACATCGTTGACGAACACCGCGTCGCCGATGCCGACGGGCAGCGGGAGACGCTGCAGTCCGTCCCGGTGCCGGGTGGTGTCGGCCAGCGCCTTGGCGAGCAGCTCGGGGGTGCACCCCCGGTGGTGAGTGGGCAGCTCCAGAAGGTTCATCACCGCCAGGACGCGGTCGCGGTCGGTGTCGCCGACCAGCCCCCGCCCGTGGGCGATGAGGGTGGTCAGTGCCATGTCGATGGTGACTGCCTCACCGTGCAGCAGGTCGGGCAGTGCGGCCATCTCGATCGCCGGGCTGAACGAGTGGCCGTAGTCGACAAGCCGCTCCAGCTTGGTCTCCCACAGGTTGGGCTGGAGCTCCTCCAGCATTCCGTGGACGGCCCGGCGCAGCACCTCGCGGGCGGCGATCTCGTTGACCGGAGTAGTACCCTGCAGCCGTTCGTCGAGCAGCACGCGGCCGTACGTCTCCAGCTGGTCGAACAGCGCACGGTCCTTGATCAAGGCGATCTTGAGGATCTCGGCGAGGCCGTTGGACAGGTGGCGCCGGTCCAGGGTGGTAAGGAAGTTGCGGTCCAGCAAGGTGGCGGCGGGGGCCTCGTACGTGCCCAGCCGGTTCTTGTGCCCGTTGAAGTTCACGCCGGTCTTGACGCCGACCCCGGCGTCGACCAGACCGATGAGGGTGGTGGGCACGCGGACGTAGGGTGTGTGGCGCCGGTACAGGCTGCTGGCCACCCCGACGATATCCAGCAGTACGCCGCCGCCGATACCGATAATCGGTTCTCGGCGGCGGTCGATGCCGAACTCGTCCAGGCCGCGCACGATATGCGCCACCGACTCCATGGACTTCTCCTGCTCGGTGGCGTCCAGAACGCACAGCTGGGCCATGATGCCGTGGTGACGCAGGTACTTGTCGAACAGGTCGCCGTAGAGGCGGTGCACGGTCTGGTCGATGACGACGAACCGGCGCCGTGTGGTGGCCGATGCGGTGGTCCCGGCCTGCATCAGAGAATGGTTGTCTAGGGCGAAGATGTCCCGTGACACGGTGACGTCGTAACGGACCCGACGGTCGGCCTCCACCACCCAGGAGGTGGCCGGGGGTGCGGTCAGGTCGTCGTCGGTCGGCGTCACGGAGAGTCGTCCGAGCATGGAGTTCTCCTTCGGTCGTTTCATCCGGATGGGTAGGTGTGCGCTCTAACCCCGTGCAGGGGCGGGAGCTATCGTTCGGACAAGCGCCTTCTTGTCGGCCTTGCCGACCGAGGTCTGCGGCATCGCGTCGACGACCACCAGCGATTCGGGGATCTTGTAGCGGGCCACACCGCGGGCAGCGAGAGCGTCGTGTAGCTCCGCCCCCGTCAGCGTCCGGCCAGGCATCAGCACGACGCAGGCACAGGCCCGCTCGCCCAGATTGGCGTCGGGAACGGGGACCACAGCGACCTCGGACACCTGGTCCAGTGCTTGGACCAGCCGTTCGATCTCATCGGCGGAAATCTTCTCGCCGCCGCGGTTGATGACGTCCTTGGTGCGCCCGACCACGACGAGGTTGCCGCTGGGGTCGCGGCGGACCAGGTCGCCGGTGCGGTACCAGCCGTCGGCGGTAAACGCCCGGGCGTTCTGCTCAGGGGCGCGATAATAGCCACGGGGCGTGTACGGTCCCCGCACGAGCAGCTCACCGGGGTCACCGGGCGGTACCGGGGCGCCTTCCTCGTCGACGAGGAGGATCTCGTCGTGCGGGCTCATCGGCCGCCCCTGGGTGCTGGCGCTCACCTCCTCGGGATCGGTGTGGCGGGTGAAGCACAACAGACCCTCGGCCATGCCGAACACCTGCTGGACCCGGCAGCCCAGGGCGCGGCGGGCGCGATGGTAGGACTCGGGGGTGAACAGGGAGCCGCCGATCTGCACCAGCCGCAGGCTGGACAGGTCGGGGCGGTCGGCCTCGGCGGCTTCCACCCACCGGGTCAGCACGGCGGGCACGGCCGCCACCGCGGTTACCCGCTCCCGGGAAATCGTCCCGAGGACCCGCGAGGGAGAGGGCGAGGCGACCATGACGACCCGGCCACCGACCATCAGCGTGCCCAGAACGCCTGGGCAGGCGAGGGGGAAGTTGTGCCCGGCGGGCAGGGCGGCCAGGTACACGGTGTCACCGTCGAACCCGCACACCTGCCCGCTTCGGCGGGCGTTGTACTCGTAGTCGTTATGGGTGCGCGCGATCACCTTCGACAGGCCGGTGGTCCCGCCCGAGAGCAGGAAAACAGCGGCGTCAGCGGGATGCGGCGCTTCCGCGTCGAGGGCCAGGCGGCGCTTGCGGACAGCGTCCTCGTCCCCGGCGGCTGCGGTGGCGGCCGCGCGCAGGCTGAGGTGGCCCGGGTCGGCACAGTCGCCAGCGACCAGAACGTCGCGCAACGAGGGGACGCGTCCGACGACCCGCCTGGCCATCGCCTGGTGATCGTGGCTACGCAGCCTGTCGGGAACGGCGATCGCCTCGGCCCCGGTGCGCTCAGCGATCGCGGCCAGCTCGTGGTCACGATGCGCAGGCAGCATCATGACCGGTGCCACCCCGGCGCGCAGGCATGCGAGCAGCAGTACCACCAGCTCCCAGCCGTTGGGGAGCGCGACCACAATGGTCGAGTCGCGGCCCAACCCCCAGTCGCGCAGCCGGACGGCCAGGACGTCGGCGCGCCGGGCCAGCTCCGGGTAGGAGAGCCGGGTCGGCCCGTCCACCAGCGCGGTGCGCTCGGGGAAGGACCCCGCCCACTCCCACACCAGGTCGCCGATGGGGCGGTCGCGCCAGTACCCCGCCGAGCGGTAGGCGTCGGCGCTGTCGTCGGGCCAGGGGACGAGCCCTTCGCGGAGCTGGGGCGGCGCCTGCTGTGCTGTCACGGTCTGTTCCTCACTCGTGTCGGTCGGCGGCTTCGCCAGGTACCGGGCCCGGCCGAAACCGATTCGATTCCTCAGCGGCCGCGGTGAAGTAAGCCGGTCTCCGTTCCGTCGGCCCCGTTCCAGATCACACGTCGCGATGCTCGGCGGTTTCGGTGAGCCGCTCGGCCAGGTGGGAGGAGACCGAGGCGATGGTGGGGTAGTCCCACAGGACGGCGGCGGGCAGCCGGAGCCCGAACCGTTTCTGCAGACGGCGCCGGATGGCCATGGTCATGACCGAGTCCAGGCCCTGCTCGGTGAAAGGGCGGTGGACGTCTAGGGTGGCCGCCTCATCCCCGCTCTCCCGAGCTGTCTCCTCGGCCACCTGCGCAGTGACCGCCGACACCAGCGCCTCGCCTGTCAGCCCCAGCAATCCGTCCTCGTCTTGGTCGGGCTCGGCCGCCTGGTCGGTGGCCAGGCCGCGCAGCACCGCGGGCCCGTCGGGGACGGCGTCGACCACGCGTACGACGGCCACGTGGGGCTCACCGCTGCGTACCGCTACGTCCCAGGAGCGGAACGCTTCGGCCACGGTGATATCGCCCGCGCCCAGGCCTGCGAGCTCCTGCTCAACTGCCGTGCTGGCGGCCATGCCCATGCCCCGCCACGACGTCCACCCGAGGCTGACCGTCTCGGTCTGCCCTCCCGAGCGCCGACTCCGGGCCAGCGCGTCCAGGAAGGCGTTCGCCGAGGCGTAGCTGGTCTGCCCCGTCAGGCCCAGCATCAGGCCCACGGAGGAGAAATAGCAGCAGAACTCCAGCTCGCCCGGCGGGAAAAGCTCGTCTAGGACCAGCGCGCCCTCGACCTTGGGCCGCATCACCCTGCGCAGCGAGTCCTCGTCAAGCTCGGTGAGGGTGCGATTGTCCAGGACGCCGGCGGCGTGCACGACGCCGCGGATGGGCGGCATCCCCAGCACGTCAGGCGACAGGACCTCGGCGGTCCGCTCGCGGTCGGTGATGTCCAGTTGCACCGTCTTGACCACGACGCCGCGCTCCTCCAGGGCCCGGATCGCGTCGATCCGGCGCCGGTCGGCCGGGGCGGACAGCTCGTCCCAGCACGACCGTGGGGGTAGGGCCGTCCGCCCGGCCAGGACGATGCGCGTGGCGCCGCGTCCGGCCAGCCAGTCGGCGATCTCCAGACCAAGCTCGCCCAGGCCACCGGTGATCAGGTAGGTACCGCCGGGGGTACAGGTCAGCACCGGGTGAGCGGCTGTCGCCGCGACCGGGCGCAATCGCATCCCCCGGGCCGCCATCCCGTCGAGCCGGACCACCGGCTCGGCCGACCGACCGCCAAGGACTGCGGGCAGGAGGGCCGCGGCCTTCTCCGAGCGGGCGGGGTCAAGATCGACTACCCCGCCCCACAGGTCGGGGTGCTCACTGCCCAGGACCGCCGACATGCCCCAGACCGGGGACTGCTCGAGTGCCCCACCGTCGGCGCCACGGCTGGTTAGCGCCCAGACGCGAGTTCCGAGGCGTGCGGAATCGGCCAGAAGTCGCACTGTGTGTGCCACCCGCCAGGCGGCTGTCGCGGCCAGGTCGCCCGTGTCGCCGGGGATACCGGCCGGCGGGAGGATCAGCACGGCGGCGCCGTCCAGCTCCTCTCTCAGGTCGGCGAGGGACTCGGGGGCGGGTACGGCCGTGCACGCGACGCCCGCAGCGGCGGCTGCGGCGGCGACCGGGGCGGCCAGCGGGTGCCCGCCGTCCACCAGGACCACTCGACTGACCGGGGTGGAAGACGCGGCGGGCAATTCCTCCCACTCGATGCGGTGGACCAGGGTGCCGCTCCCGTCGACCGGGCCGTCGACCTCGGAGAAGCGCAGGTCGGTAATGACGGCTACGACGTTGCCGTCGGTGTCGCTGATCTGCACGTCTACGGTGGTGGGGGCGGCCGTGTCCGCGCTGGGGCGGACCAGGATCAAGGCGTCGGTCGGCGCGGGGCCATGCAGGTGCAGCGCGCCCACCCGCGAGGGCATACGCAATACGGCGTCGCCGGGGAAGAGCAGGGGCGCGATCGACAGCACGGCGTCGAACAGAGTTCCCCAGCTGTCGGCCTCGGGCTCCTCGTCGGCCAGGACGCGGGCCAGCAACTCGCCTGCTCCCGTGCGGAGCTCTTTTACCTCCCAGGGGAAGCCGATTGCGGCCACGCCGATCAGCTCCAGCCGCTGAACCGCGGTTTCCGGCGGCAGGACGGTGTCGCAGCGGGCCAGCGAGGCGGCCACGTCTACCGGACCGTCCGGCGCAGGGGAGTCCGGGCCCAGGCGCGCGAAGGAGTGCTGGGTCGGCAGCTCATCCTCGCCGTTCAAGCGACGCGAGGCCAAGCGGGCGGTGTCCTCTTCCCGGATGACCTGGACTTCGCGCGTCCCGGTCACGGTTACCGGCGTCCTGAGTTCGACGTCGCACAGCGCGGTGCCTTCCAGGGCGGCCAGGAAGGTGGTGAACAGGACAGCCGCGGGAAGCACCTCGGTCCCCATGATCGGGTGCTCGCCCGGGTAGGGGCGGGTGTCGAAGTCCAGGTGGGTCTGCCACACGCGGGTGGCGGCCCCGTCCGCCAGCACGGTGCGCGCACCCAACAGGGTGTGCGACCCCGGGTCGTGCCGCTGTGCCATGGCAGCAGCGGGCGGTACCACTCGCCAGTGGTCGCGGTGCTGCCACACCGTGGTGGGCACAGGCGTGAACGTGGCGCCCTCCTCAGCGGCTCCCGCCCAGTCCACGGCCACACCCTGAGCGTAGGCGGCGGCGACGGCGCCCAGCAGCTCGGCGATCTCGGGCCGGTCGCGGCGCAGCGTCCCAGTGACGAAATGGGCTACCGCCTTTGTCTCGGCGATGGTCTCCTCGATGGAGTGGGCGACCACCGGATGCGGAGACAGTTCGATGAACGAACGGTGACCGTCCTCGACCGCGGCGGCGACCGCAGATGCGAACCGGACCGGATTGCGCAGGTTCGCCGCCCAGTACGCGCCGTCGCGCGCAGCGCCGGTGCGCGGGTCCTCCAGCGCGGTGCTGTAGACGGGGACGACTGGTTCGGCGGGGCCCAGGTCGCTGACGGCGGCGGCCAGCTCAGGGCAAAGCGGGTCCATCTGTGAGCTGTGGAAGGCCACGTCGGAGGCGATTTTGCGGACGCGGACCCCCTCGGCGGCCCATGCCTGACCGACTTCCTCGACCGCCTCGGGGGTGCCCGCTATCACGGTGGAGCGGGGCGAGGCTGAGATGGCCGCAGTCAGATCGGAACGGTCGGCCAATCGCTCGGCGACCTCGTCGAAGGGCAGGGAGACCATCGCCATGGCCCCCGCCCCGGCGACCCTGGACAGCAGGGCCGAGCGACGGCAGACCAGGCGAGCTCCGTCGCGGAGGTGGAGGACTCGCGCGGTGACGGCCGCGGCGATCTCCCCCACCGAGTGGCCTATGACCGCGGCGGGCCGCAGCCCGCGCGAGCGGAGCACGGCGGCGAGTCCAACCTGGATGGCGAAGATCATCGGCTGAATGCGGTCGGGGCCGCCCAGCTCACCGGAGCCGATGACCTCGCGTGGGGAGAAGCCGACCTCCTCAGTGAACACCGGGTCGATGTCATCGATAACCTCCGCGAATGCCTGCTCGGCTGCCAACAGGTCGCGTCCCATCCCCGGCCACTGGGAGCCGTGGCCGGAGAACACCCACACCGAGTCGTGCGGGGGCGCGGCTACCGCGGCGGGTGCCTGGTAGCTCTCATGGTCGGAGCCGAGCCGGTCCAGCCCGGTCAGCAGCTCCTCAGTGGTCTCGGCGACGACGGACGCCCGTACAGCCGCGTGGTCACGGTGCACAGCCAGAGTGTGGGCAACGTCGGCGAGGTCGACCCCGGGCTCGGCACGCACCCGCTGGGCGAGTCGGATGGCGTAGCCCCGCACGGCCTCGGCAGTGCCGCCTGACAGCGGGAAAATCCTCGGCCTCGACGGTGCGGTACGTGGAACGTCGCCGTCGGGTGCCTGCTCTAACACGATGTGCGCGACCGTTCCTCCGTAGCCGAAGCTGGAGACCCCGGCCCGCCGCGGTCGGTCCCGCTCTGGCCAGGGGCGGCGCTCGGCGACCACACGCAGACCCGAGGAAGCCCAGTCCACGGCGGGGGTGGGCGAGTGGTGGCGGATGGTCGGCGGCAGCTCGCCGTGGGAGAGGGCGAGAACGGTCTTGATGACACCTGCCACCCCCGCCCCGGCTTCCAGGTGACCGATGTTGGGCTTGACAGACCCGATCAGGCACGGGTCATCGGCGGGGCGACCCGTGCCGTATACGCTGCTCAGGGCCTTCGCCTCGATGGGGTCGCCGGCGCGAGTCCCGGTGCCGTGTGCCTCGACGTAGTCGACAGTGCGCGGGTCGATGGCGGCGGCACGCAGGGCCCGGGTGGCCACCGCGGCTTGGGCCTCGCCGTTGGGAGCCATGATCCCGTTGGTGCGGCCGTCCTGGCTGACAGCGCTGCCGCGGACCACGGCCAGGACGGGGTCGCCGTCGCGTCGGGCGTCGCTCAGGCGCTTGAGCACCACCACCCCGGCGCCCTCGCCGCGGCCGTACCCGTCGGCGGAGGCGTCGAAGGACTTGGAGCTCCCGTCCGGGGACGTCGCCCCGGCGGCGTCCAGAACCATCGTCAGGCCGGGGCCCGCCATGATGTTGACGCCTCCTGCCAGGGCCGTCCGGGTCTCGCCCGCGCGTAGAGCCTGGCACGCCAGATGGAGGGCGACCAGCGACGAGGAGCAGGCAGTGTCCACGGCCATGCTGGGGCCGCGCAGGTCCAGGTGGTAGGAGATGCGGTTGGCGGTGGCGCACATGGAGGCGCCTATGCCGCTCCACGCCTCGATTCGGGGCAGGTCTTCCAGCATCTGCCGGCCGTAGTCGTCGGAGCCGACGCCGATGAACACGCCGGTGTCGCTCTCGGCCAGGGACAGTGGCGGCACACCCGCGTTCTCCACGGCCTCCCAAGCCACTTCCAGCAGAATGCGCTGCTGCGGGTCCATCTGCTCCGCCTCACGCGGGGTGATGCCGAAGAAGGCTGCGTCGAAGGCAGCGGCGTTCTCGATGAACCCGCCCCTGGTAGTGGAACGCAGCAGGCCGGGGGTGGACTCGGTGTAGGCGCGCCACCGTTCTTGGGGGACATCGCCGACCCCGTCGTGGCCCTGGACAAGCAGCTGCCACAGGTCATCGGGGGAGTTCACGTCGCCGGGGAGCCGGCAGCCCATGCCGGTGATCGCGATGGGCTCGGCGGCGGTTATCGAGTCTGCTGGGCTCACCATCAGAGATCTCCCCTCGGTTCATGGGGTGCGCCTCGGGCATGTGGCGCTAGCGGAAGCGGGCGACGGCTCTGCTGCACGACTCGCCCTCACCTCACCGAGGATCAGCGGCGGCGACCAAGAAACACCCAAGAACCGTCATATGGGTCGTTACCGTGGCACTTTCTTTATTCGTGCACTCGTGGCAGATAAGTGACCAAGGAGATAAGTCACGCATTCGTCACATAAAACACACCCTCAGTGAGCACCCGCCTTTCCAATCCTTGACCGCCCATTGGCCGCGCTAAGTGAGGATCCGACTCCGGAGAATGAATCAACCAGGGAGTTGTCGTGCGCGCGGTGATGATCAGTCAGTACGGGGACCCGGACGTCCTCGAGACCGGAGAGGTTCCCGTCCCCGAGACCGGACCCGGTCAGATCCTGGTGCGGACCACGGGGTCCGCGGTGAACCCGGTGGATCTGGAGATCCGCTCGGGAAGCGCCCGGGACAACGTGTCCGTCCCGTTCCCGATGGTCTTGGGATGGGACCTGTCCGGCGAGGTCGCGGCCATCGGTGCGGGCGTGGACGAGTTCGCCCCCGGTGACCGCGTCATCGCGATGTCAGCGCAGATGGCCACCGGCGTGGGCACCCACGCCGAGTACGTGGCCCTGCCCGCCGCGATCGCCGCCCACGCGCCCCGCACCGTCGCGCTGGAGAAAGCCGCCGCCCTCCCCCTCGCCGGCCTGACCGCTCTACAGGCGCTGGAGCAGCTGGACGCCCGTCCCGGGCAGTCGCTGGTGGTGTCCGGCGCAGTGGGATCGGTCGGAGGCTACGCCGTCCAGCTCGCAGTGTCCCGCGGCCTGGACGTCACGGCCCACGTCCGAGAGCGGGACCGCGGGGCGGCCGAGGGGCTGGGCGCTCGCCGGGTGGTGAGCGGCGCCACTCCGGGGCTGGACGCCGACCTGCTGCTAGACACCGCCGGTATACCCGCGGCCGTCGCCCACGTGCGGGACGGCGGGCGGGCCGTGTCGATCGTGCCCACCCGACCACCCGTCACCGAACGCGGGATCTCGGTCGCCATGTCCTTCGTCGAACAGGACGGCGCTGGGCTGTCCACCCTCTCCACGCTGGTCGACAAGGGGGCGCTGACGCTACGCGTTGGCGGACGCTACGGGTTCGACGAGGCCACGTCCGCGCACCGGCGGCTGGCCGCCGGCGGCAGTCGGGGCAAGCTCCTCATCCTGCCCTGATGCGGAAGTCCGCCGTCGCGCGGGTGACCACCTGCGCGACGAGGGGCCACCGAGCTCTTGGAGAAACACAGTGAACCGTTCGATTCTCGTCCTAATGTTCTGCCTGTTCAGCGTCGGGAGCGCCGAATTCGTCATCGCCGGGCTGCTGCCGGGCATCGCCTCCGAACTCGATGTGTCGGTGTCCGCCGCCGGAATGCTGGTCAGCGGATACGCGATTGCGATCGTCCTGGCCGGACCCGCCATCACCCTGCTCACCGGCAGACTTCCGCGCAAACCGCTGATGATCGCGCTTATGACGCTGTTCGCGGTGAGCAACGCGGCGGGGGCGTTGGCGCCCGATTACACCACCCTGATGGTCACACGAGTGCTCAGCGCGTTCACCCACTGCACCTTCTTCGCCCTGGCTCTCGTGGTGGGCACCGGGCTGGTTCCGGCCGACCGCCAAGGGGCGGCAATCGCCCGGCTGGCGATAGGGCTGAACATGGCAAACGTCCTGGGTGTGCCGCTCGGCACTCTGCTGGGCACCGAGTTCGGGTGGCGCTCGACCCTGTGGGCGGTTTCCCTGTTCGGCGTCATCGCGTCGGTGCTGCTCGCCGTGCTGATCCCCGGCGGGCGGCAGGACGGCCCACCTAGCGGGGCGCTTGCCGAGCTCAGGGTGCTGGGGCGTAGCCAGGTGGTCGCCGCCATCGGCATGAGCGCGCTCGGCTGCGGCGGCGTATTCACTGCCTACACCTTCATCGCGCCGCTGCTGGAGGACGTTAGCGGGTTCGGCGGATCCGCAGTGGGCGTCCTACTTCTCCTGTTCGGTCTGGGAACCTTCGCCGGGAGCGCGATCGGCGGCAAGCTCACCGACAGAGCGCTGATGCCCTCGCTGTGCGGGCTCTTGGGCGCCGTCGCGGTAGTTCTGGCGACCTACTCGCTGTTGGTCACCAACCAGTGGACGTCCGCCGTCGGGCTGGTGCTGTTCGGAATGTCGTTTGGAGCGATCCTGCCCGGCCTGCAGGCACGGGTGATGCGCTCGTCGGGGATTGGTGCGCCCACCCTCGCATTGGCGGTGAATATCGCTGCGATGAACATCGGAATCGCCTTCGGCTCCTGGCTTGGTGGCCGGATCCTGGACACCGGGATGGGGCTGCGCACCGTAGTCCTGGCCGGGGCCGCCGTCGCCGCGGTGGGCTTTCTGCTGAGCCTTCTGGAACTGTTCCGCGACCGCACCCGCACGACACCGGAACCCGCCGCAGAGGTACCCTCACACGTCTGAGACTCCCGCTGAGGGTCCGCGTCCGCGCGGTCCCTCAGCCGCATAAGCCCTTCCACTTGGCCGCCGGGGGAACAGTGTGGCCGTCGGCCGACGATGCAGTCTTCAAAGAACCGGTGAGCTCCCCTGATCAGGAACGACGTGGTCAGGCTCTGGTTCGTTCCGGCAGAGCTAACCTCGCCGATGCGAAGGGCCGCCGGTACGGAGCCGTGGTTCGTCTGGACTGTCTGGCCCAATGCGTGGAACTGCGAAAACGCCACCAGATGAACACTGCCGAGGAACGCGGATCCACAGGGTGGGGACCGAGGAGCTCGGCGTGGGCATCGCAGTGGTACAGAGAGAGGGCGGCGACGAGCGATGGGCCTGAGAGTTCACTTCTACATGCCCAAACATCGGATGTATCTACATCATGGTTGGCGCCTGATCCCAGCGAGGAGTCATCCTTTCCCCTACCGATCGATGTCACCAGAACACTTCGTCCACAGTGCTTCCCAAAAGCCTCCGACCGGCCGCTGACGCGGTCAGGGGCCGAGCCCGCCTACACCACGCGCGTCGTGGCCCGCTCACCCCCGGCAGGGGCACACTCGACGGCGGGCCGTCGGCCGCACCCTTCGTGCGGCCGACGGCCCTTCCCACCTCATCGCTCAGCGGAACGCTGACGGACAGGCTTAGCAGGCCCCCGGCTCGACAGACTGGATCCTGTCGTTGAACTTCCAGAACGGGCTGGACAGGTCGCGGATCGCGGTGCGGGCCGGGATCTCGCGGCGCTCGCCCGTGTAGTCGGCGCGGGAGTAGGCACACCAGGCGTGGTCGGTGTTGTTGATGATGGAGCTGGCCATCTTGGAGATGCCGAAGGGGCGGACATCCGGCTCGCTGTAGGAGAACGCGGCGAAGACACCATCGTAGTTCGCGTGCGAGTACATACACAGGCGCTCACCGGAGCACTGCAGCGGACTGGGCGCGACGGCGGCGGAGGCGGCACCGGCCGGGAGTACGGCCACCGCGGCCGCGGCGAAGAGACCCGCTGCCAGCGCTTTTCCGAATCCACGCTTCATGCTGTTGTCCTTTCCTAGGAAATCCAGCCGTTCGTCGTTTGCTGAATCTGCATTCATTTCCACCGATTCATGTGCCGCGACATCCGAAAATTCAGCCGTCGCGGCATACGCAGGCCAAGGCACACATATCCACACCACGAATCCGCACCCCACAGGGAGCCAGACCTCCCTTTTCGGGGATTCCCGCATGCCTTTGCAAGCGATGCACCGAGACTATCGCCGCCGACAACGGAGAGCAAGACAAAGAGAAAGGATATTATTCAATAATCATAATGGCCAGAGATTGATCGAGGAACCGAGAAATAAAAGCGAAGAAGAAATAGCTGAATTGTCGACGGTCTCGCATCCCCCGGTCTCCGGGCATGCCAAGTTCGGGGGACATGGCCGATGCTTCCACGATGGGCGTGCTGAGCGAGGCCGATGCTCTGAAAGGACATTGATCGTGATGCACCGCCACAGGTCCCGCGACCACGCTGAGGCACCGTCTCTCGAGACGCCAACGGGTCGGCCACGCCCGTGTCCGGGCGTGGCCGACCCGTTGGCTCGCAGTGACCGAGATTAGCTGTACTGTACGGCTCCCCTCTTCTCTCGGCCTTCATCGAGAACACCCCCGTGCCTCGATTCTGCCCAGCGTCGTTAGTCCAGGTCCCCCGGACTTCAGAACTTTTCGGGGGCAGGGCAAGGCATCAGGAGCCGATTTTGACCTGCTGCTTCGCGTGGGACTGCGAGCCTGCGGCAACGGCATGGGCCGTTACGCGGCTGCGGTGCCGAGCGTCAGCCAAGCCGCACAGCAGGGCGAAGATGAGTGCGCCCGCGCCGAGCAGAGCGGCGACCCAGATGGGCGAGGCGTAGCCGAATCCGGCGCTGATGGTCATCCCGCCGAGGAAGGGGCCGACAGCGTTGCCGATGTTGAAGGCGGAGATATTGGATGCCGAGGCCAGGTTCGGAGCGCCTTCGGCCGTGGCCATCACCTTGGCCTGAACGGGCGGAATGACCGCCGCCACCGCGGCACCGAAAACGATGAACATGGCTACGGCTGCGACCTTGTTGTGAACGGCGAGCAGTAGCAGGACGGAGGAGGCGGTGACCGTGATGAGAACGCTGTACACAGCAGGCATGAGCGCGCGGTCGGCGAGCCTGCCGGCGATGGGCGTGCCGATGACCATGCCAACGCCGAACAGGACGAGCACGATCGGGACCGCGCTGTCAGAGAAGCCGGAGACATCGGTCAGCATGGGAGCGATGTAGGTGACAATAGCGAGGGCCGGAGCCCAGCCAAGGGCTGTCGCGCCATAGGCCAGCCACAGGCGGCCCCGCTTGAACACCGCCAGTTCGCTTCGCAGGTTCGCGCCTTCCGCCACCGGCGAGAAGGGGACGAGCTTGAGGACACCGAGAAGGACGGCCACACCGATGGCGCCGACGGCCCAGAAGGTGGAACGCCAGCCTAGTGCCTGCCCCAGGGCCGTACCACCGGGAACCCCGATGACGTTGGCGATGCTCAGCCCCATGAACATGATGGCGACCGCTCTGGCCTTGCGGTCCTCGGACACCACATCAGCGGCGGCTACGGCGCCTATACCCACGTAGGCGCCGCCGACCAGCGCGGACAGGACCCGACCGACCAGCAGCACGGTGTAGTTGGGTGCCAGGGCACTGATCAGGCTGGAAGCGACGAAGCCGACCATTAGCCACACCAGCATGGACTTGCGCGGCACTCGCGTCCCCAACGCGGCTAGCAGCGGTGCGCCCACCACCATGCCCAGTGCGTATCCAGAGACCAGGGATCCCGCGGTCGGGATGGAGATACCGAAGTCCACTGAAATCTCGGGAAGGAGACCGGCGATAACGACTTCGGTGGTGCCGATGGCGAACGCGCCGAGGGCGAGGGCGAGCAGCGCCGCGGGCATTCGGTGCCTAGGGCGGGAGCGCGTCGTCGACTTCGCATAAATATTGGTCATGAAGCCACTGTCGACGACCCATTGAGCTGGAACAACGCCGAAAAATGCAACGTTCGACAAGCCAGGCTTACCGATCAGGCTCGCTTTGTTGCGGCAGCGTGCACACATGCCTGGACGAACATGCGAACCCTGGCGTTCTCACCTGCCGATCGCCACACGAGCCCGTACTCCAGAGGTTCGGCGTCCTCCAACGGGACGTAGGTCACGCCCGGCGGTCTGTAGTGCTGGGCGACATCGGATCCCACCGGGGAAATACCCTTGCCGGCACCGATAAGGGCGAGAGTCTCCTGCAGCGTGGAGGCCGATTCCCCGCGCTCGATTGGCTGGCCGCTGGGGGTGCGCAGGGGCGTGTTGTGCTCCTGCCAGTACATCGGCACTTCACCGATGCAGGCGAACACCTTGGTGTGGGCCAGGTCTTCCAAAGAGGCGGACGTCCGCTCCGCCAGCGGGTGCCGTGACGGCACGGCGAGCATGCGCGGTACGGAGAAGACCACAGGGCCGCGCGTGAGGTCCTGCTCGTCGATAGGAAACTGGGTGACCAGTACGTCCACGTCCCCCGCGCGCAACGGGCTGATGATGCTGTTGATCTGCGTCTCTTTGATCTGGGCGTCCGTGCCGGGGTGGCGTGCGGTGAACGTGCTGATCGCATCGAGGACGAATTCACCCGCCGCGGCGCCGAGGAACCCGACGCGCAGGACTCCGTCGACACCGCGCGCGGCGGCCTCCGCCCTGGCGACACCGTCCTTGATACGCCGATATCCGGGCTCGATGTCTTCGTACAGCTGCTGCCCCAGGCAGGTGAGTTGGACCCTGCGGCTGGTCCGCTCGAAAAGGGGGGCTCCGATTGTCCGTTCCAGCTTCTGAACGGTCTGGCTGACTCGGGCCCGGGAGATGAAGAGACGCTCAGCGGTACGTCCGAAGTGCAGTTCATTGGCGAGCGTGAGGAAGACCTGGATTTCAAGCCGCTCCACTGACGTTCCCCTCATGACACTGCGCATCGCGTCGGCGAATATACCTGCGCCGCCCATGCGTCTCTCCGGGGTGGTCCGATAGTCGAGCGGGGGTGGGGAGGCAGGCGGTCTTCGTGTCTAGGGCGTCGCCACGCAGATTCCGCCGGAAACGGTCAACTACGGCGTGATTACGTGCGGCCAGCTAACCGTGGCCCGCGGGAAGGCCGCGTCTCCGGCCTCCTCATCCGCGCCATCACCTGCCGGTGATGAGGTGTGGTTTCTCGGGTGTCTCGCGCCCGGCCCGCACGCATGCCCGGGCGGGGGGACGGCCGGATCCTTGCGGGCGGTCGTCCCCCAGGCGTTACGGCGCGTCGGCCATCAGGCCGCTGACGTTGCTGTGCAGGGCGGCGCTGGAGGCGTTGAGGCCGGTGATCTCTGCGGTGATGCCGTTGCGGCGGAAGCGGTCCGAGGCCTGGTCCAGGGCGGCCACGGCCGAGGCGTCCCACACGTGGGCGCCGGAGAGGTCGATGGTGACCGTGTGGACGCCCGGTTCGCGGTAGTCGAAGTGGTGCAGGACCTGCTCGCGGGAGCCGAAGAAGAATTCGCCGTGCACGGAGTAGACGCGGGTGCCTCCCTCGGGGTCGAGGACGCTGGTCACCTCCGCGACCACGGCGGCGTGGCGGGCGAAGATGACCATTGACGTGACGACCCCGATGCCGACGCCCAGGGCGAGGTTGTGCGTCGCCACGGTCACCGCCGTGGTGATCACCATGACGAGGGTCTCGGTCCACGGCATCCTGCGCAGCGTGCGCGGGCGGATGCTGCGCCAGTCCATGGTCGTGGCGGCAACGAAGATCATGACGGCCACGAGCGCGGCCATCGGGATGCCCGCCACCAGGCTGTCGAGAAGCACGACGAGCACGATCAGGAACAGCCCGGTCAGGAACATCGACAGCCGGGTGCGCGCCCCGGACCGCACGTTCATCACAGTCGGGCCGACCGTGGCGCAGCCGGGCATGCCGCCCAAGAAGCCGGACAGGACGTTGGCCCAGCCCTGGCCGCGCGCCTCGCGCGCCTTGTCGGAGGGGGTCTCGGTGTGGTCGTCGACCAGCTTGGCGGTGATCAGCGACTCGATGAGGCCCACAAGGGCGAGCGTCATCGCCGTCGGCGCGATGACCCGCAGCGTCTCCCAGGTGAGGGGGACGTCGGGGAGGAACGGCACCGGGAGGCTGTCCGGCAGTTTGCCCATGTCGCCGACCGTGGGCACGTCAAGCCCGACGATCCAGGCGAAACCGCTGACCGCGATGATGGCCACCAGCGGTGCCGGGACCGCCGTGGTCAGCCGGGGCAGCAGCAGGATGATGCCGAGGCCGACGGCGATCATCGCGTAGACCGTCCACCCGTCCCCCGCGAAGTGCGGGATCTGCGCCGTGAAGATCATGATGGCCAGGGCGTTGACGAACCCGGTCATGACGCTCGTGGGCACGAACCGCATCAGCCGGGCCACCCCCAGCAGCCCCAGCACCACCTGGATCGCCCCGGCCAGGATGGTGGCCGCGAGCAGGTGGTCGACGCCGTATTCCCGGCCCAGCGGCGCGACGACCAGGGCCATGGCCGCGGTCGCCGAGGAGATCATTGCCGGGCGCCCGCCCAGGAACGCCAGGGAGACGGCCATGGTGAAGGAGGCGTACAACCCCACGCTGGGGTCGACGCCGGCGATGATCGAGAACGAGATCGCGTTGGGGATCAGGGCCAAGGCCACAACAAGCCCCGACAGGGCTTCGGTGCGCAGCACCGACAGGCTCGGGAGCGTGGTCCGCTGCCACGCCGTCCTCAGTGTGGTCATGAAGCCGCTCACTTTCGGGCAGCTCGGTGGGACCGCTCGAAGCGGTTTGCCATACATCGGTCAGGAAAGCGGGACGCGGGCGCGGTCGGCCCGGGTGGGGTGGGATGAATCGGGGAAAGGTCGGTCCCGCACGCGGAGTTTCCGCGGATCCCCCTGTGCTCCGAAGACGCCGTGTGCCCGAGCGGGCGGCGCCCCCGCACAGCGGGGAGGAAAAGGCAAAGCAATAGGAGCCCCGCACCGCAGCACGAAGCTCCCGAGGCGACACTACCCGCCGCCAAAGGCAGAGGTCACGCGGTCGTCCTGAGACGGTATTCACACGTCGTACCAGGCCCGATGTGTCGTTGCGGTCCTGCCGCTGACGTATGCTCCGCCGCCGATCGCACGCCCCCGAAGTAGCGGTCGGTCGCGAACGGAAGCGGCCGTTTCGGCGCGGTCGGCGAGAACGGGCCTGGATGTGCGGCCGCGACCCGGTCCGGGAGGCCAGGCAGGGCCGCAGGAGAGCGGACGCTTCCGGGCAGGGCGGAGGTCCCGCCCCCCGGTCGCGGGGGACATCTGCGGGCTCTGCCGTGGCAGGGGCGCGCCTCGGGTGTGGTGGAAGGCTGACCGGTACGGAAGCACCCGGTCCGCCGCGGAGCCGGTCTTGTCGGGGCCCCAACGGCTCAATCTTTCGCCATGGCGTCCACGTCCTGCGCGCTCCCGCGCGCCACGGTCGTCGAGGCGTTCGTCGCCCGGGAGCAGAAGACCATCGCCGCTCCCACGGGCATCGGCCGCGGAGACCGCACCGTTTTCATCGCGGGTGACGGCGCCGACGCCACGTCCGTCGTGACCGATCCGCCCCGTGGCGACGGCTGGACCGACGTGCTGAATCCGGGCGGCGGGGTGCGTGCCGCGGCATGGAGGTCGACGCACACGTGCACGGCGCGATCGGGCTGGCGCCGGGCGGGCGCTTCGGCGTCGCGACCGTGCCCTGACGTCCCCCTCCTCCGCTTCCCCTCCGGGTTTACCCGCGGCGACGGCCGGATGAGGCCGTTTTTCCCCAGCGGCCGGCGCCAACGTCCACCACCGCAGGAACATCCAATCAGGTGACGACGGAATGAGGAGGAACCATCATGTCCGCACTCACCCGCACCACCCGCACCACCCGGGCCGCCCTCGTGGCCGCGGCCGCGCTACCCGCACTGGCCCTCGCGGCGGCGCCCGCCTCCGCCGCCGAGGCGGGCGGCGGAGGCGGCACGGACCACGTGCGCTCCTGCACCAACGACGACATCAAGCCGATCGAGAACCGGCGCGGCGCTGCCGCTGGGACCCTGGCGGTCGAGTTCGGCATCACCAAGATCCAGAACGGCAAGGGCCCCTGCCTGATGCCCGGCTGGATCGAGGTCCGCTGGGTGGACGGCTTCGAGGGTGAGCAGGTCGGCTCCTGGGCGCGCCAGCGCGAGGCCCCCGGGGAGCCGTTCGTGCTCACCATGCGCAACACCGGGAAGTTCACCCTCTTCCACCCCAACCCGGACAACTGCGACCCGGAGCAGTGCAGACCGACGGAGGTGGCCGGGATCGAGTACTTCCTGCCGGGCGACACCACGGGGAACTTCGGCGGCATGGGCGACAACATGTACGCCTGCGCCAACCCGGAGGTCCGCGGCACCAGCCTGTCGGCGGTCACGCTCGACTACGACGGCTAGCTCTCCGTCTTCTCCCCCGGCCCCCGCCGATGACCCGCCCCGCAGAGCGCGGTACTACCGCGGCGAGAACACGGACAGAGCCCGTGAAGAGCGCCCCTTCGTAGCGTTCCAGGACGAGAAAGAGGAAAACGGAGCGCACTAGGGGTTGAATTGGGGAGACCACGCAGTTCCCTCAGAGTCGCGATAGTCGGTGCGGGCCCGGTTGCCTGCCTTGTGGCGATCGAGCTCCGCAAGAATGCATTCCACGTCGACCTGTATGAGAAAGGGGAGGATATCCGCCGGATCCCTCCGGCGAAAGGGCATTCCTTCAATCTGACGCTCACCACGCGCGGACTGCGGTCGCTGGATTCCCGGATCGTGGATCTGCTCTACCAGCGGGGCGTTCCGCTGCCGCAGCGGGTCGTGCACCACCGCGACGGCGAACTCACCTATCAGCGGTACGGCACCGAACCCGAACACCACCTGCTGTCCATCCCGCGCGGCGTCCTGCACCGCGCCCTGCTGGACGAGGCGGCCCGCGCCGGAGCGCGGTTCCACTTCGGCCACGAGTGCATCGGCGCCGACCCCAAGAACGCCACCGCCGCGTTCGCCGTCCGCGGCTCGGCCATCGAGGAGGTCAGCGCCGACCTGCTCATCGGCTGCGACGGCGCCAACAGCGTGGTCCGCGCCGAGATGTCGCGCCGCGGCGCGCGCATGCGCATCTCCCAGGAGTACATCGACCACGGCTACATCGAGCTGCAGATGCCCCCGCGCCTCGGCGGGCACGCGCTGCTCCAGGCCTTCCGCGACCCGCACCGACCGGAGAGCGGCGAGCATGGCCTGCACGTGTGGCCGCGCGGCGAGTTCATGATGCTCGCCCAGCCCAACGTCGACCTCAGCTACACGGCCAGCCTGTTCATGCCGCTGCGGAGTGCCGACGGTTCCCCCGCCTTCTCCGCGGTACACGACGCCGAGGGGGTCGAGGCGCTCTTCGGCGAGAACTTCGCCGACGCGGTGGAGTTCCTGCCGTCCCTGGTCGACGACTTCCTCACCACGACCCCGGCGTCGCTCAAGACCGTGAAGTGCCACCCCTACCACTACGGCCGCACGGTCCTCATCGGCGACGCCGCCCACGCGATGGTCCCCTTCTACGGCCAGGGCATCAACTGCAGTTTCGAGGACGTGCGGGAGTTCCTCCGCATCCTCGACGAGCGCATGCGCATCGGCGGTGCCAACGGGATCGCCCCGGCCCTGACCGACTTCACCGAGCTGCGCAAGGCCCCTGGCGACGCCATCGCCGACCTGTCCCTGCGCAACCTGCGCGAACTCACCGACCAGACCGGCGACCACGCTTACCACGCCCGCGACCGGCTGGACAAGCGGCTGTTCCGCGAGCACCCGGACGACTTCATGCCGCTATACCACATGGTCGCCTTCACCGACCTGCCCTACGACGAGGTGGTGCGGCGCCACGAGCGGCAGAGCGCCCTGGTCGGCGACCTGTGCCGCCGCTTCGACATCGACACCGAGGCCGACCGGATCGTGGCGGCCTACGCCGGGGCCGCCGGGGGCGACATCCCCGTGCTGCCCGACGGCTCCGGGGACTCCGAGCTCGAACTCGCACCCGAGGAGGTCCGCCGTCTGCTCGACACCGTCGCGCTGCGCGTGCTGCGCTACCGCGACGCCCTGAACCGGGGCGAGTACCCCGCCTCCTACCTGCAGGAGAGCAGCGCGGCCGACTACGAGAGCGGCCGCAAGGCCTCCGACGCCGTGCGTGAGGACACGGCCCCCGCCCACGGCACCGAGCTGGAGCCGCTGCTCGCCGAGGTCTTCGACGAGGCCGCCACCAGCGGCATGGTCCACCCCCACCCGGGGTTCATGTCGCACGTCCCCTCCGGGGGTCTGTTCCAGGGCGCGGTCGGCGAGTTCGTCTCGCGGCTGCTCAACCGATTCATCGGCGTGTGGGCGGCCACCCCCGGCCTCACCCAGATCGAGACCAACGTCATCCGCTGGTTCTGCACGATGCTGGGCTACGGCGAGGGGTCCTTCGGCTACCTCACCACCGGCGGTTCCATCGCCAACTTCATGGGCGTGCGCTGCGCCCTGGAGGCGCTGCCGGAGGACGACCGCGCCCGGGCGACCGTCTACGTCTCCACCCAGGGCCACTTCTCGGTGAAGAAGGCCGCGCGCATGGCCGGGGTCCCCGAGGACCGGGTACACGCGGTGGCGACCCGGCCCGACTACACGATGGACCTCGGCGAGCTGCGCGACCGCATCGAGCGCGACCGCGCCAGCGGCCTCGTGCCCGCCTGCGTCGTGGCCACGGCCGGCACCACCGGCACCGGCGCCATCGACGACCTCGCCGGGATCGCCCGGCT
The DNA here is from genome assembly GCF_039530945.1 of Nocardiopsis rhodophaea. Classification (NCBI taxonomy): domain Bacteria; kingdom Bacillati; phylum Actinomycetota; class Actinomycetes; order Streptosporangiales; family Nocardiopsidaceae; genus Nocardiopsis; species Nocardiopsis rhodophaea. The sequence continues at coordinate 266,982 of NZ_BAAAPC010000001.1, forward strand.
GTGCGCGGCCGAGGGCGTCTGGATGCACGCCGACGCCTGCTTCGGCGGCTTCTTCCGGCTCACCGCCCGCGGCCGCGAGCTGCTCCGCGGTATCGAGGACGCCGACTCCATCGCCGTCGACGCCCACAAGTCGCTGTTTCTCCCGCACGGCACCTCCGCCCTCCTCGTCCGCGAGCAGGCGCGGCTGCGGGCGGCCTTCGCCGTCCCGGGCGCCGCCTACATCCCCGAGCTCACCTCCGACGACGCCTACGTCGACTTCTGCGACTACGGCCCCGAACTCACCCGGGAGATGCGCGGGCTCACCGCGTGGCTGCCGATCAAGCTGCACGGCCTCGCGGCGTTCGAGCGCAGCCTCGACCACAAGCTCGACCTCGCCGACGAACTGGCCGCCCAGCTGCGGTCGCTTCCCGGCGTCGACGTCCTGCCCCGCGCCCCGGGCCACCTGCCCGTGGTCGCCTTCCGCGCCACCGCCGACGGTTCCCGGGGCGCCCGACAGACCGAACTGCTGTGCCGCCGGATCTGCTCACGCGGCGACGTCTATGTCGCGACCGCCGAACTCCCCAACGAAGGCCTGGTCGTCCGGGCCTGCATCATGCACCACCGGACCTCGCGGGCGGTCGTCGACCGCCTGGTCGACGCCGTCCGGTGGGCCGCCGCGGACATAGCGACCTCAGAGGAGGAAGTGCCCCATGTCGTCGACCCTGCTGTCGAGAGCCCTGCCGCCCGGACCGGCCGAGGACCCGGCCGCGCAGCGTGACCGGTTCGCCCGCGACCCCTTCGGCTACCTGGAGGAGCTGCACCGCGACCACGGCACCATGTTCACCCTGGACCTCGGTGCCCTGGGCAACGAGCGGTTCGTCGAAGCCCGCAACAACGGGGCGTGGGTGTTCCTGACCCGCCCGCACCAGATCAAGCGGATGTACACCGCCGACGCCGCGACCGTCAGCGGCGCCCACGCCAACGCCGTCTTCTTCGGCACCCCCGAGGAGTCGGTCGCCTACATCGACGGCCCGGCCCACCGCAAGCGGCGCTCGCAGATCCGGCCCGAGCTCAGCGGTGCCCGCGACTACACCGCGCTGATCTCCCGTGTCGCGTCCGACCACATCGCCCGCTGGCCCGAGGGCGGGGAGGTCTCCCTCTTCCTCGAACTCCAGGCGATCACCGCCGAGGTCATCGTCGAGGTCGTGTGCGGCAACCTGCCCAAGGCCGACCGCGCCGAACTGGCCGCGATGCTCCCCCGCACCGAGAACGCCGCCCAGTCGCTGGACGACGTGCTCGCCGCCGACGCCGAGATCCGCGCCTTCGTCGCCGCACGCATGGGGTCCCATCTGCGGCGCTCGGATGAGCTGGGCCGCGACGACCTGCTCGCGACCCTGCAGCGCCACGCCGCCGACGGCGACGCCTCGCTCACCCCCGAGGTGATCCGCGACGAGGTGTTCAGCCTGCTCTACACCGGGTTCTCCACGACGGCCAACACCCTGTCGTGGGTGATCGAGAGGATCATCCGGCACCCCGAGGTGTACCGGCGGGTCATGGCCGAGCTGGGTGACCGGTTCACCCGCCTCCCGGTTCCCCGGGAGGCCTACGCCGAGCTGCCCTACCTGGAGGCCGTGATCACCGAGACGCTGCGGCTGCACCCGGTGTCGGGCCTCAACGGGGTGCGCATGCTCACGGTCCCCTACGAGATCGACGGCCACCTGCTGCCGGCCGGCACGATCCTCGTGCACTGCGCCTACCTCCTGCAACGCAGCCCCGACGTCTACACCGACCCCGAGGACTTCCAGCCCGAGCGGTTCCTGGAGGGCACGGCGTGCCCCTACTCCTGGGCGGCCTTCGGCGGCGGCAACCGGATGTGCGTCGGACGCAACTACGCCGCCGAGGAGATGCGGGTCCTCGCTGCCGTGCTGCTCTCCGCCCGGCGCGTCGACCCCGTCGGCGACTTCCCCGAGGCGCGGCAGCAGGGCATCTTCATGGCCCCCGCCGACGGCGCCCGCGTCACCGCCGCCCGCCGCACCGAACCCGCCCCGCGCTGCCCCCACCCCCACGGAGCCCGAGACGGAGACCGGACGCCATGACCATCGACCTCGCACCGATAACGACGGGCCTGCCGCCCGACGGCCGGCCCGACCGCTCCGAGGCGGCCGCGCTCGCCCGCGACCACACCCTCATCCCCGTCTACCGCGAATTCCTCGCCGACACGCTCAGCCCCGTCACCCTGTTCGCCCGGCTGTGCCGCGACGACGAACCCGGTTTCCTGCTGGAAGGGGCCTCCGTCTCCAGCGGTGCGGCGCGCTACTCCTACATCGGCCACCGGCCCGAGCCCGTCCCCGCGGCCGACACCGACCCGCTGCGCGCGCTGCGCACCGCCATCGGCCGCCCCGCCGCCCCCGTTCCCGGGCTTCCCCCCTTCCACGGCGGGGTGTTCGGCTACCTCGGCTACGAGGGGGCGCGCCGCTTCGAGCGGCTGCCCGCCCCGCCCGGCCCCGCGCCCGGCCTGCCGGAGTCGGCCTTCTTCCACGTCGGCGACCTGGCGGTTGTGGACCACGCCGCCCGACGGCTGCTGCTGATCACCGTGCACCGGCCCGACGTTGAGGACTACGACGCGGCGCTGCGGCGGATCACCCGAATGTACGAGCGCGTGGTGACCCCCGCTCCCGACGAGCCCTGGGACCCGGCGCCGCGCCCCGTCCCCGCGCCCCCGCCCCGGGGCGCGCCTCCACCTGGTTGGCGGCCCAACACCACGCGCGCGGAGTTCACCGAGCGCGTGCGCCGCGCCCGCGAGTACATCCTGGCCGGCGACGCCTTCCAGGTCGTGCTCTCCCAGCGGTTCTCCAAGCCTCTGCGCGCCCGGCCCATCGACGTCTACCGGCACCTGCGGGCGGTTAACCCATCGCCGTACATGTACCAGCTCAACCTGGGCGGCGGCCGCCACGTCATCGGGGCCTCCCCCGAACTGCTGGTGCAGACCGAGGGGCGCCGCGTGCGCACCCGCCCGCTGGCCGGGACCCGCCCGCGCGGCGGCGACACCGCGTCCGACCTGGCCCTGGAGCGCGAGCTGCGCGCCGACGACAAGGAGCGCGCCGAGCACGTCATGCTGGTCGACCTCGGCCGCAATGACATCGGGCGGGTGTGCGCCCCCGGCACCGTGCGCCCGGAGCGGTTCTGCGAGGTGGAGCGCTTCTCGCACGTCATGCACCTGTCCTCGACCGTCGTCGGGGACCTGGCGGCCGACGCCGACTGCCTGGACGCGCTGCGGTCGGCCTTCCCCGCCGGAACGCTGAGCGGGGCGCCGAAGATCCGCGCGATGGAGATCATCGCGGAGCTGGAGGCGGAGCGCCGCGGCGTCTACGGCGGCGCGCTCGGCCACATCGGCTTCGGCGGCGACGCCGACCTGGCGATCGCCCTGCGCACGCTGGTCGTCGCCGACGGCGAGGTGCACGCCCAGTCCGGCGCCGGGGTGGTGGCCGACTCCGACCCGGAGGCCGAGTACGCCGAGACGCTGCACAAGGCCGGGGCGATGTTCACCGCGGTCCACAACGCGGAGGTGCGGTCATGACCCCTCCCGCACAGCGGCGCGGCCCGCGCGTGGCCGTCGTCGACAACTACGACTCCTTCACCTACAACATCGTGCATTACCTCGCCGAGCTGGGCGCCCGGCCCGAGGTGCACCGCAACGACGCGGTCACCCCCGACGAGCTGGGCACCTACGACCGGCTGGTCGTCTCCCCGGGCCCCTGCGGCCCGAACGAGGCCGGGGTGTCCCTGCCCGCCGTGCGCGCGCTCAGCGGGACCATCCCCATCCTCGGCGTGTGCCTCGGCCACCAGTGCGTCGTCGCCGCGTTCGGCGGCCGCATCGTGCGGACCCGGCCGCTGCACGGCAAGACCTCCGACATCGACCACGACGGCACGGGCCTGCTGGCCGGGCTGCCCCGCCCCTTCACCGCGACGCGCTACCACTCGCTGGTCGCCGATCCGGCGACGCTCCCCGGCGAGCTGCTAGTCACCGCCGCGGCAGGAGACGGCGCGGTGATGGCGGTCCGGCACCGGAGCCACCCCACCTACGGCGTGCAGTTCCACCCGGAGTCGGTGCTCTCCCCCGACGGCCGCCGGATCATCGCCAACTTCCTCGCGGAGGAGAAGGAGGAGGAGACGAATGCGTGAACACATCGCCCGCGTCACCCGCGGCGAGGTCCTCTCCGAGGAGCAGGCCTACGCGGCGATGCGGACCATGATGAGCGGCACGGCGGCTCCGGCGCACATCGCGGCCTTCGCGTCCGCGCTCTCGGCGCGCGGCGCGAGCGTGGGCGAACTGGCGGGAGCGGCGCGGGCCGCGCGCGACCACGCGGTCCCGGTCCCCTTCACCCCCGACGTCCTGGACACCTGCGGGACCGGCGGCGACGGTCTGGACACCTTCAACATCTCCACCGCGGCGGCGCTGGTCGCGGCGGCCGGAGGGGCGCGCGTGGCCAAGCACGGCAACCGGGCCTCCTCGTCCGGGTGCGGCAGCGCCGATGTCCTGGAGGAACTGGGGGTGCGCGTGGAGGGCGGCCCGCGGGACGCGGCGCGCTGCCTGGCCGCGTCCGGTATCGCGTTCCTGTTCGCCCCCTCGTTCCACCCGGCCTTCCGGCACATCGTCCCGGTACGCCGGGAGCTGGGCGTGCGCACCGTGTTCAACCTGCTGGGGCCGCTGTGCAATCCGGCCCGGGCCCGCTACATGGTCATGGGTGTCCCGGCGCCTGAGCTGGTCGCGCCCATGGCCGAGGTCCTGCCGCGCCTCGGGGTGGAGCGGGCGCTGGTGTTCCACGCCGAGGACGGCATGGACGAGCTGAGCACGGGTGCGCCCTCCGCGGCCGCGGAGGTGGCCGATGGCCGGGTGCGCCACCACCGGATCGACCCCTCGGCGCTGGGGCTCATCCCCGCCGGGCCCGCCGACCTCGCCGGAGGGAGCCGCGCGGCCAGCGCCGAGGTGATCACCTCCGTCCTGGACGGACGGCGCGGCCCGGCCCGCGACGTGGTGCTGCTCAACGCCGCCGCCGGGCTGTGGATCCGCGGCCTGGCCGCGACGCTGGCCGACGGTCTCGGCGCCGCCGCGCACGCCGTCGACTCCGGTGCCGCGGCCGACGTCCTCGCCCGACTGGCGGCGGCGTCCCGCGACCGGTCCCTGCAGGGCGCGGTGTGACCCGCGCCCCCGACCGAAAGACGAGGAGAGGAGCTGACTCCGAGATGGCGATCGACATCGACGACGGCATGTTCGGCGGCTTCGGGGGCCGCTACGTCCCCGAGACGCTGATGGCGGCGCTCACCGAGCTGAACGAAGTGTGGGATGCGGTCCGGGAGGACGCCGGCTTCCGTACTGAGCTCCGCCGCCACCAGCGGGAGTTCGTGGGGCGCCCGACGCCGGTCTACCCGGCCGAGCGGCTCACCGCCCACCACGGCGGCGCCACCATCCACCTCAAGCGCGAGGACCTGTGCCACACCGGCGCGCACAAGCTCAACAACGCGCTCGGCCAGGTGGTGCTGGCCCGGCGCATGGGCAAGCGCCGGATCATCGCCGAGACCGGGGCCGGGCAGCACGGCGTCGCCACGGCCACCGTCTGCGCCCGGTTCGGCCTGCCCTGCGTGGTGTACATGGGCGCCGAGGACATGCGCCGCCAGGAGGTCAACGTCCGCCGCATGCGGATGCTGGGGGCACACGTCCACGGCGTCGCATCGGGTACGGCCACCCTGAAGGACGCGACGTCGGAGGCCATCCGCGACTGGGTGACCAACGTCGCCGACACCCACTACATCATCGGCTCGGCCGTCGGACCCGCCCCCTACCCGCGGATGGTGCGCGACCTGCAGCGCGTCATCGGCGATGAGGCGCGCGAGCAGTACCTTGACGCCGAGGGGCGGCTGCCCGACGCGGTGGTCGCCTGCGTGGGCGGCGGCTCCAACGCGATCGGCATGTTCACCGCCTTCGTCCCGGACGCCGAGGTCGCCCTGGTCGGTGTGGAGGCGGCCGGGGAAGGCCTGGCCACCGGCCGCCACGCCGCGGGCGCCGGAGCCGGGACGCCGGGTGTCCTGCACGGCAGCCGCAGCCTGATCCTGCAGGACTCCGGCGGCCGCGTGCTGCCGACGCACTCGGTGGCGGCCGGGCTGGACTACCCCGGCGTGGGACCCGAGCACGCCATGCTCGCCGAGGAGGGCCGCGCCACCTACGTCGCCGTCGAGGACCACCGGGCGCTGGACGCGTTCCGGCGGTGCACGGCGCTGGAAGGCATCATTCCCGCCCTGGAGACCTCGCACGCGCTGGCCTACGCCGGTGACCTGGCTGAACGCCTGGGGCCGGGCGGACGGGTCCTGGTCTGCTTCTCCGGGCGCGGCGACAAGGACCTGCACACCGTCGAGAACGAGCGGCAGGCCGAGGAGGAGGGCGGCGCGATGGACCAGGAACCGGTGGCGGCTCTGGCGGGAGGTGCGCGATGACAGCGACGGAACCAGCGGAGAACCCCGCGCGGGGGCAGCGGGAACCCGCGCGGCGGCGGTCGGCGGCCACCCCGGTCGGCGTCGGCGCGCGAGGGGGCGCGGGCGACCACGCCCCCGGGGCGGGGCAGGGCGGCGACACGGCACTCGCAGGCCCGTCCCCGGACAACGAGGACACACGTCCCTCGATCCGGGACGCCCAGTCGCACGGACGGGAGCGGCCCCACGGCACCGCGGCCGCGTCCGGCGCCCGACCGCCGGGGCAGCTCCCCGGAGCCGATCTCGCGAACCGGCTGCGCCGCGGCGACGGCGGGGTGTCCCTCATCCCCTACCTGATGGCCGGACACCCGGGCCTGGCGGCCACGCGCGACATCGGCCGACGGCTGCTGCACTCCGGGATCGCGGCGCTGGAGCTGGGCCTGCCCCACAGCGATCCGCTGGCCGACGGGCCCGTCATCCAGCGGGCCGGCCAGCGCGCCCTGGACGCCGGGACCACCACCGAGGGCTGCCTGGAGGTCGCGGCCGACTTGGCCGCCGAGCGCGCCGCCCCCATCGTCCTCATGACCTATGTCAACCCCGTCCTCGCCTACGGGGTGCGGCGCTTCGTCCGGGACGCCGCCGAGGCCGGGGTGGCCGCCGTGATCATCCCGGACCTGCCGCTGGAGGAGGCGGCCGGGGTGGACGGCGCCCTGGCCGAGCGGGGCGTGGCCTCGGTCCGGCTGACGGCGCCGACCAGCACCGACGAGCGCATCGCGGCGGCCTGCGCCGCGGCGACCGGGTTCGTCTACACGGTGACGGTCGCCGGGATCACCGGCAGCCGCGGCGACCTCCCCGAGGGCGTCGAGCAGACCCTGGCGCGGGTCCGCGCCCGTACCCGCCTCCCCGTCGCCGCCGGGTTCGGGATCTCCCGCCCGGAGCACCTGCGCCGCCTGCGCGGGCACGCCGACGCCGCGATCGTCGGGAGCTCGCTGGTCGCCGAGATCGACGCGGGCCGCGACCCGCACCCCATGGTGAAGGAGCTGTTGTCGTCATGTCGATGATCCCCGCTGACGCGCCCGCACCCGTGGCCGGCCCGGGCGCGCGCCTCCCCGAGACCCCGCCCCGCTGGCACCGGTCCTCCTGGAGAGAGCGGCCCGCACGCCAGCAGCCCGTCTGGCCCGACCCCGCGCGGGCCTGCGATATCGCGCGCAGCGTGTCGATGCTGCCCCCGCCGGTCGCCCCCGAGGCGGTAGTGTCCCTCCGCCGCGACCTGGCGCGGGCGGCGGCCGGACAGGCGGTCGTGTTCCAGGCCGGGGACTGCGCCGAGCGGTTCGCGTCCTGCGGCGAGGACGCCGTGGCGGGCAAGCTGCGGACCCTCCTCCAGTCGGCGATGATGCTCGCATTGGGCACCGGGCTGCCGGTGGTCAAGATCGGCCGCATCGCCGGGCAGTTCGGCAAGCCGCGCAGCGCCGACACGGAGGTCGTGGACGGCGTCGAGCTACCGGTCTACCGCGGCGACATCGTCAACGGCCCCGACCCCGTGCCCGAGGCCCGCCGCCCGGATCCGGAGCGGATGCTGCACGCCTACGGGCACACCCGCGCGGCCCTGCGGACGCTGGGCGGATGCGAGGCGGGCGGCGCCGACCCCGGCGAGTTCGCCTGGGTCCTGGAGGAGGGTCCGCTGTACACCTCGCACGAGGCGCTGCTGCTGGACTACGAGGAGGCGCTGACCCACCTCGACCCCGCGACCGATCGGTGGTTCGACACCAGCGCCCACATGGTGTGGGTGGGCGAACGGACCCGCGCCCTGGACGGGGCGCACATCGAGTTCGTGTCCGGGATCGCCAACCCGGTGGGGGTCAAGCTGGGGCCGGGGGCCACCGCGGAGGAGGTGGCGGAGCTCTGCGCGCGGCTGGACCCCGAACGGACCCCGGGGCGCCTGGTCCTGGTCCCGAGGATGGGGGCGCAGCGGGTGCGCGAGGCCCTGCCTCCGCTCGTGCGGGCGGTGCGCGACGCCGGCCACCCCGTGGTGTGGGTGTGCGACCCCATGCACGGCAACACCATCCGCTCGGGCAGCGGGTATAAGACCCGCCGGTTCGCCGACATCGCCGCCGAGGTCGAGGGGTTCTTCGCGGTGCACCGGGCCGAGGGCACCCACCCCGGTGGGGTGCACCTGGAGATGACCGGCGAGGACGTGACGGAGTGCCTGGGCGGAATCCGGGAGTTGGGCGACGACCACCTCGCCGAACGCTACGAGACGGCGTGCGACCCGCGGCTGAACGGGGCGCAGGCGGTCGAGCTGGTTTTCGCCATCGCCGACCTGCTGCGCGGGGCACGGCGGGGCTAAGACGGCCGCGGCGCGGGCAACGCGGGGCGCCCGGGAGGGGCGCCCCGCCGCTCATGTCGCCGCGGGCGGCGGGGTGCCGTCGCCGAAAGGCCGCCCGCCGAGGGCGTCGCGCCCGTGCGGGGTGTGCCACCCGGAGAGGTCGGGCCCCTCGGGCACGATCCCGCTCGGGTTCAGCTCGGTGAGCACCGCGTGGTAGTGGAGCTTGATATCGGCGAAGTGCACCGTCTCACCGAAGCCGGGCGTCTGGAACAGGTCGCGGGCGTAGGCCCACAGCACCGGCATCTCGGTGAGCGTGTTCCGGTTGCACTTGAACAGGCCGTGGTAGACGGCGTCGAACCGGACCAGCGTGGTGAACAGCCGGATGTCGCTTTCGGTGATCGCGTCACCGAAGAGGAAGCGCTGGCCGCGCAGCCGCTCCTCCAGCGTGTCCAAGCGGTCGAACAGCCGGTGAAAGGCCGCGGAATACTCCTCCTGGGTCCGCGCGAATCCGCAGGCGTAAACCCCGAAATGGACGTCGGCCGCCAATTCCGCGTTCAGCGCGTCGATATCGGCGCGCAATTCAGCCGGGTACAGGTCCGGGGCGCCCGGCCGGTGCAGTCCCCGCCATTGCGACGCCAGGTCGGGGGTGAGCGTGTCGTGGTCGTTGGTCACCACGCGGCCGCTGGGCACGTCGACCACGGCCGGAACGCTGACACCTCCGTCGTAGCCGGGGACGGCCGCGCGGTAGGCCTCGGCCAGGTACCGGATGCCCAGAACGGGGTCGCGGCCGTCCGGGTCGAGGGTGAAGCGCCAGCCGCGCTCGTCATGCAGGGGGTCGGTGACCGCGACCGGGAGCGCGTCCTCCAGCCCTGTCAGCCGCCGCACGACCAGTGACCTGCTCGCGAACGGGCAGGCCCGGTTCACCACCAGGCGGTAGCGGCCGGCCTCTACCGGCCACGGAGAGGACCCGTCGGACGTGATGCGCACTGCGAAGGGAAACGACATGGCGCCATTATGCGCACCAATCACGCAAATTCCACAAGCGGAATTTCCTTGATCAATTCGGCAGCCGACCGAGAAGAGCGAATGAAGAGCACCGGGAGAGTCACGCTGATTAGCGTCCCCAGTGCGCAATGACGAGCGAGACGCCCCGTCCCACTCATTTCGTGAGGAGCGACCATGACCACCATCGCGCACGACCAGGCCGGGCCGACGACACGGCCCGCCGCCCGCTGGACGACCCGGCCCACGACCCCGCAGGGGTGGCTGCAGCGGGCCTCGGAGGTGCGGGCGGTCCTCGCCTCCGACGCCGCCGAGCGCGACCGGGCGAACGCGACCCCCTACGCAGAGATCGCCCTGCTCAAGGAATCCGGCCTGGTCACCATGATGGGCCCGGTGGAGCACGGCGGAGGCGGCCAGGAGTGGCCCACGGCGCTCAAGGTGGTCCGCGAGGTGTCGGCCGCCGACGGCTCCATCGGCCACCTGCTGGGCTACCACTACACCTGGAACTACGTGCCCCGGTTCATCGGCACGCCCGAGCAGAGCGCCCGGTTCGAGGCCGACTGCGCCCGCAACGAGTGGTTCCTGGCCGGCGCGGTCAACGCGCGTGACGCCGATGTCGTGGTCCGCGACGAGGGCGACACCCTGCTGTTCAACGGCCGGAAGAACTTCGCCACCGGCTCGCGCGTCTCCGACGTGACCTGTCTGGAGGGCGTCCTGGAGGGGACCGACACCCACGTGTTCGCCATGGTCCCCTCCACCGACCCCGGCGTCATCCCGCTGGGCGGCTGGGACAACATGGGCCAGCGGCTCACCGAGAGCGGCGGCATCGCCTTCAAGAACGTGCGTGCCCCGTGGAGCGACGCCCTGGGTTTCGTCGACAAGGCGTTCACCCCCCGCCCCTACGGCACCATGCAGATCCCCACCGGGCAGCTGCTCATGGGCAGCTTCTGGCTCGGCATGGCCCGCGGCGCGCTGGACGCCGCCATCGACTACACCCACACCCACGGCAAGGCGTGGGGCGGCTATGAGCGCACCGTGGACGAGCCCTCCGTTATCGACACCATCGGCGACCTGACCGCCAAGCTGTGGGCGGCCGAGGCGCTGATGGACGAGGTCGCCCTGGAGAACGTCGAGATCCACCGCGACCCCGACGCGCTCACCGAGCGCCGCCGCGGCGAGCACAAGGTCCGCGCGGCGGCGGTGAAGGTCCGCGCCGATGAGGTCGCCCTGGAGATCACCTCGCGCATCTTCGAGGTCACCCGCGCCCGGTCCACCGCCACCAAGTACGGGTTCGACCGCTTCTGGCGCAACGTGCGCACGCACACCCTGCACGACCCCGTTGCCTACCAGCGGCGCGAACTCGGCCGCTACCGGCTGTTCGACGAGGTGCCCGCGCCGGGCTGGTACTCGTGACCGGTCCGAGGGCGCAGGCAGCGGACGCGGAGAACAGAGAGGAGTCAACGGACATGGACGCGTCCACAACGGTGGCGCTGAACGACGGAGTCGAGACGCCCCGACTTGGGCTGGGGGTGTTCCAGGTCGGCCCGGACGAGGCGGCCGCGGCCGTACGCACGGCACTCCAGGCGGGGTACCGGATGGTCGACACCGCCTCCGTCTACGGCAACGAGAAGGGGGTCGGCCGGGGGATCGCCGAGAGCGGCGTGGCGCGCGAGGACGTCGTCGTCGTCACCAAGGTGTGGAACGACGACCAGGGCTATGACGCCACCCTGCGCGCGTTCGACGCCAGCGCGGCGGCGCTGGGGCTGGACTACGTCGACCAGTACCTGATCCACTGGCCCCGGCCGCGGCTCGGCCTCTACCCGCAGACCTGGCGGGCGCTGTGCCGCCTGCGCGACGAGGGCCGCGTGCGCTCGATCGGGGTCTCCAACTTCGAGCCCGAGCACATCGAGCGGCTCATCGCGGAGACCGGCGTCGCGCCCGCCGTCAACCAGGTCGAACTGCACCCCGGGCTGCACCAGGGGCGGATCCGCGCCTTCCACGCCGACCACGGCATCGTCACCCAGGCCTGGAGTCCGCTCGGCCGCGGCCAGGGCTTCCTGTCCCACCGCGCGGTCGCCGCCGTCGCCGAGGCGCACGGCCGCACCCCCGCCCAGGTCGTGCTGCGCTGGCACCTCCAGCTCGGGGTCGTCCCGCTGCCCAAGTCGGTCACGCCCGAGCGGATCCGCGGCAACCTCGACGTCTTCGGCTTCGAACTCGACGCGGCCGAAATGGACCTGCTCACCGACATCGGCGACGGCTACCGGGTCGGCCCCGACCCCTCGCTGCTGTTCGACGTCTCCTGATTCACGCCCCTCGGGGCCGCCCGGCCCCACCCTGTGGGCGAAAGAACGCCCCCATCCGCACCGGCCGTCGCCGCCCTGCCCGCTCCACCGAGACCGCGCACGGCGCCCCGCCCCTCGACGCTGGCCGAGTCCGTCCCCTCCCCGGGACGGGACCGGCGCCCCGCCCCCGCCCTCACCCGACCCCGGTGATCACGGCGTTTGTCAGGACGCAACGGACGACGATCGAGCCTCTCGCCGTGATCACCGTCGCATAGCCGCGGACCAGCGCCCCTCCCAGCGCCCCCGATACCCGAAGATCTGGAGGAACGACGATGCCCCTACGACTGCTCGTCCTCGCCCTGGCCGCGTTCGTCATGGGTACCGCGGAGTTCGTGATCACCGGTCTCCTGCCCGACGTCGCCGCCGGCCTTGATGTCTCGATCCCCACTGCCGGTGTGCTCATCTCCGGCTACGCGCTGGCCATCGTGGTCGGCGGACCGGCCGTGGCTCTGGCCGGATCCCGGCTGCCCCGCAAGGCGCTGCTCACCGGGGCCGTCGCCCTGTTCGCCGTCGGAAACGCGGTCTGCGCCCTGGCCCCCGTGTACGGGGTCCTCATGGGCGGGCGGGTGCTCGCCGCCCTCGGGCAGGCCGCGTTCCTGGGGGTCGGGTCGGTGGTCGCGGCCAACCTGGTACCCGCGCGCCAGCGCGCCCAAGCGATCGCCGTGGTGTTCACCGGCATCACCGTCGCCAACGTCATCGGCTCCCCGCTGGGCACCCTCGTGGGGCAGTACCTGGGGTGGCGCACCACGTTCTGGCTCATCGCCACCGCCGCCGTCCTTGCCCTCGCCGGGATCGCCGCGGCCGTGCCCCGGCAGCCCACCCCCGCCCCCACGAGCGTGCGGGGCGAGCTGGCGATGTTCGCGCGGGGGCGGGTGTGGATCGCGATCGCCACCGGCATGCTCGCCATGGGCGCGGTGTTCGCGTCCTTCAGCTACATCGCGCCGCTGCTGACGCGGGTCACCGGGCTACCGCGCGAGATGATCACCCCGATGCTGGTCCTGTTCGGGCTGGGCATGGTCGCGGGCAATCTCGCGGGCGGGCGCGGCGCCGACCGCGACCGCGACCGCACCCTGCTGGCCGCGTTAGGTCTGCTCACCGTCTCCCTGGCGGCCCTCGCCCTCCTCGCGCCCTACCCTGTCCCGGCCGCGGTGGCCCTGGTCGCCGTCGGCGCCTCGGGCTTCGCCGCCGTGCCGGGGGTGCTGGCTGAGCTGATCAGCCTGGCCGGAGGCCAGTCCCCGCTCTCCGCGGCGGTCGGCGGCTCCGCCACGAACCTGGGGATGGCGCTGGGGGCCGCGCTCGGTGGGCTGACGATCGGCGCGGGACTGGGCTACACGTCCCCCACGTGGCTCGGAGCCGGCGCGGCGGCCCTGGGCATCGTCGTCGTGCTCGTCTCCGCCGCCGCGCGGCGCTCCGACCGCGGTGCGCGGGCGGAGGACACGGGCCCGGACGCGGAGTCCGAGGAGGCGCCCGCGGTCTGAGGAATGGAGGAGGAGTGGGACACAGCGCGGGGCGGGTGGCCCGGCTCGGGACCACCCGCCCCGCGCTGCGCGGAAAGGGAATCGGGGGAAGAAGGGGGACGGGGACCGGAAGGAGAAAACGCGGGACAGCGGAGGGGGAGCGGGGTCACTCCTCCCGCAGCGGTGCGACCAATTCGGCGATCCTGGCCAGCCGACCACCCTGGAAGCGGGCGGCCTTCAGCAGCGCTTTGGAGGGCGCCCCCTGGCTGGAGGGGTTGGCCAGGCCGTAGGGGTTACCCCCGGCCTCGTGGATGAGGTCGTAGTCGACGTAGCCCGTGGGAACGATGAGCGCGCCCCAGTGGTGCATCACGTTGTACAGCGACAGCAGGGTCGACTCCTGGCCGCCGTGCAGCTCATAGCTGCTGGTGAATCCGGTGACGGGCTTGTTGGCCAGCTCTCCGGCCTCCCACACCCCGCCCGCGCTGTCGATGAACTGCTTGAGCTGCGAGCTGACGTTGCCGAACCGGGTCGGTGTCCCGAACGCGAATCCGTCCGCCCAGGTGAGGTCGTCAAGCGTCGCCGTCTCAATGTGCGACGTGGCCGCGAGATGGTCCCGCCATTCGGGGTTGTTCTCGATGGCCTTGGCCGGCGCGTGTTCGGCCACGCGCCGCAGCCGGACCTCGGCGCCGGCCTCCGCGGCCCCCTCGGCAATGGCTTCGGCCGTGGCGTGAACGTTTCCGGTCGACGAATAGTAGATCACAGAGATTCGAGCGCTCATTCCACCCATCTCGATCGCTCCAGGGGTTTTCGATTTCCCTTGCGAGCCTAGGGCGCGGAAACACGGGCGGACAATATGAAAAAATCATGAACCGCCCGGGATTTCTCCATGGTGATGTGCCGCGAAAGAGCAGATAGAGAGCGCCGCGTGGAATCGTCCGGAAATGTCACCGATGCCCCGTGGCGTGTTTTGTCGGTCCCGGGGCCCAGGCCGTCGGACGCACCGGCGGCCGATACCACCCGCGCGCCGGACCCGTCGGGTCCGGCGTCCGCCGATCGGAGGAGACTGCCGTGACGATCACCGAGACCAGGACCACGGCCACCGCAGAGACCGCCTCCCCGCTGACCCGGCAGGACCTGGTCGGCACGGTGTTCGGGGCCGCCGCGTTCCAGGCCCTGAACGCCGGGTGCGAGCTCGGCCTGTTCGCGCTGCTCAACGGGGAGCCCGGGCTGACCGAGGAGGAGATCGCGTCCCGCCTCGACCTGCGCCCGCGCCCGACGCGGATCCTGCTGCTGGCGACCACCGCGCTGCGGCTCACCTCGCTGGACGGCGGCCGCTACCGCAACGCGGAGCTGATCGACTCCCTGTTCGCGGACGGCACCTGGGAGATCATCACCGACATGGTGGCCTTCGAGGCGCACATCGTCTACGAGGCCCAGGCCGACTTCACCGCGTCGCTGCGGGCCGACACCAACGTGGGGCTGCGCCGGTTCGCGGGGGAGGGCGAGGACCTCTACCACCGCCTGGCCGCCCGGCCCGATCTGGAGCGCCTGTTCTACCGGTGCATGCGCTCCTGGTCCCGGCTGTCCAACCCGATCCTGGTGGACAAGGCCGACCTGACCGGGGTGCGCCGGGTGCTCGACGTGGGCGGCGGCGACGGGGTGAACGCCATCGCCCTGGCTCGGGCCAACCCGAATGTGGAGTTCACCGTGCTCGACCTGCCCGGCGCGGGGGCCATCGCCGAGCGCAAGATCGCCGAGGCCGGGCTCTCCGACCGCATCACCGTCGCCGAGGGCGACATCTTCGATGACGACTACCCCGAGGGCTACGACTGCGTACTCTTCGCTAACCAGCTGGTGATCTGGTCGGCCGAACAGAACCTGCGCCTGCTGCGCAAGGCCCACCGCGCGCTGGCGGACGGCGGCCGGGTGCTGGTGTTCAACGCGATGTCGGACGCCACCAAAGACGGCCCGCTGTACGCGGCGCTGGACAACGTCTACTTCGCCACCCTCCCGGCCGCGCAGAGCACGCTGTACGACTGGGGCCAGTACGAGCAGTGGCTCACCGAGGCGGGGTTCTCCCGGGTCGAGCGCCGCCCCGGAGAGACCTGGACCCCGCACGGCGTCATCAGCGGGGTGAAGTGACGCCGTCCGAGGCCGCGTTGCGTCCATGGATCGCGGCCGGTGGGCGGAGGCCGAGCTCCGCCCACCGGCCGCGAGGTCCGGCACGTCAGTGGGCGTCGAAGGTGCCGTACCGGCTGCCGAAGAAGACGAGGGGGTCGTGGTCGGCGCCGAGCCCGGCCGCCTCGACGCGGGCGACGACGATGTCGTGGTCGCCGGCCGTGTGCTCATCGTCGATGGCGCAGTCCAGCCAGGCCAGGGCGTCGGCCAGCAGCGGCGCCCCCGACGGTGCCGGGAACCAGGACAGGCCGGCGAACTTCTCGGCGCCGCGGGTGGCGAACTGGGCCGAGACGGGGCGCTGCCCGCCGCCGAGGATGTTCAGGCAGCACCGGCCGGAGGCCCGGATCGACGGCCAGCTGGTGCTGGTGTGGGCGACGCAGAGCGCAACCAGCGGCGGGTCGAGGGAGACGGAGGTGAAGGAGTTGACGGCCATCCCGGTCGGCCGCCCCGCGGGGTCGATCGCCGTCACGGCGACCACCCCCGTGGCGAACCGGCCCAGGACGCGGCGGAACTCGCCGGGGTCGACCCCCGGAGGTTCCGGGGCGGTGAGGGTGAGCGTGCGGTGTGCCTGATCGCGCATGAGGGGATCACTCCTCGTCGAAGTGGGGTGCGGCGGGCCGGGACGGCCGTGCGAAACATCCACCGAATTGCCAGGTGCACAGCAGAATCGTCACAGAGCTTCCGGACTCCCGGTAGTGCGCGCGACACCGAAATCGGCTGACGAAATCACTTCCGCTCCATGAAAATGGCATGGCACCAATGCCCGTGATCACCAGACGTGGGCGCGCGCCGATTTCAAGATCGTTTTTCGGCGGCGGCTCCACCTTCTCCTAGCGGGCAATTTGGGGTAATTTGTCGGAGGGCGCCGTGCTCCGGGAAGGGTCTGCGATCTCGATGGAGCCGGCGGGGGGTGGAATCGCGACCACAGGAGCGCAGGTAGTGGGAGTTGCGGCTGCCGAACACGAGAACGCCGGCCTGCACGCGACAGTCGGCATGGCCCCGCGCATCGCCCGGTCCATCATCGTCACGGTCTTCGGCGGGTTCTGCCTGATCGCCCTGCTGCACGTGTTCATGCTCCCGGTCGGCCCGCTCACGATCACGCTGTCCGTCGTGGCCATGGGCACCCTGCTCCTGCTCCAGCTCTGGTACTACCCCAACCAGCCGCGGACCCCGGGCCGCCCGCGCCGCGTGTATCTGGTGCTGGGGCTCCAGGCGTGCCTGGTCTACCTGCCGCTGTTCGTCTTCGGCCAGGCGTGGGTCGGGATGCCCGGGTTCCTCGCCGGAAGCGTGCTGCTGGTGCTCTCCCCGAAGGCCGCCTGGGCCGCGTTCGCGCTGATCGTCGCCAGCATGGCCGTCGCCCAGGCCCAGTTCGGCGGCGGGTACGTCGACGTCGCCTACACCACGGTGTCGACGCTGGTCACCGGATTGATCGTGTACGGCCTCTCACGCCTGCAGGGGCTGGTGCGCCAGCTGCACGAAGCGCAGCGGGAGCTCGCCGAGATCGCGGTCACCCACGAGCGCCTGCGCTTCGCCCGCGACCTGCACGACCTGCTCGGCTACAGCCTCTCCTCGATCACCCTGCGCACCGAGCTCGCGCACAAGCTGGTCCTGCGCCAGCCGCAGCGGGCGCGCGAGGAACTGGCGGAAACGCTGCGTACCAGCAGGCAGGCCCTGGCTGACGTCCGCACCGTGGCGCACGGCTACCGGGAGCTCTCCTTGGAGCAGGAGTGCCGGTCGGTCCGCTCGGTGCTCGCCGCCGCCGAGGTGGAGCTGGGGATGCGCGCCGACTACGGCGACCTCCCGGTACGGATCGCCACCGTGGTGGCGACCGTGCTGCGCGAGGGGGTCACCAACGTGCTGCGGCACAGCAGGGCCGAGAACTGCGAGATCACCATCTTCGAGGCGGACGGCGAGGTGAACGTCGAGATCCTCAACGACGGACTCGACGACGCTCTGCGGCCACCGGAACCGCGCAGCGGAAGCGGGCTGCACAATCTGTCGGAGCGGGTGCGGGCGCTGGGCGGCGGACTCACCGCCGAACCCACCAGCGAGGGCCGCTACCGGCTCGCGGTGCGGCTGCCGGTCCGGGCGCGCACGGATCTCGAACCCACGGAGACCCCCGCGGCTTAGATCGTCGATGGGAGTCGACCGACGCGGCCCGGCCAGGGACCACTCCGAGCGTCCCGTCTCCCCCTCCGTTGATCCCGGCAATATCGACCGAATCTCGGCTGGAATTCGGTCGATATCGCCGAGATCAACGCAAGGAGGGCGGGCCGGCCCGGGCGGGGCCGGCCCGCGTCGCTTATCCCACCGCCGACACCGCGCGCGCGGGGCGCTCGACCCCGACGTCCGCGGAGCTCAGCAGCGCCCTGCGGCGCACCGCCTCGGACAGGGTGAGCAGTGCCTGCTCGCGCGCGTAGAGGCCGAACAGCTCGCGCATCCGGTAGCGGGGCGGTTCACCCGGCGCCGCCGGTGCGGGATCCAGCAGACGCCGGTCCATCAGCGGGTTCAGCAGCCGTTCGGCGACGTCCGCGGGGACGCCGCCGGCGTGGGCGGCGGTGTCCAGGCCGACATGCTCCTCCCCTCGCAGGCCGAGCACGTACCAGAGGTCGACGGCCGCTCCCGGCAGTCCCGCGAGTCTGCGGCGCAGTCCGTCCCGCGGATCCAGCGTGCCGCGGGTGAGGGCGTCGAGGCGCTGCCCCGGATCCGACAGCCGACGCAGGTACGCCGACAGGTCCGCGTCCGTGCGCCCGGCGAGGTGCGCCCCCGCCGCCCGGACCGTCATCGGCAGGTGCCCGGCGGCCCGCACGATGCCGTGGACCGCGGCGGGGGACTGCAGGACGCGTTCCAATCCGACCATGCTCGTCAGCAGCTCCACGGCCTCGTCGGTGGACAGGGCGTCCACCTCCACCGGGCGGCAGCCGGGGATCTCGGTCAGCGGCGCCCGCGCGGCGATCAGCACCGCCGAACGCGGTCCGCCCGGCAGCAGCGGCCGCACCTGCCCCGCGGTCAGCACGTTGTCCAGCACCACCAGCACCCTGCGATCGCACAGCAGGGTGCGGTACAGCCCGACCCGCTGCCGGGGCGCCGAGGGGATGGCCGACTCGGCGACCCCGAGCCCGCGCAGGAAGCAGTGCAGCACCTCATCGGCGCTCTCCGTCTCGGGGGCGGCGAAGTCGGCGTAGAGCTGCCCGTCGGGGAAGCCGTCGCGCACGAGGTGGGCGGCGTGCACCGCCAGGGCCGACACCCCGGCGCCGGGCGGACCCGTCAGCGACTCGATCCGCGGCCGGTCCGCGGCGCCCCCGTCTCCGACGAGGACCCGGGAGACCCGGTCGACCTGGTCGGCGCGGCCCACGAAGTCGGGGATGTCCGACGGTAGCCAGGCCGGCGGTGTCGGGGGTGCCAAGGGTGCCGGGGCTGCCCCGCCCCCCGCGCCGTCGGCGGCGCGCCCGGGACCTCCGCGCACCGGCTCGCCCCGGAGGATCCGGCTATGCGTCTCGCTCAGGTGCGGGCTGGGCTCCAGCCCCAGCTCGGCCACGACGGCCTCGCGCCCCTGCTGGTAGACGGCCAGCGCTTCGGCGCGGCGGTCGGCCTCGTACAGCGCCGACATCAGGTGGCCGCGCAGCCGCTCGCGCAGAGGGTAGCGCCGCACCAGGGTGGTGAGCTCGTCGATCAGATCGTGGCCCCGACCGCACTCCAGCTCCAGCTCGACGCACTCCTCCAAGGCGCCGACCCGCCGCTCTTCCCATTGGGCGGCTACGGACTCGGCGAAGGGGGCGGAGACGTCGCCCAGTGCCGGACCGCGGAACAGGCCGAGCGCCTCGCGGTACCGGGCGATCGCCGCCCGCGGGTCACCCGCGGCTGCCTGCGCCCGCGCGCCGCGGGTCAGCCGCCGGAAGACGCACGCGTCCACCTGCTCCTCCGCGGCGCGCAGCGCGTAGCCGGACGCGGTCGTTTCGATGTGGTCGCTGTCGGCCCCGGCTTCGGCCAGGGAGCGGCGCAGCCGCCACACCGCTGTCTGGATCTGCTGTTCGGCCGAGCGCGGCGGGCAGCCGCCCCACACCGCCTCGACCAGCACACCGACCGGGACCGTGCGGTTCACCTCGGCGAGCAGCTTCGCGAGCACGATGCGCCGTTGTGTCCTGCCCAGCGCGATGGGGCGTCGGTGTCCATCGAGCGCCACCTCCAATGGCCCGAGCATGCGAAAGAACATGGCTACTCCAGGATCTGGTCATGGGACGATTTTGCAATTCCGATCCGGGTCGTCTGGGGTCGGCCCACCGGGCCTATTAGCGGTCGACTAACTCTCCCAAATTGCATCTCGGGGATGAAGTGGGCAGCTCATGAGCGCGCAGTGGGAATTAATGGGCCGATACATGACGAACGCATATAGGGATGCGTGATGCCTGCACTGCAAACGATCACGCCCGGTGGAGAAGAATGGCGCCAACTTCGACGCCGAGCAGTCGGGAAAAGGAGATTTCCATGATCGCCTTGCCTGAGGGCGCAGTGCGGCCGCCCTACGCTGAACCGGAGGCCGCCATTGGCCGGCCCGCCTTCGACATCGATCTGGTGATCGACGAATTCGACAGCTGGACCAGCCCGGAGAACGCGACCGTCGCCCCCACCACCACGTGCTTGTGCCTCCATTCGGCGCCCACAGCGGCCGCGACGCCCGGAGGGGTCCGGGCGTCGCGGCCGCTCCCGGCGCGCAGCGTCCCCGCGGGCGCAGGGGCGGTGGCCTAGTGGACTCGACCATCACCAGCACGGACCGCGGACTCATCGGATTCAAGTCGGGGCTCCGTGTCGACGTCGTCGAGGACGACGCCGTCTACGTGTTCTCCGAGCGCGGAGTCACCGCGCTCCAGGGGCCCTACATGGAGACCCTCGCCCCGCTCCTGGACGGCACGCGGGACCTGGAGGGCGTCGTCCGCGCGGCGCCCGCCGAACTGGCTCCCGAGCAGATCGCCGCCATGGTCTCCCGCCTGGCGGCGGCGGGCCTGCTCACCGTCCGCTCCCCCAGCGGCGCCGCGGCCCCCACACCGGCGAGCGCCTACTGGGAGGCCGCGGGGCTCGACCCCGACACGGTCCCCACCGGCGACGCGTCACCGGCGCTGCACCTGCTCAGCGTGGGCGACATCGCGTCCGACGCGGCACTGGCCGCGCTGCGGCAGGCGGGCCTGACGGTGGCCGCCCAGAGTGTCCACACTCCCGGCACCTACCCCGACCTGGCTCCGGGCGCGTCCCTGTCGGTCGTGCTGTGCCCCGACTACCTGGCCTCGGGGCTGGCCGAGATCGACGCCGCCCACCGCGCGGCGCGGCGGCCCTGGCTGCTCGCCAAGCCGCTGGGCAGCCAGGTGTGGGTGGGGCCGGTGTTCGACCCGCGGGCCCAGGGTGCCTGCTGGCACTGCCTCGCCCACCGGCTGTGGGGCCAGCGGCAGGGCGAGCTGCACGCGCAGACCGCGCTGGGCCGGTCCGGCCCCGCCTCCCGCCCCGTGGTCACGGTCCCCGCGCTCACGGCCACCGCGATGAGCACGGTCGGACTGGAGGCGGCCAAGTGGCTGGCCGGCTACCGCGGCGTCGAGCAGAGGGCGGTGTGGACCCTGGACAGCCTCACCCTCGACGCCCGGCGCCACGAGCTGCACGCCCGCCCCCAGTGCCCGTCGTGCGGCGACCCGTCGCTGATGCGGGAGCAGGCGCGGCGCCCGGTCGTGATCGCGGCCCGGGCCAAGGCCGCCGATACCGAGGGCGGCCACCGCGCACGCACGCCCCACGAGGTCCTCGACGACTTCGGCCACCTGGTCAGTCCCGTCACCGGAATCGTGAAGGAGATCCGGCAGGATCCGCGGGGACCGGCGGAGTTCAACTCGTTCCGCAGCGGGCCCAACATCGCCGCCGGGCGCACCGACCTGGTCGGGCTGCGGGCGATGCTGCGCGCCGAGAACGGGGGCAAGGGCACCACCCCGCTGCACGCCCGGGTGAGCGCCCTGTGCGAAGCACTGGAGCGGCACAGCGGCTTCTTCCACGGCGACGAGGAGCGTGTCCGCGGCAGCTACACCGACCTCTCCGACGCGGCGGTGCACCCGGACGCCTGCCAGCTGTTCGATCGGCGGCAGTTCGCCGACCGGGACCGGTGGAACGCCGAGCACGCCGCGTTTCAGCAGGTCTGCGATCCGTTCGACGACGACGCCGAGATGGACTGGACACCGGTGTGGTCGCTGACCGAGGAGCGGCACCGGCTGCTGCCGACCGCGATGCTGTACTTCAACGCGCCCGAGGGGACCGACCGGGTCACGGTGCGCGCGGACTCCAACGGCAATGCCGCCGGGACCAGCGTCGAGGACGCGGTCGTCCAGGGCGCGCTGGAGCTGGTCGAGCGGGACGCGGCGGCGATCTGGTGGTACAACCGCACCCGCCAGCCGGGGGTCGACCTGGCGGCGTTCGGCGACCCGTGGCTCGACCGGATGCGCGACGTCTACGCCGACATCGGACGCGAGTTCTGGGTGCTGGACACCACCTCCGATCTCGGGGTGCCGGCGATGGCCGCGGTGTCGCGGCGCACCGGCGGGCCGCGCGAAGACATCATGTTCGGCTTCGGGGCGCACTTCGATCCGCGCGTGGCCCTGCGGCGCGCCGTGACCGAGATGAACCAGCTCATGCCGGCGGTCCTCGACGGCACGCACCGGTGGGACGACCCCGACGCCGCCCGCTGGTGGAACGAGGCCCGCGCCGACGGCCACCCCTACCTGCGCCCCGACCCCGCCCGCCGCTTGCTGGGCCCGGCCGACTACCGCCGCGCGGACCGGCCGGACCTGGCCGACGACGTCGCCGCTCTGCGCGACCTCCTGGCCGAACGCGGCCTGGAGATGCTGGTGCTCGACCAGACCCGCCCCGATGTCGGCCTTCCGGTGGTGAAGGTCGTGGTCCCCGGTCTGCGCGGGTTTTGGGCGCGGTTCGCTCCGGGGCGGCTGTTCGATGTTCCCCTCGCCCTGGGGCGGGTACCGTTTCCCACTCGGTACGAGGACCTCAACCCCTATCCGCTCTTCCTGTGATCCCGTGCAATGAGAACGCGTGGCGATGATGATGTGCCCCCAGGCCGACGCTCCCCTCCCGGACCACCCGTCCTACCCCTCCCCGGTGCGGCGACTGCACTCGCTGCTGGAGGACACGCTGATCGAGGAGGGCGTGGGGGGATCCCTGGTCGCGGTCACGCGGTGGGGGGACATCCGGCTGGAGCGCCCCGGGGCGGCGGTACGGGAGCTGTTGCACCGCATGACCCTGGGGCCAGTCGACGCCGACAACGTGGTGGGCCGGGAGGACGGTGCGGAACGTGCCGAGCTGCGGCGCCTGCTGGACACCCTGGGCGGGTGCGTCGTGCACTCCCTTGGCGTCGATTCGGAGGCCGGGCCGGTGCTGTCGGCGGAACCGTTGGCGCGCCAGGCCGTGTTCTCCTCCGCCCCTCCCCCGGCGAAGGGGGACCGGCCGGTGCGGCTGTCCCGCTTCGCCACCATCCGGAGCGCCGAGGGAAGACTGGTGGTGGAGTCCCCGCTCTCGCTCCACCTGGTCGTGCTGCACCGTGCCCCGGCCCTGCGGGTGCTCGGCGAGCTGGGCTCCGCGACCACCGTGGCCGACATCGCCGCCGCCCTGGCGGACCTGCCCGCGGAGCTGGTCGCTGAGGTCGCCGCCTACCTGGCGGGGGCCGGGATGGTCGTGAGCGCCGAGCGTGATCCGCGGTCGGGCCGCCCCTGCGCCCGGGAGGACCTCGACCCGCGGCTGGCCGCCTGGACCCACCACGACCTGCTGTTCCACACGCGCAGCCGCTTCGGCCGCAACGGCGCGGCGCTGGGCACGCGGCGGAGCGGCACTCGGGAGGCGCCCACGCGGCGCACCGGACCGACCGTCCCCCTCCCGCGCGGCCCCCTCACCGCGCGGGACCGGTCGGCACACGCGCCGAGCCGCCGTCCGGTCTCGGTCAGCGAGCTGGGCGAGCTGCTGTCGCGGGCGCTGGGCGGCCCCGCCCCGCCCGCGGTTCCCGGCGCACCCGGCCCGCTCGCGGGGATGCGACTCTACGTCACGGTCGCCCACAGCCCGGAGGTGCCGCGCGGCGTCTACCGGTACGACCCCGAGGACCACGCGCTGGTCCCCCTCCGCGCGGCGGAATCCGACGTCCAGGAGCTCCTGGACGGCGCGCGGGTCGCGGCGGGGGCTCCAGGGCGTGCCTCGATGCTGATCACGATCACCGCCCAGATCTCCGAGTTGGCACGGACCCTTGACGGATCCGGGTACTCCACCGTCCTGCTGGTGACGGGAGCCCTGCAGGAGCGGCTCCGCCAGGCGGCGGCGTCGCTGGGGCTGGCCGCCTCCACGCCGGTCACCGGGGACGTCGAGGTCGCCGCCCGCGCCCTGGGGATCGACGGCCTCGGCGAGGTCAGCGTCGGGGAGTTCGGCGCGGGCGGCTGAGGTGCGGCGGTGTCACAGCCACCCGGCCTCGGTGGCGATGCGGATGGCGTCGACCCGGTTGCGCGCGTTGAGCTTGGTGGTGACGGCCGTGAGGTAGTTGCGGACCGTGCCCGCGGTGAGGAAGAGCCGGCCGGCGATGTCCACGACGTCGGCGCCGCCGGCCGCGAGGCGCAGCACCTCGACCTCACGCGCGGTCAGCGGACAGTCCTCACTGTCGAACGCGGCCAGGGCCAGCTGGCCGTCGACGACGCGTCGCCCGGCGGCGACCCCGCGGATGGCCTCGGCGAGCTCGTTGGGCGGGGCGTCCTTCAGGATGAACCCGCCGGCCTTCGCCGCCAGCGCCCGCCGCAGGGTCCCGGGCCTCCCCAGGCTGGTCAGGATCAGCGTGCGGGTCTCGGGGACCTCTTCGTGCACTTCGGCGGCGGCCGTCAGCCCGTCCTTGCCGGGGAGGTCGATGTCGATGATCGCGACGTCCGGACGGTGGTGGTGCACCGTCGGCAGGATCTCGTCGCCGGAGACGATGTCGGCGACCACCTCGATATCGTCTTCCAACCCGAGAAGCGAGACGAGCGCCCCACGCACCATGTGCATGTCCTCAGCGAGGATCACCCGGATCATTCGCAGACCTTTCGTCGCCTGTGCGGCAGAGCCGCCCGCTCGGTCTCTAGGCTGCGCGGAACACCGAGGACCGGTGCGGACGGACACCCCGCTCGGAATACCACGTGCATTATTTGCGGCTTATATTACATTCATCCGGAATGGTGGCCACAGGCAGATCCACGAAGATGACTATTGGCGAAACCGCCCCCCGCGCACGAAGATAAAATCACCCGGAGTAGGGGAATCGCAACTCTCGGCCAAACGTATTTGGTTGGTTGAATTCTGCCGCTCCTATCATCGACCGCGTGGACCGAGGAAAATGCGGCGGCAATTCGTCATACCCGCCGACGCGCCCGGCGGTTCCGCACGGCCATCACGCTCCACACGATGAGCAGGGGAAGCGCGTTGAGGACCGGGCCGACGGGGGAGAACTCGTCGCGTGGTGTGCGCAGCAGGTCGGCGTGGAGCTGCTGGTTGACCGCCAGGGCCACGAAGAGCACCCCCGATACCGCGCCGACCACGGGCCAGGAGCGCACGTAGGCGTTGAGCCAGTAGCCGGACGCCGCCCCGATCGCGGCGCGGACGAGGGTGGCCGCGGCACCGACCACCAGGGGAATGCCGAGGGGGTTGTAGGTCCACGACATCGCCCAGTCACCGCTCATCGCCGCCCACACCGACCGGGTGCCCCCGCACATGGGGTCCATGATGCCGATGTAGTGCGCCAGGCCGTGGACGTCGACCGGAGGCAGGCCGAACACCGCCATCAGTCCGCCGAGGACGAGCCCGCCGACGGCGGCGAGGGTGAACCAGCGGTGGGCGTCGTGCCGCTCGACGCGGAAGGCCAGCGGCCGCCTCCACGCGGCGGCGCTCGCCAGGTCCCGCACACCGGTCACTTCTCGCCCCGCAGGCGCTCGATCATGCGGCGGTCGCGCTTGGTCGGGCGGCCGGCTCCCCGCTCGCGGCGGGCCACCGGCATCGACGCCTGCGGCGGCGGTGGCGGGGTGTGGTCGGTGTAGCAGCGCACCGCGACCGGTGCGCCGACGCGCTTCTCCAGGATGTGCGCGACCTCGACGATGCGGGTGACACCGTGCGCCCTGAGCCGGATCGTGTCGCCGACGCCGACCGACGTCGCGGGCTTGGCCGCCCGGTCGTTGACCCGGACATGTCCGCCCCGGCAGGCCTGCGCGGCTTCCGCGCGCGTCTTGAGCAGCCGGACCGCCCACAGCCAGCGGTCCACCCGCGTCGTCGGCGGCCCAGGTGGCAGGGGCTTCTCCTGCGCGGGCGGGCGCTCCGACCGCGGCCCCTGGGGTGCCCTCTCCTGCGCCTGCTCCTGGTATGGGTCGTTCACCGCTTGAGGTCCTTCGCTGCGTTCGACGTCTGGCCCCTCGTGCCGCAACTGTAGATGCGGAGGTGGGGCCAACGGTAGGCGGAGGCCGACTCCTCCGTTGATCTCGGCGATATCGACCTCGTACTCGCCGGTATGAGGTCGATATCGCCGAGATCAACGGAGAAGGGAGAAGGGGGAGGGAGGTCGCGATCGGCCGGGTCAGTCGCGCGCCGCGCACTCCAGGCGGGGCGGACGCTCCTCGGCGATCTTGGGCGCGCGACCGTACCAGGGCCACCAGTTGGTGGTCCGCCCCTCGGGGATCATGCGGTCCAACCGGATGGTGAGGGCGAGGGCGAATCCTCCGGCGATCATGCCGGTAACCAGGTCGGTGAACCAGTGGAAGTGCAGGTAGGCCGAGACCATCGACTGCAGGATCGCGATGCCGACGATGCAGTAGCCCAGGCGGCGGACGATGTGCGGGCGCACTGCGCGGTAGCGGATGATCAAAAACAGCACGAGCCCGTAGATCAGGGTGGCGTTGGCGCCATGGCCGGAGGGGAAGGACACGTCGCCGTGGTCGCCGAAGAAGGCCGGGTCGAAGGTCCGCGGATGGTTGCGCGCCAGCAGCAGCTTCATGGACGCCACCAGGCACACCATCCCGAAGACGCCGCCCACGCCGAGGACGACCGGCCGCCAGGAGCGGTGCCAGTACGCCAGCTGCAGCGCGGTCGCGGT
This sequence comes from Nocardiopsis rhodophaea, assembly GCF_039530945.1. Taxonomy (NCBI): domain Bacteria; kingdom Bacillati; phylum Actinomycetota; class Actinomycetes; order Streptosporangiales; family Nocardiopsidaceae; genus Nocardiopsis; species Nocardiopsis rhodophaea. The sequence continues at coordinate 293,853 of NZ_BAAAPC010000001.1, forward strand.
GAGCACGGGCAGCGCCACGGCACGCGAGGCCACGGTGTCGGGCCACAGGATCAAAAACTGCCGCATCTCGTCCCAGTACGGCCGGGGCGCGGTGTTCACGAAGTTGTCGATGGGGTGCAGCGGCCCCGCCGAGAGCACCGTCATGGTGATCAACGCCACTGCCAGAATGATCGCGGTCTTGTCCGAGGCCAGACCCCACGCGATCTCACTCACGCTTGGCCAGGTCACCTGGGGTGTGGAGCGCCTGCCCGACGCCCCGGTGGAGATTCGGGGCGCCGCGCGCAGGACGCCGTTGGCTCTATCTTTGGAGGGGAGCGAATGGCCCGCCCGGTGCGGCGGCTTCGTCCGGATCCGCGATGTGTGCATCATGTGTGCTCAGTGCTGTCTCACGAATTGTGGGCTGGCCTGCGGCACGGGTGTGCTTGAGGGGGACGGGCTCGCCGCTGGGACAGGGGTCGATGGTTGCGGGGGCGGGGACACTGCGTCCAAAAGGCGCCCGCGCGGCCGGGGATGTCCGTGTCGAAGTTGTCGAGGTTGAGGTCTGCCGCTGGGGGTCGATCCTGCTCACCGCAGGTTTCCGGGCGGCCAGGGGTTTCCGCCGGGAAAACCGACTAACGTTACCCAGCTGTTTATTTGAACATTTCCGACACGTGAGCATAGCGCCCTGTTGGCACACCCGACACGAGCGGCCCATCGGTACTCCTTGGACACACTGGGCGCTTCACCCGCCGCTCAGGCGATGACCGGCGAGAGTTCACCCGCCCGCCGTCGCCATGTGAGTTATCTGTTAGGTGATGTCGGCCACAGATCGGTTCCGCTCCGTGATGTGGCACTCTTCGTAACGAGCCTCCGCACATCCTTCGCGCCGCGCACGGCGCCGCAGAGCAGAAAGGCCGTTGATGGTCGACCTCCCCGAGCGGTCGGACGTGGAATCCCGCTTGGCCCGCAACCCGTTGCGGGAGCAGATCCGTCGGTTCCTCGTCGACGGTCTGCTGTCCGGGCGCTGGCAGCCGGGGGAACGCATCGTCGAACGGCGCATCGCCGCCGAGCTCAACGTGAGCCAGGCGCCGGTGCGCGAGGCCCTGCGCGAGCTGGAGACACTGCGGCTCATCGAGTCCGTGCCGAACAAGGGGGCGCGCGTACGCGACTTCGGTGTCGCTGACATGGCTGAGATCTATCCCGTCCGGGCCGGTCTCGAACTTGTCGCGGCCGAACTGGCGGCCCCGCGTCTGGCGGACGATCCCCGGCCGCTGGAGCGCGAGGTCGAGGCGCTCAACCGCGCGACGGCCACCGGCGACGTGGACGAGCAGGTCAGACACAGTGTGGAGTTCCACCGGGCCATCGTGCGAGCCGCCAACAACAGTGTGCTTTCCCACACCTGGGAGTCCCTGGGCGTCGAAGTCTGGACCGCGCTATCGGTCCGCTGGCTCAATATGGAGCTCCACGCCAAGGCCGCAGACCACGCCCAAATCACCGAAGCCTTCCGCCAGCGCGACCCCAACGTCGGCCGGATGCTCAGCGACCACGTGCTGAACTACGTCAAGGCGGCGTTGAAGACGCACAACGTGGCGCACTGAGCGCGCCCGACGCCGCGTACCGGATCGGGCGCCCGAACGCGCGCTGATCTCCGTTCTCTCCCCCGGGGCGGGCGCCGGGCCGCACCCGTCGCGAAGATCTCAGTCACCCATCCGCCTCTTTGCGCGCTACGCGCGGGAACTACCCTAGAGTCATATTGATCGATCATCGATCAGTCCGTAGAGTAAGCGCGACACACGTCACATAGAACATCGGTCTTGCGTGATCAGCGAGCCGACCGGCCGGACCAGCCCGAAACCGATGTATGAGCGGGCCCGCGACCGGGAAGCGAAGCTGAAGAACGACTAACGAGTCCGGCCGAACGGACGCGGCACAGACTCGAACAGCCACTTGCGCGCCCCCGCCGTTGAGCCCGGCGTCGGCGCGTCCGCCCTGGCCACGACCACTGTTGGCCACGGCGCGGGTCTCCGGGGCCCACCGGCCCTCCGGAGACCGTCCCCGCACGTAGAAAGGCACACCATGGCTGACACGGCCAAGCCGAAGGGCGGCGGAACCGCCAGGACAACGGGTGGCCGCCGGCGGAGTCAGAAGAACACCGCCCCGTCCATCGCCAACGAGCAGCCCAAAATGCTGCTCGACTACTACCGGCAGATGCTGCTCATCCGCCGGTTCGAAGAGCGCACCGGCCAGGCGTACACGCAGGCCCGCATCGGCGGCTACTGTCACCTGAACCTGGGCGAGGAGGCCACCGTCGTCGGCCTCGTGACCGCCCTGCAGGAGCGCGATTACCTGTTCACGAACTACCGCGACCACGGCTACGCCATCGGCAAGGGCATGAGCCCCCGCCGGGTCATGGCCGAGCTCTACGGGCGCACCACCGGTGTGGCCAAGGGCTGGGGCGGCTCCATGCACATGTACGACACCGAGACCCGCATGCTCGGCGGCTACGGCATCGTCGGCGGGCAGCTCCCGCTGGCCACCGGCGCCGCGCTGGCCGTCTCCTACCGGGGCGGCGACGAGGTCGTCATGTGCCAGATGGGCGACGGCACCACCAACATCGGCGCCTGGCACGAGTCGCTGAACATCGCCGCGCTGTGGAACCTGCCCATCGTGTTCGTCGTGATCAACAACTTCACCGGCATGGGCACCACCGTCGACAGGTCCTCCGCCGAACCCGAGCTGTACAAGCGCGGCTCCGCCTTCCAGATCGAGGGCGTGCGGGTCGACGGCCGCGACGTGCTCGCCGTGCGCGACACCGCCAGCGACCTGGTCGAGCGCGCCCGCTCCGAGCAGCGCCCCTACCTGCTTGAGGCGACCAGCTACCGGATGAAGGGCCACTCCGTGGTCGACCCGGCCAAGTACCGGACCAAGGAGCAGGTCGAGGAGGCCAAGGCCAACGACCCGGTGCTGGCCTTCGAGACCCAGCTGGAAGAGGCCGGGGTCCTCACCGAGGAGATCAAGAAGGAGATCGCGGAGTCGGTCAAGGCCGAAGTCACCGACGCCGCGGACTTCGCGGAGAACAGCCCGCAGCCCGACGTGTCCACGCTGTTCGACTACACCTACGCCACCCCCGTGGCGAACGAGTCGCGCCGTATGCCCGCCGACCCGGTGTTCGCCGAGTAGATAAGGAGCGGGTACATGTCCGTGATCACCTACCGCCAGGCTCTCCGCGACACGCTGCGCGCCGAGATGCACCGCGACGAGAACGTGCTCCTCATGGGTGAGGAGATCGGGGTCTTCGAGGGCTCCTACAAGATCACCGAGGGGCTGCTCAAGGAGTTCGGCGAGCGCCGCGTCCGCGACACCCCCATCGCCGAGGAGGGCTTCGTCGGCGCCGCGGTCGGCGCGGCCATGCTGGGCCTGCGGCCGGTCGTCGAGCTCATGACGATCAACTTCTCGCTGATCGCGATCGACCAGATCATCAACCACGCCGCCAAGATCTACGGCATGTTCGGCGGGCAGACGAGCGTGCCGATGGTCATCCGCACCCCGGGCGGGGGCGGCCAGCAGCTCGGTGCCACGCACTCGCAGAACATCGAGCTGTTCTACTCCTTCATCCCCGGCCTGAAGGTGCTTGCCCCGAGCACCCCGGCCGAGGCCGCCTCGATGCTGCGCGCCGCCATCCGCGACGACGACCCGGTCCTCTTCCTGGAGAACCTGGGCCTGTACAACACCAAGGGCGAGGTGCCCGAGGATGACGACACCGTCGCCGAGATCGGCCGCGCCGCGGTGACACGCGAGGGCACCGACGTCACCCTCATCGGCTACTCCCGGATGGCCATGGTCACCAGCCAGGTCGCCGAGAAGCTCGCCGAAGAGGGCATCAGCTGCGAGGTCGTCGACCTGCGCAGCCTGCGTCCCCTCGACCGTGAGACGATCGTGGAGTCGGTGCGCAAGACCGGGTCCGCCGTCATCGCCGAGGACGACTGGCTCACCTACGGCATCGGCGCCGAGATCGCCGCCTCCATCCAGGAGGGCGCGTTCGACTTCCTCGACGCTCCCGTTCGCCGGGTCGCCATGGCCGAGGTGCCCATGCCGTACGCCAAGCCGCTGGAGACCGCTGCTCTCCCGTCGGTCGAGTCGATCACCACCGTCGTCAAGGAGACCCTGAACGCCGTGGGCCGGCGGGTCGGGTAAAGGGGAATAGCACACGATGAGCGACATCTACATGCCGCGCCTCTCCGACACTATGGAGGAAGGCGTCATCAGCTCCTGGGTCAAGAACGTCGGCGACAAGGTCGAGACCGGTGACGTGCTGGTCGAGATCGAAACCGACAAGGCCGTCATGGAGTACGAGGCCTACGAGGACGGCTACCTCGTCAAACAGTCGGTGAGCGCGGGCGACACCGTGCCGATCGGCGCCGTCATCGGTGTCATCGCCGACAGCCCGGACGCCGTTCCGGAGGAGTCCGCCCCGGCCGCCGCCCCCGCCGAGAAGGCGGAGGAGGCTCCGGCCGCGGAGGCCGCGGAGGCCGCGGAGGCCGCTGCCCCGGCCGCCACCGCCCCCGCTGAAGCCGCTCCCGCGGCCCCGTCGGTTAACGGCGCCGCCGCGCGTCCGCGCACCTCCCCGCTGGCCCGCCGCCTGGCCAAGGAGTACGGCCTGGACATCGAGAAGATCTCCGGGTCGGGCCCGAAGGGCCGCATCGTGCGCGCCGACATCGAGGCCGCCGCCAAGCAGCAGGCCGCCCAGGCCCCCGCTGCCGCCCCGGCCGCTCAGGCCGCTCAGGCTCCGGCGGGTGCGCCGCAGGAGGCGTTCGACGACGGGCGCGCCTCGGAGGAGCTCAAGGTCAGCAACGTGCGCAAGGTCATCGCGCGCCGCCTGACCCAGAGCAAGCAGGAGGTCCCGCACTTCTACCTGCGCCGCACGATCGACGCCGAGGCGCTCAAGGCGTTCCGCGCGCAGATCAACGAGCAGCTCGCCGACACCGGCGTCAAGGTCAGCTTCAACGACCTGATCGTCAAGGCGGCGGCCACCACGCTGCGCTCGCACCCGGAGGTGAACACCTCCTGGGTCGACGACAAGCTGCTCCAGCACAACCGGATCAACGTGGGTGTCGCCGTCGCGGTGGACGCCGGACTCGTCGTTCCGGTCCTGCACGACACGGACAAGACGCCGCTGTCGGAGATCAGCACCAAGACCCGCGAACTGGCCGGCAAGGCCCGCGACAACAAGCTGAAGCCGCAGGAGATGAGCGGCGGCACGTTCAGCGTCAGCAACCTGGGCATGTTCGGCATCGACAGCTTCGCCGCCGTCATCAACCCCCCGGAGGCCGCCATCCTCGCGGTGGGCGCGATGAAGCAGGAGGCCGTGGTGCGCGACGGCGAGATCGTCGCCCGCAACACCATCGCCCTGGAACTGTCGGTCGACCACCGCGCGGTCGACGGCGCCGTCGGCGCCGCCTTCCTCAAGGACCTCGCCGAGGTTCTGGAGAACCCGATGCGGATCATCCTGTAGTCGCCCACCAGGCCAGCCACCGACGCCCGGCTCCCGGTTCATTCCGGGGGCCGGGCGTTTCGCGTTCGGTCCGGGCCGTTTCGTCCCCTTCCAGCCGAGCCCCTGGCCACCAGCCCGGGTTACACGTGAAACATGCACGCGGCCGCCCGCGTGCCCGCGACCGCCGTCTTCCCGGCAAGATCACGGTTGGCTTCCCGTCTTCGCGCCTCAGTGGCCGACGGGCCACCGCATGCGTCAGGCTGACTCTCGTACGGCTACGACCGATGGTGACTCCCCGATCACCGAACGGGCCGTCCGCATCTGTGCCGACCAGATAGAGAGCCCCCATGATGATCGCCTCTCACCAACCGGCCGGGGCCGAACCGATCATGGCCTCCGCAGCCATCGTTCCAGGACCGGACTGGACCCTGACCTTCGTGCTCCTGAACAGCGGCGTACACACGGGGCACTGGTCACTCCCCGAGGGCCCCATCGGCCCCGGCGAGAGCGCCGAACAGGCCGCCCGCCGCGAAGCCGAAACCAACGCTGGAGTCCGCCCGGGTCCTCTGGCCCCCACCGGCATCTACGACGTCCACGGCCGCGTCGACGGTCTGCCCTACCGCTTCCGCCTGCACGTCTATCGCGCTCTGCAACCCTGCACGGTCGCGGACGACTTCGCCCCCAACCCCACCGACATCGCCAAGGTCGGCCAGGCCCACCCCCACGACATCCTGCCGCACCCCACCCACATGCGGATCCTCAACGACGCGGGCCTCGCCGACTTCGACCCGGTCCTCGTCCAGCGGCTGCTGGAAACCGACGGGGTGGCCGTGACACGCCAAGACATCTAGACGGGTGCCCGGAGTTCGCTTTACCGTCTCTCGATACCTGCGCGCACGGGGCTACGGGCACTCCGGCGCTCTCTCCCCAGGACGACCGGCACCGCCGTCCTCGCGGTGGACCAAGCGCACGGCGTGGTCGACGTCCCGCTGCTCGTCCTACAACGGCGACAAGGACGCGTTCGAGGCAAGCCGAACGGTACTGGAGGTTCTCACCGCCACCGACTTCCGAGGAACGGACCCCGGGTTGGCGCAGGTCTACTACCAGGTGGTGATGAACCTCTTCTGGACCAGCATGACCTCGTTCGTGCACTCGGTGGCGCTGGCGCGTGCCGAGGGGATCCCGGTGCAGACGATCGTCCCCTACCTTGCCCAAGCCAATGACATGCCGACCTTCTACCGGGAGCTCGGCGAGGAGATCGCCGCGGCTGCCTTTCTTGGTGAGTTGGAACGTCTGTCGATGGACGCCGCCAGTGCCAAGCACGTGCTACACACCACCCGCGACGCCGGGGTCGACGACACACTGCCGGGCGCGGTCATGTCGATCACGCGGCGCGGACTGGACGCGGGGTTCCACGACCGTTCCTTCAGCATCCTGGTCAACCTGATGGGCAAGAAGAGTGTGGTGGAGGATAAAGGACCTGTCGACACTTCATCGAAAGCGGCTCACAGGTGAACCAGCGGCTTCTCCCTGAATCCCCGTCCAAGCCGGGGCTCGCGATCACTCCTGATGCCGTTCGTTTGATTTACCAAGCCTTCTTCGGCCCTAACCGACCAACGAAAAACTTATCCTCATAAGGCAGGGGACACGGGCTGGCTTCTGACTTACCGGCCCGGGTGCTGGCTGTGGACCATGTCTCGCCGCTCCCTCCCACGCGCGGCTGCCGGCCCGCAGGAGGCGGAAGCCGATCAGAATATTCACTTCCTGACCACCCTTGCTGAGACCACGGGACGCATGAATTACCGCCGGGGGATTTTCGGGGCGCTCAGAGGATGGAGCAGGGGCGGCATCGCCGAGGAATCGCTATCCCGCGGAAGCCAGCGAAATTCAGGGGCGATCTCCAAGGAGAATTCGAGTACACCGTGGGTGACGGAGAAGGCGGCGGTGGGGGTGGGTGCCGCGCGGCACCCACCCCCACCGCCGCATGTCCGCGCTCGCGCGCGATGCTCCCGTCATCTGGCGAAGGCCTGACCGGGGTCGCCGGTCGCTGGCGTGCGGCCACCCGTAGCCAGGTGAACCGCCCCGGTTCCACTGGTGACGCGCCAGTTCCCCGAAAGCACGCCGCGCGCGGGCAGGAACTCACGTTCGGATGGGAGGGTGACGTCGTCGGCCGAGTCGACGGCGGTGAACAGGCACCATCCCTTCCCCGTCACCTTGCACGCCCACAAGCGCGCACTTTCGGGGATGAAGTCCGGCACTTCCTCGTCCGACTCCAGATGGATGCCACGGCGCTCGGCCTCCTTCCGGATCACACTCCGCGCGTGTTCGGCTAACGTCAGCTGTTCCACCATCACACTCCCAGTCAGCGTCGCCACGGCCCACCCCGAGGACTGTAGGGCGACTCCGAGGCAGGATTCGACGGCTCACAGTTACCAGAGGTCAAGCTCGGGCGGCGACCCACCATGGCGTTGACGTCGACGCTGCCGAGTTCCCGTGTCGCGTGCGTGGTCGCGGATTCCCACAGGGTGTGGACGGTCTGCCCCAGTACCCTGCATCGACCGCCGCCGACCGATTGGCCAAGAGGATCGGTCGATGGAGAGACGGAACGGGCGATCGGGTCACCGCATTCGGGCGATCTTCGCCTCGATCTCGTCGGCGCGTGGATCGTCGGCCGACCGAAGGATGTCGAGAGCCGCGCCGAGGTGCATGCGCGCCTGGGCCATGTCTCCCAGGGCGAAGAACGACTCGCCCGTTCCGATGAGGGCGACGGATTCGCTGCTGCGGTCCTGGAGCCCCTGGAATACCTCGACCGCCGCGCGGTACTCCGCCACGGCCTCGGGATGGCGCCGGGCCGACGCCAGCACGGAGGCGGTGGAACACCCGCTCCACGCGATACTCCACGTGTCGGCGATCTCGGTGAAGATGGCCCGCGCGGTATCACAGTGCTCAAGAGCCTGGTCGATGTTGCCCAGCGAGCGCTCGCACTCGGCGAGGCTCAGCAGCGCCATGCCTTCTCCGCGGCGCTCACCGGCACAGCGGAAGGCGTCAATCGCGCGGCGGAGGAGCGCGGGGGCGTTGCCGTCGCGCACCTGCTCCCAGCGGATCAGGCCGGTCTGGCGGAGCGCGAACCCCTCGATCCAGCCGTCGCCGAGGCTCTGGTTCGCAGTGAGCGTCGCCGCGTAGTGGTCAAGGGCCGTCGCCAGGTCGCCGCGTAGCCATTCGGCGTCGCCGAGACCGAGCAGGTTGCGCGCCTCGCCGCGGCGGTCGCCGAGCGATCGCGCGGCGGCCAGCCCCCACAGGTGGATCTGCTTCCACTCCTCTAAATGCCGGTGCATCTCGAAGAGGGGGTAGGCGGCCACCGGCAGCCGCCAGGCGAGCTCGAACAGGCCCTGTTCTAGCGTCATCCGCACGGCCGCAACGATGTTGGTGCGCTCGCCTTCGAACCAGTCGAGGGCGGCCGTGGCGGAGTCGAATTCGCACGGATCCACGGTCAGCGGCTCGCCAGCCGGAATATCGACGGACCGGAAGTTGGGCATCACCGCTCGAACCGCATTACGCACACCGCCCAGATACCACGTGACGCTACGGCGGAGCGCCCGGTCGCGTTCCTCTCCCCGTTCTTCCTCCTGGATCCTCTCCACCGCATAGAGCCGCAGCAGATCATGGAGCCGGTAGCGGTCATCGCCGATTCTCTGCAGCATGTTCGCCCCTACAAGCTGCTCAAGGAGGGGAGCACCTTCCCGCGGGGTGAGCCCTGCGGCCGCAGCGCAGGCAGCCGAACCGAAGTCGCCACCAGGGTGCAGGCCAAGGCAGCGGAACAACCGGGCGGAGTCAGGAGCCAAGGCCGTGTAGGAGGCGGAGAACACCGCCCGGACATCGCTGAGCTCGTCGTCCGATGTGCCGAGGGCTTCCAGCCGCCGGTCCTCAGCGGCAAGCCCCTCGGCCATCGAGCGCAGGGACGCGTCTGGGCGGCTGATCAACCGTTCGGCGAGAATGCGAAGCGCCAGGGGTAAATGGGCGCAGTGCGCGACGAGGCTCCGCGCCGCGTCAGGCTCGGCATCGATGCGGTCCGCGCCGACAGCGCTCCTCAACAGGGCGAGGGCTTCCTCCGCGCCGAGGGTGCTCAGCGTCATGCGCCGAGCTCCTTCCCGGGCCACGAGTCCGGGAAGTGCACTGCGGCTGGTGACGAGGACCATACAGCCGGGCGAGGCCGGCAACAGGGGGCGAACCTGCTCGGCCGACACGACGTCGTCGATGACAATGAGCACGCGCTTTCGATCGAGCTTGGATCGAAACAGGGCGGCCCTTCCGTCGAGGTCCAGAGGGACACTTTCAGGAGGCACGCCGAGTGCCTGGAGCAGCGAGCCGAGCGCTTCGGAGGCGTCCAGATGGGCGCCGGGCCCGTAACCCCGCATGTTGACGTAGAGGTCGCCATCGTCGAACCGGGAGCGGACTCGATGCGCCCAGTGGACGGCCAGCGCGGTCTTCCCGATCCCGGGCGCCCCGCCGATGGCCGAGATGACCACCGATGTGGCCGTCCCCTCAGGCACGCCGCCCTCTGGCGCGGATAGCAGCTCGTCAAGCCGAGACAGTTCCGCCGCCCGGTTGACGAACCCGGCGGGCGTCATGGGCAGCTGCCGCGGGGTGGACTGCGATGCGTGCGCCGCCGCCGTGACGTGCACGCCGCCATGGATCGCTTCGGCCTGCACGATGGCGTCGGCGCTGCCGCGAACGGTATTGCGGGTCTCACGACGGGAGCAGGGGTCGTACTCCCCACACCCATCCCTACCGGTTCGGTCAGTCATGGTGATCGAGTCAGCTGCTCACTGGGAGCGCATGGCAGCGTCGAAGCGCTTCGCATACTCGACGAACGGAATCGACATGTGCATGGCCCGATCCCTCCACACGTTCGCGGCGACGATCTGCTCAGAGTCGTCGACTAGTTCGGGCGGCAACATCGCGCCTTCCGGGGTGTAGCGCATCAGGACCAGGTGGTGAGAGTCGAAAAGCCAGTAGTCCAGACATGGAATCCCTTGGGGCCACTCCCCCTCCTTCACTGGCAGGATGCGGATGTCCTCACCAGCCGCAACATTGGGCTGGTAGGCCCACACACATTCGAATCGCACATAGTCCGTTAACGGTTCGACCACAACATGCACGCGACTGTGTTTTCGTCCCTCACGAACCTTTTGTCTCAGGGAATGCCCCCATGCGTCCAGGGCTGACGAGGGGCCCAGGTCCTTGCCTTGCAGGAAGCGCCTAAAATGCTCCTCCTCATAAGTCATGTCGTACTTCTGCAGTGTCTCCAGCCGGAATGCCGTGTGGAGGAAGTCCGTGAAGAACCGGTCGAACTCCTCCTCACTGACCGGGCGGCCGCGCTGCCCCTGGGCCGCCGTCACTGAGCCCCACCCTGCCGGTACCTCTCTATAGCGCGAAGGACGATGTCCGGGGAGATCCGCACAGCCGCCTCGTTCGGGAGAAGGTTCTGCAGCTCCGACATGTCCGGGCCGTCCAACTGCTGTCCCTGAACGACCAGCTCACCTGAGTCCGAAAGGTAAACCGACGGGCAGCCCTGAACGCCTGATTTGTCGTCCTTGAAGAGCAAGGTGAGACGCATGGTTCTCCCCCTGGGGGCGCTATGGAATATTTTGGAACGCTCACCCTAACACGGGGCTCCTCAGCGAGTCCGCGCCATGGCCGAACCTGGCTAATCAGCGAGATAGAGGTTTCTGATCTCCAGAGTTCGCTCGTCGTCATTGTCTTGTGACGCACCGACCAGGCGTTTCAGGTCGGCCGCAAATAATGCGTCACTGAGCTCATCCGATGTCCGCTCTGACTCCGGACGCTCAGGGTATTCATCGGCGGTCATATGACCTCCTTCCCGGGGCGATCCTGCGCAGACTCGGGGGTCTTTCTACGACCGTAACGGTGTAGGCATTCATTTTGGAGGATTGAGTTCGTCGTCCTCGGATGTTTGGGTGATGATCCCAGGGGCGCCCGGCCCCCTCCGCCAGGCACCCCTGTGGGAAGCCGTGTCCCGGTGCACCCCTCACGCTCCGGGACACGGCGGCGTTTCTTATGCCGTGACCGGCCGGCGCGGATAGGCGCGGGGTCTGGGCCGTGGGGGCAGGACCCTCGGCCGGCGGGCGGAGCGGGCTGCTCGGGCTACCCGGTGTTCCTGATGGGTCCAGAGCCGGGAAACGAGGAGGAGTTCCAGCGCCTCGGAGGTGGGCGCCTCCAGGAGGCGGGGGTGACCGGGGACCATCGCCCACCAGCGGTGGGTGTGGGTGCCGTACCAGGCCAGGGCTCCGGGGTAGAGGAGGCGCAGCTGGCGGGCGGTTGCGGCGATCTCGGTCGGGCTCATGTCCGCGGCTCCTCTCCGGGGAGCGAGACCCAGCTGTGGCCGTGCGCGTCGAGGTGCAGGCCGGAGTGACCAAATGGGCGCACGCATGGCAGGCGCAGCAGCGCGGGGCCGGGGCGCTCGGGAGTGGCGTCGATGTGGCCACAGGCGTCGCCGAGCCAGTCGGAGACGCGCTGCAGAATGCCGATAGAGGTGGAGCGCGCCCCGCTCAGCCAGCAGGGGCGGCCCTGGGTGCCCATGGCGATCTGGTCGGCCAGTTCCCGCAGGCGGCGGACCTCCTCGGGGGTGAGGTCGAGCATCAAGCCACCGCCCCCGCCATGCACGGGTGGAAGAGAGGGGCGTAGGGGCGGATCCGCGCCGCCCGACCGCGAATGGCCCGTGGCGGCGGTGGTTCGGGGGGTCGGAGGACGAGGAGGACGAGGAGGACGAACGTCCGGATGAGTCGCATGAGCGAGCTCCTCGGGAGTTATGCCGGATGGGAGGTCCAGTGCGTGGGAACTTAGGGAATGCGGATCGACCTGATGACGGCCCAGGTTGTGCAGTTGCCGGAGCGATGTCGAACAGATCCGATGCGGTCAGCGATCGCGGAAGCCAGGCCAAGCCCGTTGACGACGTGATCGTCACCGCCGCCGTCGAGGCGCGGGTGCCGTCCGCGCAGGTCCTGTATCTCGATGCGGATATCGCCGGTGTCGATGAGCCGAAGGGTGATGTCTCCGCTGCTCGCCCGGATGGCGCTGGTCAGCAGCTCTGAGACGACCAGCTCCACATCGTCGAGGCGATCGAAACCGGGAAGGAGACCGCACACTCCACGCCGGACCGCGGGCACCATGGCGGCCTTCGCCGGAACGGTGATCGTCTCCTCCATGACCCGCTCCATCAGATCAGCACGTACAAGTTATTAAGTTGTACGTGCAGCTTGTTTCGGCACGTGCAGGTTTGTCAAGCTGTTCGTGCAAATCGGGTTCAATCGAGGAGTGCACGTGACCCGCCCGACCTACCAGCGCATAGCTGATGAACTGCGGCAACGCATCCTTGGGGGCACGTATGGCCCCGGAGACAGACTTCCCTCACGGCAGGCGTTGGCCAGCGAGTTCGCTGTCGGGCCACGCGTCGCAGCCGATGCCATCCAGCAACTCGTGGCTGAGGGCTACGTGGTGTCACGAACGGGATCGGGTACCTACGTGCGTCGCCGCCCGGCACTCCGTCGTCTCACACGTTCCTGGTACCGGGAGTCTCGCGATGGTTCGCCTTTCCGGGCTGATATGGCGGCACAAGCGGTCCGCGGCGGCTGGGAGGCGACATCCGAGCCGGTATCGGCGCCCGAGGACATCGCGGAAAGACTGGCTCTGGATGCCGGCGCCGAGGTGATGCGGACGGTGTACACGTTCACGGGTGATGGCGAACCGGTCATGCTCTCCACGTCGTATGAGCCCTTGGAACTGACCCGAGGCACGGCCATTGTCCTTCCGGAAGACGGTGTACATGCTGGGCGCGGCGTGGTGGAACGGATGCGGACGATCGGTCATCGCATCGTCCACGCGTCGGAGATTGTCACCGCGAGATCGGCTGGACGTGAAGAGACGGAGCGTCTCGGTATCGGCCCCGGCACGGTGGTGATGGTGATCCAGCGGACGTACTTCACCGAGGAGCGCCCGGTGGAGACGGCCGACATCGTAGTGCCCACGGACCGCTATGAACTCGCCTACACGATCCCGGTCGAGCAGGACTGACGGCATGCAGAACGGCCCCGCCTGAGCAGGGCCGTCGCACTCGCGCAGCTTCGGGTCAGCGCCGAACTTCGCCACCGCCCCCGGACGACGATCTCGAAGCGGTGCGCGCGCCGCTGATCCTCGTCGAAGCCGCACACCGACCGGCCCAGCTGCTTGGCCTCACCGGGGCTCGCCGCCGCCACGATCCGGTCGGCCGTTGCGCCGTCCCCGAGCAGCCGCGCCTTTTCGGCCATCATCCAGTGCTCGGCCGTGGCGGATTCAATATCCTCGATGGTGAACGGCGCCGCCCGCCACTGGCTCCGGCACCCCGGACCCACCGAGCTGTCGCGCCGTGGCGGTTTCCCCACAAAAACAGGTACGTCGGCCGCTGCCCCGCTCGATCAGGGCACGCAGTTCGGAAACCGAAGAGGCGGGCATCGGAGCTGTCGGCGCCGGAGGGGCGGCAAACGGAGCGGTCGGGCAAGCGCTGGCGATGCCGCACCCCCGTGGCAATCACCTCCGGGATTTCCCTGGCTAACTGGCGGGTGAGAGCTTCTTCCCGGTGACGTCGCAGAAGGCCTCGTGCGTCCGGGAGTGGCCAAGTTCGCTCTCCCATTCGCGCCCATTCCAGGGAACTGCGCTGCTTTACTGGGGATCATGGGCGAGCGTTGGCAAGATCGGTTCCGTGCGAGCAGGGTCAGTCTCCCATCCTGGGCCAGAGAAGCCCCCGACCATTCGATGTTCTGCAGCAACGCCAGCGGCACCTGGGAGATCTACACCTGGGACCGGGCCACCGGCGAGCAGCGCCAGGTGACCAAGCGCCACCACGGCACCAGGTCGGGCACCCTCGACCCCACCGGAGCCTGGGTCTGGTGGTTCGACGACACCGACGGCGACGAGTTCGGCGTCTGGCGGCGGCAGCCGTTCCGGGGAGGCCCCGACGCCCCGGCCATCCCCGGGCTGCCCCCCTCCTACATCGGCGGGCTCGCGCTCGGCGCGTCGGGGCTGGCCCTCGTCGGCCGGTCCACGGACGACGGCTTCAGCGTCCACCTCAGCCGCCCCGGCACACAGCCGCGCACCGTCTACTCCCACCGCCAGGAGGGCTGGATCTCCGACCTTTCGCGCGACGAGTCCCTCTTCGTCATCGGCCACAGCGAGCACGGCGACAGCCGCCACATGGCCGTACGGGTCCTGCGCCTCCTCCCCGACGGCACCACCGAGACCGTCGCCGACCTGTGGGACGGCCCCGGCCGCGATCTCACCCCCGTGGGCTTCGCCCCCAACGACCACCGGCTGCTGGTCCTGCACGAGCGCCACGAACGTGTGGAACCGCTGATCTGGGACCCGCTTGCCGGCACCGAGCAGGAGATCCCCCTCGACCTGCCTGGCGAGCTCTCCGCCGGGTGGACGCCCGACGGAACGTCCCTGCTGATCTCCCAGGACTACCAGGCACGCAGCCGCGTCCACCGCCACGACCTCGCCACCGGCGCGACGACCCCGCTGGACATCCCCCGCGGCCTGGTCTCCGAAGCCGCGGCCCGCCCCGATGGCACGGTCGAGTACGCCTGGTCAAGCTCCGAGCATCCTCCGGTGGTCCGCGACACCACCGGCGCCACCATCCTGGCCCCGCCCGGCCCGAGCTCACCGCCCTCCGTCCCGGTCCGCGACGTCACCGTCCCGGGGCCGGGCGGCGACATCCACGCGCTCGTGTCCGTACCCTCCGACACCGCCACCCCGCTGCCCACCGTCTTCACCGTGCACGGCGGCCCGGAGGCCCATGACGTCGACGCCTTCGCCGCCGACGTCGCCGCCTGGGTCGACCACGGCTTCGCCGTCGTCCGGGTCAACTACCGCGGCTCCACCGGGTACGGCACCGCCTGGCGCGACGCCCTGGAGAACCGTGTCGGGCTCACCGAGCTGGAGGACATCAAGGCGGTCCGCGACTGGTCGGTGGCCTCCGGCCTGGCCGACCCCGACCGCCTGGTGCTGGAGGGCGGCTCCTGGGGCGGCTACCTCACCCTCCTCGGTCTGGGTCTGTACCCCGAGGACTGGAGCCTGGGCATCGCGGCGATGCCGATCGCCGACTACGTCGCCTCGTATGCCGACCAGATGGAGGCGCTGTGCGCCTTCGACCGCTCGATGTTCGGGGGCTCGCCCGACGAAGTCCCCGACCTGTACCGCCGCTCCTCGCCCATCACCTACGTGGAGAACGTAACGGCTCCCGTCCTCATCCTCGCGGGAGAGAACGACCCTCGCTGCCCCATCCGGCAGATCGACAACTACATCACCCGCCTCGCCGAGCTCGGCAAGCCGCACGAGATCTACCGGTTTGACGCCGGGCACGGCTCGTTCGTCGTGGAGGAGCAGATTCGCCATATGTCGGCCGAACTGGATTTCGCGCAGAGATTCACCGGGACCCGCGTGGAAGGGCCGTCACCAAGGACCGCGTAGCTATGGCAGGGCAACCGCGCTATCTCTGGCTGGCGGATCAGCTACGCACGCCCATCCTCAACGGCGAGCTGACCCCCGGTACCCGGCTCCCATCGCGGTCCCGGCTGGCCCGCTCGTATGACGTGAGCGAGCAGGTGTCCCGGCACGCCCTGCGCCTGCTCGTCAGCGAGGGGCTGGTGGAAGCCCGGCCCGGGTCCGGCTACTACGTCCGGTCCGTGCCGCAGATCCACCGCTTCTCGCGCACCGACCGCTCCTCGGGGTCGGGCGTGGAGCCGCTGTACCGCCGCGATATCGACACCGTCACCGAGAAGGCGTGCGACCTGGTCTCGCGCCGACTCGCCATCCGCGACGGCGACGCCGTGTACCGCACGCGCTGCCTGGGCCTCACCGACGGCGTACCGGTGGCCCTGCACACCGCCTGGGAGCCGATGCTGCTCACCCACGGCACGCTGCGCACACCCGCCGACGCCGAGCCCGGGACCAGCGTGCTCGACCGTCTCGGCGCGGCCGGGGTGATCATCGACCGGGTGGTGGAGGAGGTGGGCGTGCGCCCGCTGCGCGAACCGGAGGCCTCCATGCTCCAGCTCGCCGCGGGCCTGCCGGTCCTGGTGGTGGAGCGCACCCACTACAACGGGCAGCGCCCGGTGGAGACCTCCGACCTGGTGGGCTCGGTCGACCACTGCCGCCTGCTGTACCGGCTCAGTCTCGCCCGCACACCGCGCAAGGGGCGGTGACGGATCTTTTTCGCGATGGCCACGGGGATTCCGTCGGAAACCAGACGTGGGTGTTCATGGGTTGCCGCACCAGACACGAACGATCACCGACGCGTTCCGTCGGATTCCCCGTGATCACCGCCGAAGGGAGAGTGGGGCACGCACGGCGGCGGCCGGGGCTCCCCGTGCGGGGAGCCCCGGCCGCCGCCGTCGCTGACCGCCCGCGTGGGGCGGGGTCGCCTAGCCCTGGATGAACTCCTGGGCCACGACCTCCGCGATCTGGGCGGTGTTCAGCGCGGCGCCCTTGCGCAGGTTGTCGCCGCACAGGAACAGGTCGAGCGACGCGGGGTCGTCGAGCGAGCGGCGGATGCGGCCGACCCAGGTGGGGTCGGTTCCCACGACATCGGCCGGGGTCGGGAACTCGCCCGCGGCCGGGTCGTCCTGGACCACCACGCCCGGCGCCGAAGCCAGCGCCTCACGGGCCGCCGCGGCGTCCACCTCCTGGGCGAAGGTGGCGTGCACGGCCAGCGCGTGGGTGGTGACGACGGGGACGCGGACGCAGGTGGCCGAGACCCGCAGCTCGGGCAGGCCCAGGATCTTCCGCGACTCGTTGCGGACCTTCAGCTCCTCCGAGGAGTATCCGTCGTCCTTGAGCGACCCGGCCCACGGCACCACGTTCATCGCGAGCGGCGCCGGGAACGGGCCGAGCTCGCCCACGGCGGCGCGCACGTCGCCGGCGCGGGTGCCCAGGGTGCGGTCGGTGGCGGCCTTCTCGATCTGGTCGTGCAGGGTGTCGATGCCCTCCTGGCCGGCGCCCGAGGCCGCCTGGTAGGAGGCCACGACCAGGTCGGTCAGACCGTAGGCGCGGTGCAGCACACCCATGGCGACGATCATCGACAGCGTGGTGCAGTTCGGGTTGCTGATGATGCCGCGCGGGCGGTTGCGCGTCTGATCGGCGTTAACCTCGGGCACGACAAGCGGGACATCGGGGTCCATCCGGAACGCTCCGGAGTTGTCCACGGCCACCGCGCCGCGCTCGGCGGCGATCGGCGCCCACTGCTTGGACACCTCGTCGGGGACGTCGAACATCGCGACGTCGACACCGTCGAAGACCTCCGGCGCCAGCGCTTGCACCTCGACCTCCTCACCGCGGACGGTGAGGCGCTTGCCGGCCGAGCGCGGAGAGGCGATCAGCCGGATCTCGCCCCACACGTTCTCCCGGGTGGAGAGGATGTCGAGCATGACGGTGCCCACGGCACCGGTGGCACCGACGATGGCGAGGGTGGGGAGACGGTTGCTCATCGGCCGGTACCTCCGTAGACGACGGCCTCGACCTGGTCGGCGTCGAGTTCGAACTCGCTGTGTGCGGCCGCGACGGCCGTGTCGATCTGGTCCTGCTCCACGATGACCGAGATGCGGATCTCCGAGGTGGAGATCATCTCGATGTTGGTGCCGGAGCGCGCGATGGCGTCGAAGAACCGCGAGGTGACGCCCGGGTAGGAGCGCATGCCCGCGCCGACCAGCGACACCTTGCCGATCTGGTCGTCGTAGCGCAGCCCCTCGAAGCCGACCTTCTCCTGGACCTTCTTCAGCGCCGTCATCGCGGTCTGCCCGAAGTCCATCGGCACTGTGAACGAGATGTCGGTGCGCGCGGTGGAGGCCGCCGACACGTTCTGCACGATCATGTCGATGTTGATCTCGGCGTCCGCCAGGGCCGTGAAGATCGTCGCGGCCTCGCCGACCTTGTCGGGAACGCCGACGACCGTGATCTTAGCCTCGCTGCGGTCGTGCGAGACGCCGGAGATGATCGGTTGTTCCATGCCTTCGGTTTCCTCAACTTCTGAGACGACCCAGGTACCGGGCTTCTGACTGAACGACGAGCGCACGTGCAGCGGGATGTTGTACCGCCGCGCGTATTCCACGCACCGCAGGTGGAGGATCTTGGTGCCGGAGGCGGCCATTTCCAGCATCTCCTCGTAGGAGACCTGCGGGATGCGGCGGGCGGACGGCACGATGCGCGGGTCGGCGGTGAACACACCGTCGACGTCGCTGTAGATCTCGCACGCGTCGGCGTTCAGCGCCGCCGCGAGAGCAACGGCCGTGGTGTCGGAACCGCCGCGGCCCAGCGTGGTGATGTCCTTGCTGTCCTGCGAGACGCCCTGGAATCCGGCGACGATGCAGATCGACCCCTCGTCCAGAGCCTCCTGGATCCGGCCCGGGGTGACGTCGATGATCTTGGCGTTGCCGTGCAGGGACGTGGTGATGACTCCGGCCTGCGAGCCCGTGAAGGATCGGGCCTCGTAACCCAGGTTCCCGATGGCCATGGCGACCAGGGCCATCGACATGCGCTCACCGGCGGTCAGCAGCATGTCCATCTCGCGCTTGGGCGGGACGGGGGAGACCTTCTCGGCGAGGTCGAGGAGCTCATCGGTGGTGTCGCCCATGGCAGAGACCACGACGACCACGTCATATCCCGCTTTTTTCTGAGCGACGATCCGCTGGGCTACGCGCTTGATGGCGTCTGCGTCAGCGACGGAGGACCCGCCGTACTTCTGCACGATTAGAGCCACGGTCGTTGCTCCTGAGGAGTTGGGATCAAGGTAATCAACCAGCAGTGTAGCTATCAGGTTTCATCGGATGCCCTCTCACCTGCGGCGAAAGGCACCGAGGAGGGGTCGTACCCGGCAAACGGGCCGATACTCCAACTTTTTTCGAACTCATCGTCCGAACTCCTACGATGCGCCGCGGTGCGCGGCGGTTCTCGCTGTTGAGAGGGGATTTTGGGCCACGTGCGGCGGTACCGGGCGGAGCTCAGAACTCCAGGTTTCGGCGCCCCTCGAACGCCCGGCCCAGCGTGACCTCATCGGCGTACTCCAAGTCGCCGCCGACGGGCAGGCCGCTGGCCAGCCGAGTGACTTTCAGCCCCATGGGTTTGACGAGGCGCGCGAGGTAGGTGGCGGTGGCTTCGCCCTCCAGGTTGGGGTCGGTCGCCAGGATCAGCTCGGTGACCTGGCCGTCGGACAGCCGCGTCATCAGCTCCCTGATGCGCAGGTCGTCCGGGCCGACGCCCTCGATCGGGCTGATGGCGCCGCCGAGCACGTGGTAGCGGCCGCGGAACTCGCGCGTCCGCTCGATCGCCACGACGTCCTTGGACTCCTCCACCACGCAGATGACGGCGGAGTCGCGCCGCGGATCGCGGCAGATGCGGCACTCGGTCTCCTCGGAGACGTTGCCGCACACCTCGCAGAACCGCACCCGGTCCTTGACCTCGACCAGCGCGTTGGCGAGGCGCTTGACGTCGGCGGTCTCGGCGGCAAGCAGATGGAAGGCGATGCGCTGCGCGCTTTTCGGACCGACGCCGGGCAGCCGCCCAAGCTCGTCGATCAGATTCTGAACCGCGCCTTCGTACATCGCCAACCACTCACTCGTCGATCTCTCGGCCTCCACCGTAGTCGAGCCGCGCGAAAGATCTCACACCCGCACCGGCCGCCGGAGACGCCAGCGGGTGCCTAGAAGCCGGGGAGGCCGGGCATCCCGCCCCCGGGCAGCCCGCCTCCGCCCAGTCCCTCGGCGAGCGGTCCCATCTTCTCCTGCTGCAGCTCCTCGACCGCGGACTCGGCGTCGCGGATGGCCGCGAGGACGAGGTCGGCGATGGTCTGCGCCGTCTCGCTGGCGTCGTCGGGGTCGATCGCCTTCGGGTCGATGGTGATGTCCTCGACCGAACCGCGGCCGTTCACCTTCACGGTGACCAGCCCGCCGCCCGAAGTGCCCTCGACCTGGGCTTCGTCGAGCTGCTGCTGGGCCTCCATGAGCTGCTGCTGCATCTGCTGGGCCTGCTGCAGCAGCGCCTGCATGTCCATTCCGCCGCCAGGGTTCACTTGCCAACATCTCCTTGCGTCATGTGCCGACTCCTGCGAGCGTATCCGCTCGCGCAGAGGCGGTGGGGCGACCGCGAAAGGGCGTGGTGCCCCCGGTCAGCCGACGCGGGCGCGGGGGGTGCGCCGAGGCGGACGCGATCACGTCGTCGGGCCGGGCCGCGTCGGCCCGCGCATCGCGCCGGACACCTCGGAGAGTGAGATCAGCGCGCCCCACGCGGCCCCCGTCGACCGGCCCCTGCCTTCGGCCGCCGGCCCGCTGGACCATCGCCTCCCTGCACGTGACCCACCAACAACCCCGACCACCCCGCCGCCGCGCGCGGGGCCGCCACCGGGTAGCGACACGCCCGGCCGAGGCGGGACCGAATAAGCCCCCGCGGCTCCGCCCCAGATCATCCGAGCAGGTCGGAGGCGGTGTGGGCGACCCCACACACCCGCGGGGGCCCGTTGAACCGAAATCCATTCCGTTATCACTTGGTATCTATATGGGGTCAAGCCGCACGCCCGAGGATCGATGAGCACTGACCGTTCGAGTGGACGGATTCGACATATGGTCCGTATGGTCCGACCCCATCGCCTCCCTACCCCCGACCGGCGCAGTTTCCTCGCACTGACAGGCATCAGCACCGCGGCGTTCGTCCTCGGAGGCAACGTCGCCGGACATGCCGCCCCCATTGACCGCCCCGTTCCGGACAACCCCTTCTCCCTCGGTGTGGCCTCCGGAGACCCGGCCCCCGACGGCGTGGTCCTGTGGACCCGCCTGGCCCCCGACCCGCTGGCCGAAGACGGCCACGGGGGCATGCCCGCCCGCGACTACACCGTCGAGTACGAGGTGGCCACCGACGAGCGGTTCCGCGACGTCGTCCGGCGCGGCAGCGCCGTGGCCACCCCCGACCTCGCGCACTCCGTGCACCCCGAGGTAGGGGGGCTGGAACCCGGGCGCGAGTACTTCTACCGCTTTCGCACCGGGGGCGAGATCAGCCCGGTGGGCCGAACCAAGACCGCGCCCCCGTTCGGCGCCCGCGTCTCCTCCCTCTCCCTGGCCATCACCTCCTGCCAGGCCTGGTACCACGGCCACTACACGGCCTACCGCGACATCGCCGAGCAGGACCTCGACCTGCTGCTGTTCCTCGGCGACTACATCTACGAGTACGGGATCACCTCAGCGAACCTGCGCCGTCAGGGCGCCCCCGAACTCAGCGAGGCCCACGCCGCGGCCGTCCTCACCCTGGAGCAGTACCGGCTGCGGTACGCGCTCACCAAGACCGACCCCCACCTGCAGGCCGCGCACGCCGCGGCGCCCTGGGCGGTGACCACCGACGACCACGAGGTGGAGAACAACTACGCCGACGGGCACTCCCAGTCCGGAGTGTCCACGGAGGACTTCCTCCGGCGCCGGGCCGTGGCCTACCGCGCCTGGTACGAAAACCAGCCGCTGCGCGCCGCCTCCCTGCCCAAGGGCCCGGACATGCGGCTCTACCGCCGACTGCGCTTCGGCAACCTCGCCGAGTTCAATGTCCTGGACACACGGCAGTACCGCGACGACGTCCCGGCCGACGGAGGCGTCCCCGGCGGGGACCGCAATGACCCGAAACGCAGCATCCTGGGCACCTATCAGGAGGAATGGCTCTACAGGGGGCTGAGACGCAGCGACGCCACCTGGAACGTCCTCGCCCAGCAGGTGGTGATGGCCCTCATCGACCGCGACACCGGACCGGGCTTCGAGTTCAGCATGGACCAGTGGGACGGCTTTCCGGCCAACCGCGAGCGGCTGTTCCGCACCCTGACCGACTACAACGTGTCCAACCCCCTTGTGCTGACCGGCGACATCCACCGCCACTCGGCCGCCGAGCTCAAGGAGGACTTCGGCGACCCGGACTCCGCCAATATCGGCACCGAGCTGATCACCACGTCGGTGTCGTCGGACGGCAACGGCTCGGACCGGGACCATTTCGCCCCCATCTGGCTGGGCAACGACCATGTCAAGCTGTACAACGCCCGGCGCGGCTATGTTCAACTGCAGATGACCCCCAGCGAAGTCACGTCGGACTTCAAGGTGATCGACCAGATCGAGGCCGACGACTCCGGGACCGTGAGCACCGTGGCCAGGTTCGTCACCGAGGAGGGCCGACCCGGCCTCGACCCGATCGGCGGAGGACGCCCGTGAGCAGACCCCCCATGCCCGTCACCCGAATCGCCGCCCAGGGACGCCTCGGCGCGATCGACCTGTCGTGGAAACTCCCCGGGTGGGATCCGCTGGTCGACCACTTCGCGATCCATATGTCGGAGGACCCCGAGGTCGAGCTGACGCCGGAGACGATCATCGGCAAGACCGTCTATGGGCGCTTTACGCACGACACGCTCGGCCCCCGGGCGGAGACGCGCCACTACCGGATCGTCACCGTCGACGCGGCGGGACGGCGCAGCCGCCCCTCGCGGCTGGTGCGCGGAGTGTCGACCGAGTCGATGACCATGCGCGGGCGCGCGGTGGCGCAGGTCGGGGCGTTCGACTCGAAGAGCCTGGAGCTGGCGCTGGCCCCCGACCGCGGGCAGCCGGACTACCTGGACACGTTCCCCGACGGCGTCGACTTCCGGTACGGGCAGAGCGACCCGGCCACGGATTGGTGCTACCTCCATCCGGGCCCCCGCGACCGGTGGGCCGGGAACCGGGCGCACACGTTCCGGCTGCGGTTCGACATGTCCCCGGCGCCGACAGCCGACCCCGGGTTGGCGATCTGGCTGGTCGACACGCACGCCACCCTGGCCGGAACCGCGACGCTCGCGGTCAACGGGGTCGAGGTCACCGACGTGGAGTTCGCGGGCGGGGCCACCCGCGGCTCCCTGGAGGGCGACGCCACCGTTCCCGGCACGGCGCTGGTCCCCTCCTTCGTCGAGCTGCGGCTCCCGGCCGAGCGCTTCGTCGCCGGAGCGAACTCCGTCGACATCACCAAGACCACGGGCTCCTGGCACGCCTACGACGCGGTCGGGGTGTTCGCGCTGGAGCGGTGAGCCCCGCGCCGTCCGTTCGCCGCCGTTCCGCCCGCGAGGGGCCCATCCGATTCAACCCCTCGATCCCCGGGGACAACCCTGACCGGTGGCACCGCGCTCCCCGCCCTGTCGACAACCGAATCGGAAGCGTGTAGAGATGATCACCGCCGACCAGCGCCATGCCGTGCTGATCGACTCGCTCATTCAGTCGGGTGAACTCGTTGACGAGCGGCTGATCGCCGCCTTCCGGGCGACGCCGCGGCATGTGTTCATCCCGGAGGTCGGGGCGCTGACCGCGCACGGCACCGTGCTCGACGCGCGCACCAGCCCCGAGGCGTGGCTCGCGGCCGTCTACTCCGACGACGCGATCATCACCCAGGTCGACGACGGCGACCCCACGCGCCAGCGCAATCTGCCGACCTCTTCCAGTTCCGCGCCGACGATCGTGGCGCGCATGCTGGAGGCCGCCGACCTGCGTGACGGCCACCGGGTTCTGGAGATCGGGACCGGCACTGGCTGGAACGCCGCCCTGCTGGCCGCCCGCCTCGGCGACGCGAACGTGACGTCGGTCGAGGTCGATCCGGCCGTCCTCGCCGGGGCGCGCTCCGCGCTGGCCGCGGCGGGCCGGTCGCCGGCCACCCATCTGGGGGACGGCGCGCAGGGGTACCCCTCGGGCGCACCGTACGACCGGACGATCGCCACGTGCAGCGTGACCCGCGTCCCCCGCGCCTGGATCGATCAGACCCGGGCCGGCGGGCTGATCGTGACTCCGTGGACGGCCATGGAGGGCGCCGGGGTGCTCGCCCCACTGACCGTGGCGGAGGACGGATCGGCCTCCGGACGGTTCCGCGGCGGACTGGGGTTCATGCTGCTGCGCTCGCAACGCATGCCCGACGCGCCGCCGCACGGTCTCGACGCGGAACCGGACGAGACCCGGGTCGTGGACACGGACGTCATCAGCCCACTGACCGAGTTCGCGACCGCGTTCCCGATCACCTTCATGGTGCCGTCGTGGCGCATGGGGATGCGGAAGATGGGCACGGGCATGGGGCTGTGGCTGTCGGCCACCGACGGTCCGTCGTGGGCACGCGTCTACCCCTATGGTGACCAGTGGGCCGTCGAGCAGGGCGGACCGCGGTCGCTGTGGGACGAGGTCGAGAGCGCGACGGCCGAGTGGATCGCGCTCGGCTCACCCGATCACGACCGGTTCGGGCTCACCGTGACGCCCGACGACCGGCACCGGCTGTGGCTGGACGACCCAGACGGCCCCGGCTGGGACTTCGTCCTGCCAGATCGCTGAACGGCGGTCGACCGCGTCCCCGCCGGCCGCGTCGGACCCGCGGGGTACCCGCGATGACCTGTGAGGACCTGCGAGGACAGGGTCGACCGCGTCGCGAGAACAGCGGCCCCGCGGCCGCACGGCTCAGTCACCGGAGCCGCGCTCCTCGCTCTCCGCCTTCTCCGCCTTCGTGTCCCCCGACGCCCGGCTGCGCTGCTGCATACGGCGCAGCAGGTCGCGCTTGTGCTGAAGCGGGTCGGGACGCCCGGCTCCGGCCCGCTTGGTCGTGTCACCGCCGCGCAGTTGCGCGCGGGACACGTTTTTACGCTGACCACCGACACCGAGCAGGCTGTTTCCACCTCGCGGCATATGCCACCTCCCTGATCAACCAATCCGAGACGGTTCGTCTCGTTTAATCCCGAGAATGCACCACGGCGGCCGAGCGTGTCAAGACGATACGTCTCGTTTCATTGGTTGGTAGGCTCGGAACATGCCAGCCGACAACGCCCCCACCAGCAGATCCCGCCGCAGCGAACGCGCGCGGCGCGCCATTCTCGACGCCACCTATGACCTGGTGTTGGAGAAGGGCTACGCGAAGCTCACCATCGAGGCGATCGCCGCGCGGGCGGGCGTGGGCAAGCAGACGATCTACCGCTGGTGGCCGTCCAAGGGCGCGGTGATGATCGACGCCTTCCTGCCGGAGGGCGCCGGGGAAGAGATCGAGGTCGACCTCCCCGACACCGGCGACCTGGCGGCCGACCTCAAGGCGGTGCTGCGCGCGACGGCCGACGAGTTCGCCGACCCGGCCTTCAGCGCGCGGCTGCGCGCGCTGAGCGCCGAGATCCTCCTGGCGCCCGAGCTGGCGCCGGACGTCGCCGAACGCGTCCTGGGCCCGGGACTGCGGGCCTACAAGAGGCGGCTACTCGCCGCCCAGCGGGAGGGCGCGATCGCCCAGGGCGACGACGTGGACCTGGATGTCGCCGTGGAACTGCTTCTCGGGCCTCTGCACTACCGGTGGCTGCACGACCTCGGCGGGATCACCCACGACTACGTCGACACCCTCGTCGACTTCACCCTCGCGGCACTCCGGCCGGGGGCGACGTCGACATCGTCGAAGGACCAGTCGGCCGCGTCGTCCTAGGCGACCCCGCGCTCCGCTGTCAGTTCGCGGTGTGGTCGATCTCGTCGATGAGTTTCCCGCCGAGCTCGGTCTGGATCAGCGAGAATCCGGACGGCCGCGGCGCCCCGCTGGCGGCGGGGCCGTCCACCGACTCGGCCAGACCAGGCTCGGGCTCCCGCCCCTGGACCGGGTCCGGAGCCGCGGAAGCGTCCTCGTAGGGATCCGGGGGCGGCTCCGGAAGGTCGCTGACGGGACGCCGCGGTCGATCCTCGGCCGCGGCCGGGCGCTCCTGCGGTTCAGGGGCGGGAGCAGCGGGAGCAGGCTGCGGTGTGTCCCCCGGCGGGGCGGGGGCGTCCCAGCCCGCCGGTTCGGCCGCCGGAGCGGGAGTGGCGGGGGCCGCAGGAGCCGGGGGTGGAGCCGACGCGGCCGGACGCTGCGGAGCGGGCGGTGCACCGGTACCGGCCACCGCCGTCACCCGCACCTCCGCCCCGAGGATCCGCTGAATGGCCCCGGCGACCACCTGGTCACTGCCGCTGTTGGAGAACCCCTTGGCGTCGTTGGGCCGAGCGAAGCCGAGCTGCACCGACGTGCCATCGACGGCGACGGGCCGCACGTCGCTGCCGCTGAGGATCATCCAGGTGAAGCGGCGCATGCCCTTGACCGCCTCCAGGATCTGCCCCCAGGCCGCCTGGAGCGTCCCCAGATCCAGGCCCCCACCCGAAGCGGGCCGGGCAGCGGCAGGAGCCGGGTCCGCGGGGGCGGCAGACGCCGCGGGCGCCGCGGAGGCCTCGGGCCAGCCGTCGTCCCGCGGAGCGGCCGGACGCGCGGGCGGCGCCTCGGGCTCCGGGGCCGCAGCGGGACGCTCCGGGGACGGAGCGGCAGCGGGAGTCGCGGCCGGAGCCGGTGGCGGCGTCGGCGCTACGGGCGCGGCTGATGCGGTCGGGTTGTTGCCCGGATTGGTCGGGTCAGGCGCCGCGGCGGGAGCTGCCGACGCCGCCCCACCGGATGCCACCCGGCGCTCCAACTGGTCCAGGCGGGCCAGCAGAGCGCCGCCGTCGCTGCTCGGGTCGGCCGCGGGCAGCAGCACCCGGGCGCACAGCAGCTCCAGCAGCAGGCGCGGCGACGTGGCGCCGCGCATCTCGGTCAGCCCCTGATTGAGGATCTCGGCGGCGCGGGTGAGTTCGGCCGGTCCCAGCCGAGCGGCCTGCTCCCGCATCTGGTCGACGGCGTCGGGCGAGACGTTGATCAGGCCCTTGTCCATCGCGTCGGGCACGGCCGCGAGCACGACCAGGTCACGGGTGCGTTCCAGCAGGTCGGCGGTGAAGCGGCGGGGGTCGTGGCCGCCCTCCATGACACGGTCGATCAGGCCGAACACCGCCGCGCCGTCGCGGGCGCCCAGCGCGTCGACCATCTCGGTCAGCAGCCCGGAGTCGGTGTAGCCGAGCAGGGCCACCGCGCCGTCGCGGGTGATGCCGCTCTCATCGGAGCCGGCGAGCAGCTGGTCCAGGATGGACAGCGAGTCACGCGCCGACCCCGCGCCCGCGCGCACCACCAGCGGCAGTGCCGCCGGGTCGAAGGGGACCCCCTCCTCGGTGAGGATCTCCTCCATGAGTTCGCGCAGCGTGCTCGGCGGGATGAGCCGGAACGGGTAGTGGTGCGTACGCGACCGGATGGTGCCGATGACCTTGTCGGGCTCGGTGGTCGCGAACACGAACTTGAGGTGCGGCGGCGGTTCCTCGACAAGCTTGAGCAGCGCGTTGAAACCCTCGCGGGTCACCATGTGCGCCTCGTCGATGATGTAGACCTTGTACCGCGAGTTCACCGGCGCGAAGAACGCGCGTTCGCGCAGTTCACGCGCGTCGTCGACACCACCGTGGGAGGCGGCGTCGATCTCGATGACGTCGATGCTACCGCCGCCGTCGGGAGCGAGCGCGACACAGGGCTCGCACTCCCCGCACGGGTCGGGGGTGGGACCTTGCACACAGTTGAGCGAACGGGCGAGGATCCGGGCGCTGGACGTCTTCCCGCACCCGCGCGGCCCACTGAACAGGTAGGCGTGGTTGATCCGCCCGTTGCGCAGCGCCTGGCGCAACGGCTCGGTGACGTGCTCCTGCCCGCGCACTTCGCCGAACGTCGCAGGCCGATACTTGCGATACAGCGCGATGCTCACGGCGCGTTCACTTCTCCCTCCGCACGTCCACGCCCTCCATTGAACCGCGTAACAGTGACACCCCGCGCCGGATCCGACGGAACTCGGGAGAGGAGGAGACGGGAAACCCCAGACCAGGGAAAGCAAAAGGACCCCCCGCGCACCCGCCAGAGCTTACTTATCCTTGCTGCCTTCCGGCCCTGGGGAGGTTCATAAGGTGACGCCGCACGAGGGGTCTGCTTGGAGTCTATAGGACACAGCGGACCCCTGAGTACCCCTCCGCCCCACACCCGGCCGCCGCTCACCGCGACACCCGTCACAGCCCCGGCCATCGACGAAACCGTTCGAAGCACTCCCGCATGGCCTGTAAAGTGGTCTGCGGAGGATTCGCCTAGCGGCCTAGGGCGCACGCTTGGAAAGCGTGTTGGGGGCAACCCCTCACGAGTTCGAATCTCGTATCCTCCGCCAGCCTCAAGCAGGCATAACGAAGGCCCGAACCAGGTGCGTGGTTCGGGCCTTCGTCGTCTCCAGTCTCAGTTTTAGTCTCAGTTGCCCCTGTCCGGCCCCTCGCCAGCGGGCGCCTCATCCCCCTCTGGAGCGACCTCCGAGGGCTTCCAGATGAACCCATCAACGCGGTTGGCGATGTCCTCGCGAACCGGCGCGATGACGTGCTGATAGCGCTTGAGCATCGACGCCGACGACCATCCCATGACGGCCATGGCCGCGCGGTCGGTGACATCCAGGAGCAGGAGGACCGTCGCCGCCGTGTGGCGCGCGTCGTGCAGACGCGCGTCTCGCACACCGGCCGCCTTCAACAGCGCCTTCCACTCCCGGTAGTCGGTGTTCGGGTTGAGCGGCCGCCCGAACTCGTCGGTGAAGACCCAGCCGCCTTCCTCCCAGTGCCCACCGGCCGCCTTCCGCTCCCGCTCCTGGGTGGCGGCGTGCGCCCTGAGAAGTTCGACCAGCTGTGCCGGAAGTCCAATGGGACGCCGTCCGGCGGCCGACTTCGTGTCCTTGGTGGCCTTGTTCTTCTGCTGCTTCTGCGGGCAGTAGCCGGGGTTCCTCCCGCACGTCCCCCCGCATCCGTGCTTGTACTTCGGCCGCAAGCGGCTACGGCGGATCCGAAGAGACCTGGCCGCGAGGTTGATATCCGACCACTTGAGCCCGAGCACCTCGCCCTGACGCAAGCCGAGAGCGAGAGCGAACGCCCACCGCGCCGAGTTGCGGCGCTTGCCCGCCTCCTCCATGATGCGGCGGATCTCATCGACGTCGTACGGCTCGACCTCCTCATCGGTAAGCCGGGGCGCCTTGGCCAGCAACGCCGGGTTCTGCGTTATCTTCCTTCGGCGCACTGCCTCGTTCAGCGCCACACGGATCGTGCGGTGGGCGTGGTGCGCCGTTCCGGCGCTGCTGCCGTTGCGCTGCATCTTGGCGTAGAAGCGTTCCAGGTGCTCAGGCTGAAGCTTGTCCAACCAATGAGCCCCAAGTCCGGGGATGAGGTGGGTGTAGACGTCCACGCGGTAGCCGGAGTAGGTGTTCTCGCTGACGTTGGGCTCTGCGATGTTTTCGAGCCAGTGAACCAGCCAGTCCGTGACGCGCACCCGCTGTCCGACCTTGGGAACGTTCCCTTCGTCCCGCTTCCTTTCCAGCTCTCGCACAGCCTTGACGAGATCCGTTCGCTTCTTCCGCATCCGGTGGCGCCGATCAGGCTTGCCGTCGTCCTTGACGCCGACGGTCACCCTGCCATGCCAGTAGCCATCGCTGCCCAGGTAGATCGTTGAAGCCTCGTTCGGCTGCCGGGTGCGCTTCCCCTTCTCGGACATTCCTCTCCCCTACTCACTCAAAGCCAGTGAAGGGGCCGCGCCGAAGCGCGGCCCGAAAGTTGCTCAGGCGGACGCTTCGCGCTTGAGGAGGTCGACGTAGTCGTCGAGGTAGTCGGCAGGGATGAAGCGACGGCGGCCGACCGTGACCGACTTCAACCGCCCGGCCTTGAGTTCGGCGAACGTCTTCGTCCGCTTCAGGTTGAGCAGCGCGGCTGCCTCGTCGAGCGTGTAGAGCTTTCGCTCAGGGACCTTGACGGGGGTGGTGACCTCGGGCGTCGTGGCGGTCATGATGGTGGTGCCTCCTTCGTGGGGTGCGACCCCGGCGGCGGCTTGGCGGCTATGCGCCGGGGTCGCTCGGTTGGAACTGGTGTCGTGCGGTTCCTGAAACCGCTGGGTGGGCGTGGTCATGAGGCGCTCCGGGAGGCATCCCGGCCGCCTTGGTGGCTGGCCGTCGCAACCTGGGTGCGGCAGTCGTGGCAGTACGGAGAACCCAGGGCGTTCCAGTGGGGGCGACAGCACTTCAGACACGGCGTCTTCGGGCGCCCCTCGGCGACCTCATTAGAGAGGTGCTGCATTTCAGCACCCGCAGCACCCACAGCGCCCACAAGGGCGTGTTCCTCCTGGTCAAGCAGCGTGCAGTCTGCGGGTGCTGCGAGATTCCCAGCACCCGCAGCAGCGCCCGCAGCACCCGGGGTGGGCGCTGTGCGGGTGCTGTGATTGGTGGTGCGGGTGCTGGCTTCCTTCTCAGCACCCGCATGTTCGCCCTGATCAACACCGGTGGCGGGTGCTGTGGGCGCTGCGGGTGCTGAATTGCGTGCACTCTCTGATGCGGTAAGGCGGTAGATCCGCGAACGGTTGCCCCTGGACTGCCGCTCAGAGTCGTCGACCTCGATGCCGACGGTGCGCAGCGCCGGGGCCAACCGCTTGAGGTAGCCCCCGGCCCGGGTGGCGTCCTTGGGCCACTTCTTCGGCAGCCGCTCCGGGGTGGGTACCGCATCGAGGATCTGCTGGGCAGTCATGGCCACGCCCTCCGGCCCGGCCTGGCAGACCATCGCCATGACGGCCTGGGCGAAGGGTTCGCCGTCGAGCACGTCGGCCACGGCGTCACGGGCGGTCGTGGTGTAGGAGGCCAGGGTGTCCCAGCCGCGCACCTGGTCGACTGCGGCCAACACCCGGGCGAAGTCGGCCATGCGCGGGCGCCGGGTCAGCTCGACATCGGGCAGGGCCTTGAGCACGTCGGCCAACAGGTCGAAGAGGGAGGCGAGGATGGCGGCGTGGGCATCGGCATAGGCGGCGTCCAACTCGCCTTCCTCGCGGCGCTTGTCGTCGGGGATCAGCTTCAACTCGATGGTCAGCAGACGTTCCGCCAGGTCCCCGGCCAGTGCCCCGGCGTCGATGGTGGTCATGGCCAGCACTCGCCGGAATTCGAGCACCACCACGTCGTCGTCGGTGTACAGGGCGCGGTCCACGATGCCGTCGCCGGTCACCGCGCGGCACAGCGCGTCAGAGAGCCAGTCGGGGATGAAGGACACGTTGTCCAGGCACAACCCCCAGGAGTTGAACGCCTGGGTTGCCCAGGACTTGATGTCACGCGGAGCGGTGCGCTTGGGGGCGCCGGACGGGTCGATGATGCCGATGACCATCTGAGCGCCCTTGGACTTGCCGGTTCCCTGCTCGCCACGGAAGGCCAGAACGGGGTGCGGCAGGTCGGGGATGAAGGCGGCGGCCAGCCATGCGGCCAGCAGTTCGAACCCGCGTTCGTCGGTGTTGATCAGGCCACGCAGCTTGGCCAGCCCGTCCCCGTCGCGCACCGGTTCCGGCAGCGGCTTCATCGCGCCAGAACGGCGGAACAGTACCGGGGAGCGCGGGGAGCGCTGCCAGCCGTGCGGGCCGATGAGGACGCACCGGCCGTCCGAGGTGCCCAGGTCGACCACGATGGATCCCTCGTGGCGGGCGACCCGCAGGTGGGGAGTGCGCGGTTCCGCAGCGGCGGCCACGCCTTCCAGGACCGTCATGGCGTCGGCCAGGGCCGACTGGGAAGGGACAGCCCCGCCGTTCTCATCGGCGTAGATCCTCGCCAGCTGAGAGCGAAGCCCGGCCCTGCCACGCAGCGGCAAGGCGATGTTGGGACCATCGGCCTTGACCCCGTAGGGGCGGCCGTCCTCGCTCATGAACAGCTCATAGCGCTTGCGCGCCAGTGCGGCGAGCTTCGATGCCTGCGACGGCCCCTTCCTTCCGCTCTCCCCAGCGTCCGCCCCGTCGTCGGAGGCAGGGGCGGTGTCGAGGGGAGGCAGGCCAGTGTGGAAGTCGCTCATGCCGCGCCCTCCTCCGTGTGGGCGTGGCCGGTCCAGAAATCGACCGGACCGCCCGGGTAGTCGCGGCCGCGACGGGCGCGCTCGTTCGCCTGGCGGGCGTGGTCGTCGCGTGACTCCCGCACTCGGATGTCCTCAAGCAGGCCGTCCACGATCTGTCGGCGTTCGGCGTAGCGCTGGCTCCAGTACTCGTCGTCGGCGCGGCGGCGCTCGTAGTCCTCCCGGGCCAGGGCGAAGGCGAGGTCGTCACCCTCACGCAGCCAGGCCAGGGCGGCGCGGATGGCCGATGCCGCCTTGCGCGGATCGTCATCGGCCAGCTGGCACCACTGCGCAGAGCCGAACAGGGGGAGCGGCCCGGCCTGCCGACCGCGCTCGATCAGTACGCGCGCCCATGCGCGCGCATAGCGGCCTTCCGTGGCGAGCCGCAACGGCTGGCCCGGGATCGCGGGGCGGTTGCGCCAGACGTAGTCGGCGAGGTCGGCCGCCGCGCGGTCGGCGCCGCCGGTGTGGTGGTACTCGTTGTCGTGATGAGGCACGATGGGTGCGTCCTTCTCTCTCATGTGCGAGGGGGAACGGGTGCCCCGGCGCGGCGGCAGCTTTGGCGAGTCAGGCGCCGCGCCGGGGGCGTCGCTAGATGAGCGCGTTCACGAAGACCGACAGCGCCACGGCCGCGTCGCCGAACAATCCGGCAGCGCGTCGAACCAGGTCAGCGCCGGTTTCCGGGTTGGTGATGACCCAGTAGACGACGACGGCAGCGGCGAGGTAGCTCAGGTACTTCTTTGCCTTCATGTGCACCTCCGCGGGTGGTCAGTGGGTGTCGCGGTGCAGTTCGCGGATGTGACGCCACAGGCGCCAGGCCAGGCGGGCGCGGAGTCCGGTGCCGTGACAGGCCCGGCAGGTGTGACGGTGCGCCGGTCGGCACCAGCGGCACGGCCCGAACGGGGATGCGACGCACACGCCGATGTAACCGAGAGTTACAACAAGGGCTGTGAGGGATAGCAGCCCGGCAAGGGGGGTCATGGAGGCCTCCAGTCAAGGTTTCGCAGGGTCGTTCCAGGTGGGCGCTAGCAGGTGAACGCCCTGGTGATCACGAGATTGGGGCGCTAGCGCGGGTGCTAGCGTTAGCAGGTCCGTCCGCTAGCGCCCCACCCGCTCGGAGTCAGCCGCCCGACCGACCCTTGTTGCGCTGAGTGACCATGGCGGCGATGGGTGCGGGGTCGATGCCGCGCCGGTTGACGACCTTGCCGGAGATGCGGCGCCCGATCTGGATGGTGGAGATGCCGTAGGGCTTGAGCGCGGCGGCCAGCTGGTTGGCCTTGGCGTCGGCTTCCAGCTCTGCCCAGGCCCCGTAGGCGTCAGGACGCAGTTCGGCCAGGCGGTCCACGACGGTTTCCGACCACACCTTGCCGTCGCTGACCGGCGCCACCGCACAGATGTCGGCCAGCAGGTCCACCTGCGTTACGGGGGCGCTGTCCTGGCCGGCAGCGATACCGGTCAGGGTCCCGGCGGCGGTGCGCAGAGCGTGGGCGCGCTGTGCGACCTGGTCGGTGGCCACCTGGTCGAGGTAGGCGGTGCGGACCACGGTGGGGGTGGCGTTGACTCCGACCAGGTAGCCGTTACCGGCGTCGACCTCGGGCCGGAACACCGTGGCGCGGATCCCGTTCTTGTACGACGAGGTGCCCAGGATCATGTCGTTTTCGACCTGGCCGCCGACCTTGAGGCAGAACCGGACCGACACGTTGGCCGACACGCCGGTGGGCAGGCTGTCCTTGTCGGGGCGCTGGGTGGCCAGGATCAGCACCACCCCCAGCGCCCGGCCGACCTTGATGATGAACTCCGCGTCCTCTCCGGCCTGGGCGCCGTAGAAGGGGTGGGCGAACAGGTTCTGGCACTCATCGAAGATCGCGACGAGGGGGAACAGTCCCACAGAGCGCTTGTCGGCGATGTCGCGGGTGATGCGCTTGTCCGGGCAGATGTCGCGGGGCAGCTTCTTCAGCGCGGGCGCCCGTCGCATGACCTCTTCACGCAGCAGCCGCATGGATTCGGCGGCATAGCCGATGGAGGTGTCATCGATACCGGAGACGAACCGGTGGGAGACGCGCTCATAGGGGTCCAGGTCGCCGGAGCCCTTCAGCTCGTGGGGCCACAGCTGCACGCTGGGATCCAGCGCGGCCCCGCCGGTGAGCACCCGCACCGCAGCGGTCTTGCCCTGTCCGGGCAGGGAGCCGATCAGCACGTTGTGCTGGAACAGCGGCACGCCCACCGCCCGGCCGCGCGGGTCTTCCCCGAACGGCACCGGGGCGAAGAAGTCATGCCGCCCGGTCTTGGCCAGCGCCCACGTCAACAACCCGCGCTTGGACAGGTCCCGGTCACCGACCCACAGCACGAGACGGCCCTCGTGTACGCCGGGGTCGCCCTCGGGCCACACGCACCCCAGCGGGCGACGGAGCGCTGAGGCCAGCCGGGCGCGGCGCTCCATCACATCGGCGGCGGTGACCCCGATGGGCAGATCGATGTCGGCACGCCATCCGGGACCGTCACGGGTGATGGCAGACGCGAACGTGATGCCGTCCTTGCCCTTGGCCTGGGCCTGGGTGATCGCGGAGATGCCGATCGCGCCGAAGGCACGCACCACCACGTCACTGTCGAGCTTGGCGACCTGCTGGGGTAGCGCGGCCCGGTCAATCAGCGGCCGGTCGGCCGGAGCGCCGATCAAGCCCAGCAGGATCACCAGCCCCGCGAGGGTGCTCCACTGTGCCCAGGTGGGGGCACCTGCCACCAGGATGGCGGCGATGAGCAGGGTGATGGCCACCAGCACGGCGACGATCGCGCGGGCGCGGACTCGCCGGTCCCGCTGCCGGGAGAGCTTGAGGTAGGTCTCAGCGTCGTTGCGCTTGGCCGCTTCGACGCGGGCGCCCTCTCCTTCCCAGTCCAGGACCCATCGGGTGAAGCCGCCGACCGCTCGGACGGTACCTCGGGGCGTGCGTGCGGCCAGCTTGAGCAGGTACTTCGGCGACCGGGTGGCCTGGTAGGCGGCCACGTGGGCGTAGTAGGCCACCACCCACCGCAGGGTGTGGGCGGCCTCCTCCTTGGAGTGCGCCCAGGCGGGCACGATCGGACGCTGGGACTGAGCGCGCTCCGCCAGCTCGGCGAGGAAGTCCGCGCCCTGGGCACGGTAGGCGTCCAGCTGGGCATCGACACGCACCGGAGGGGCTTCCTCCCCCGCATCGTCGGCCGCGTCGTCGTGGGTCACGCGTTCGGACGTCGGGGGCTTGCCACTGTCCGGGGTGTTCTCCTGCCCCTCACGGACTTCCTGCGGCAGGGGGACCATGGTGGGGAAGTCGATGACCTCGGCATCCCCGTGTTCGTTTCGCGGCGTGTTCTCACTCATCCTGGAAGGACCTCCATTGGGTTGGGGGTGCGGCCGGTGTCCCGGGGTGTTGGCGCACAGCAGGGGCACCGGCCGCGTGGGTTAGGTGTCGGTGCGGCGTGAGCCGCGCTTGGCGGGTGAGTCGGAGAGTCCGGCCCGCCGCAACATGGCCACGTCGTTGCGCACGCTGCGGCGGTCGGAGGGCGTGCTAGAGGTGAACAGGCGCGGTCCGCGCGGAGGGATCCACGCCAGGTGGCCGGAGCGGCGCCGCTCGATGCGCCACCCGGCCGCACGTGCGGCGCGAGCCAGGCCACGCAGCTGTTCCGGCAGCCTCTTGGGCAGCTTGGGCACGGCTAGGCACCTCCCCGCGGGGTGAGGACCGGAGCGGCGGCCGGGTTCGCGCGCTCGCCCAAGACCATCGCCCGGACCCTCTTGGCGCGTTCGAACCCGATGGACAGGCACTTCTGAACAGCGGCTACCGAGGGCTCCCGATCCAGTCCCGAATCCTCGATGGCCGTCTCCAGCAGCACGGCCAAGTCCTCATCGGAGAGCGCTCGCGAGGACTTCTCAGAACCGGTCTTGAGCGCCTTGGGCAACCTGGTGCCCTTGTCCGAACGCGGCTTGTGAGCAGCGTTGCGGGCGCCACTGGCGGCCACTTCCGAGCTGGCCTGTCCTGCCTGGTCAGGCATTGAACGCTGAGGCTCTTCGGAAGCGTTTGTTTTAGGCGTCGGTGCCGCGTGGTCCGCAACGGTTCCGCCACGCTCGTCGGAGTCCTCGGCAGCGGCCGGGGCACCCTCTTCCGAAGCGCTCTCGGCAGCCCTGTCAGAAGTGCTCGTGTCGGCAAGCGAGGGAGCGGGTGAGCCGTCCTTGAGCGTCCACGGATCGGCGTTGGCCACACCGTCTTGAACCACGCTGATGAGGTAGGCGGAGCTGGCCGCTCCGAGAGGGCCGAGCGTGTGTCCGGCCAGCGCCGCAAGTGCCGCGCCGTCCAACGCGTCGGGCCAGTGCCCGGCGATGTTCAGCACGATCGAGGTCGCCAAGGCGCCGACCTCGATACGGGTAGCGCGCTCATCGAGGTCACCGCCCGCGCTCTGCAATCGGGCGCGGATCAGGATCACCCCGGCCACGATCCCCAGCAAGGCCGGTTCAACCAGCCACGCCGCATACGCGGCCGCACTGTCGTCGGCCAGACCCAGCAGGTTGACCATCCCGGCCTGAACTCCGGCTGCCGACCAAGCTCCGAAGGCGATGAGCACCGGCAGCATCACGGCCAGGGCCAGAGCGCGCGTGCGCTCCACGCGCATCGCGCGGGCCTCCCCGGACTGGGAGATCTCGTGACGAATACGGGCCGTCTCTCCCGCCAGCTGGGCACCACGCCGAAGCGCCTCACGGCGCTGTTCGGCGCGACGCCGCGCCCGCTTTGCGCGTACCTGGGAGCGGACCCGGGCACGGCCCTCGCGCCGCGACAGCCGCTCGCGTAGCTTCTGCAGCTCTTCGGGTTCCGTGGGGGTCATCGCCGCGCACCTACCTTGTCCACCAGAGCGGCGGCGGTGCGGTCGCTGGCGCGAATACCCCACACCAGGGCGAGACTGAGCAGCTTCAACACACCCAGAACCACGGCCAGGACCAGGGCCAGGTGCGGCTGTTCGAACCGCTCGTTGAGCGCAGCGGCGGCCTGAGCGAACAGCACGGCCGTGGGTACCAGGAGCACACCAGCCAGGCGCAGCCCCAACCCCGCCATTAAGGCGACCACGACCAGGGCAAGCATGCCCATCGGGAGCGAACGCGTCAGCCGCACCAGCGGGACGGCTTCGAACTGGGTCGTCATGAGCGGCCACCCCCGTCGCTGGCGCGCTCGGGGTGGTGCGCGATCTCCGGGCAGGCCTGGGTGGTGTCGTCAGGGATGGACGTGGGGTTCCCGGCCTGGCCCGTCGCAACGGTGGGGGTGGCCTGGGTGTCGGCCATCGGTGCCCACACGTTCACCGTCACCTCGTTAATGGTGAACGTGGTGCGCGGGTAGCGCCCGCCGTGACGCTGCCAGTCGATGTCGGCGCCGAACGCGGCCGCCCACTGCGTGAGCCCAGCCCGGTCATCCTCGGGCAGCATGCCGTCGAGCCGATCGGGCAGCACGGCACTGATGTCCCAGCAAGCTGCGGGCAGGTCGGCACCCAGCAGAGTCACCAGAACGCGGGCGGACCGCTGCTGGGTGACGGGCGTGGGGGGCGCGGGGGTGCGGGAGTTGACTATGACGTTCACGAGCACTTCTCCTCATGTTGAAAGGGGATCGGGTGCCCCGGCGCGGCGGCAGCTTTGGCGAGTCAGGCGCCGCGCCGGGGGCGTCGCTACAGGTGCCACTGGCGGTCGGCCAGCCAGTGGTTTCCCAGGGCCGTGCGGATCAGGGTCCGGTGGAAGATGTCGAGTTCGTCGGGCAGCGGGTTCACGGCCACCTCCAAGCGGTCCAACCCGTCGTAAGCCAGGGACCATGCCTGTTCCTGGCGCTCGTCGCTGCCCCAGATGTGGGTGAACTCGGCCCGTGCCCGACTGGTCATGGTGTTCCAGTGGTGAGAGTGGTTGAGGTCGCGGGCGCGGTAGGCGAGGACGAATGCGGCCAGTTCGCCGCCTACGCGCTCCAGACCCTGGCGGGTCCACGCGGCGATGTCCTCGATCCGGCCCTCAGCGGTGTGGGTGGTGCCCACTTCCTCGTCGCCACCGCCCGGGGCAAGCGCGGGCATGTCGGACGCGGCCAGGGCGACCGCGATCACCTCGTCGGGTAGCTGCCAGACATCCGACACCCCGGAGTGCGACCAGGGCGTGGTGACGGGAGTGCCGGCGTCGTCGGCCGGGCCGGTGAACACTCGCGTGCCGTCGTCCAGGCGGGCGGTGAACCGTCGCAGCACGCGGGCTTCACGCGGAGCTAGCTGGTGGCCGCTGGGCCAGGGGCCAGGGCGGAAATTCAGGTAGCGGAAGGCGAGGTTGCTCGCGATCTGTTCGCGGCGATCGCTTCCCCAGATGTCGCGGTACTCGCGGGTGTGGCGCCACTCGACAGGGCCGCCAGCAGAGCGGGCGCGCGTGAGGTAGCTCATCCAGGTCACCAGCGGTTCCCCGAGCCGGATCAGGCCCTGGCGCGCCCACTGGGAGATCTGGTCGACGGACACCGGGGCTCCGTCATTCAGAACCGGCATGTCGGATGCGGCCAGTGCCACAGTCAGTTCGCCGAAGTGCAGGTGGGAGGTATCGACGGTGCGGTGGTCGTCGTGGGGCGAACGGGGTTCGGGAACGGATACCGGACGGTGTTCAGCAATAACAGTCATGACATGCAGCTCCTCATTGCCAGACCAACGGCGACGTTCACGCGAGTTCGCGGACGTTCGCGGACCTCGACAGTAAGCCGCAATAAATCTGCGAGTCAAGCGAGAGTCGCAAATTTTCTGCGTCCAATAGGATTCGTGAAGGTAGCAACCTGACTGAGGATTGAGGAGTGCGTCATGCCCCAGCCGTTCGGCCTCGCGGTTCGCTTCTTCTTGCGAGACGGCACCGAAACCGCGTTCGATCGCCTGGTCGAAGAGACCGTGGAGCAGATCCGCGCCAGGGAGCCGGGGACCCTTGTGTACGTGACCCACACCGTCACCGGCCGACCCAACGAGCGTGTGTTCTACGAGCTATACCGAGACGAAGCAGCGTTCGAAGAGCACGAGCGCCAGGAGCACGTACTCCGCTTCTTGGAACAGCGGGAACAGTACGTCGAGCGCTTCGAGGTGGACCGACTCGCGGCAATCACGGGGAAGGGATACGAGGTAGATGGGCGATGAGCGCATGCCGCTGGGGCGCCGGATCGCGGCTCTCCGCAAGGAGCGCGGCATGTCCCAGAAGGAGCTGGCTGCCGAGATGGGCCGCTCCGAATCTTGGGTGTCCCAGGTAGAGCGAGGCGTACACCCGCTTGATCGGTTGTCTGTCTTGCAGGCCATGGCCAGGGCACTCGGGGTGTCGATCGGCGAACTTCGCGCCGACTCCGCCGAAGCACCTGCGGAACCTCAGGCGACTCCCACTAACGACCTTGACGGGGTGAGGCTGGCACTGACGGGGCATCCGGCGTTGGGCACTCTCTTCGGGGATGGTCCGACCGGCGGGGAAACGCCGGTGGAGTCGCTTCACCAGCGAGTTGACCACGTTTGGGCTCTGGCTCACCGCGCCGCCTACGGGGAACTCAGCGACGAGCTGTCCAAGCTGCTGCCCGAATTGGAGAGCCGCGTCCGGCAGCCGGACAGCACGGACGAGATCCATACTCTGCTTGCTCGCGCCTACCAGGCCGCTGCGGCCACGCTGGCGCGTCAGGATGAGCCCGACGCCGCATGGGTTGCCGCCGACCGGGCGATCCAGGCAGCGGAACGCGCCGGAGAGCCGCTCGAAGTCGTCGCCGGTGTCTTTCGGCTCGCCCATACCTTCCTGCGAATTCAGACCCCGATGCAGGCGGAAAAGGCTGCTCAGGGGGCGATCGATGTGCTGCAGCGGCAGGCTGAAGGCGGCACTCTGAGTGTCGAAGGATTGTCCCTCTACGGAGCTTTCCACTTGGTACAGGCGGTCATCAGTGCTCGCGAGGGTGACCGAGCCGCGACGCACCGCTGGATCAACCAGGCTCGTGAGATCGCGGGCCAGATCGGTGAAGACCGAAACGACTGGGAGACCGAGTTCGGCCCTACGAACGTGGAGATCCACGCCGTCAGCACGTCGGTTGACCTCGGGGACGCGGGCATGGCGTTAGAACTGGCTGAAGGTCTCGACACCTCTCGGCTCTCACCGGAACGACGTGGCCGGTTCCTCCTGGACACGGCGCGCGCTCACCTTCAGCGCCGCCAGGTGGGGGAGGCTCTCAACGCTCTCCTGGAGAGCGAAAAGCTAGCGCCGGAGCAGATCCGCGCGCATGCCCTCGCCCGTCAGGCGATCCGGGATCTGCTGCAGCTCTCTGGCCATCGTCCGCCGCGAGAACTCGTCGCATTGGCGGAACGGGCAGCGGTCGCGTAACCCGATTGGCAGCCGCGGGCCGTGATGCCTTGGGAGTGGCCGGGTTCGGCTCACTTGTGCGCCGAACCCGCATCCTCAAGGTCCAACGTTGGGGCCGGAATCTGCTGCTCAGAAGCGACCTGAGGCCGCGCCCGACAGTCTCATTTCCAGTCTCATTCGCGGGGGTTCAATGGGGTTCGGCAGCGTCCCGCTTCTACTCGCAAAGCCCGGTCAACACGCCACTGACCACGCCTGAACGGACGTCAACGGGCTTGGAAAGCGTGTTGGGGGCAACCCCTCACGAGTTCGAATCTCGTATCCTCCGCCAGCCTCAAGCAGGCAGAACGAAGGCCCGAACCAGGTGCGTGGTTCGGGCCTTCGTCGTTTTGTGGTCTCGCTTCCAGCCTCAGTCGCCCCGCGACCGGGGAAACACGGCCCCCGATGTCATGCCGGGGAGGCTGTCCACGCTCCTAGAGCGTCACCTCGGATCCTGGCCGCGCCAGCACGGCGGCGGCGGTTGTGGCTGCCGGGCCATCGCCGACGGCCAGCCGCTGGCATCCGCTCACACGCGTTCGCCGCCCTCGGCAGGGCAATCGGGGTCCGTTATGCCCTGCACTTTGATCACATTTCGTGAAATTATTATCACTGTGGATAGCGAAACCGATGCCACCGCAGACGCGAACAACCGCCTTCCCACCGACCGCGACCGGCACCCCACCACACCGGTGACGGCGGACTCGCTGACGGTGGGGGTAGAGGAGGAGTACCTGCTGGTCGATCCGGTGACGCGCGAGGTGAGCCCCTACGGCCCGAGGGTGGTGGCGCAGGCATCCTCGTCCGGGCTCGGCCACCGGGTCAGCACCGAACTGACCCGCTACCAGGTCGAGGCACGGACCGAACCGCATACCGCGCTAGAGGGCCTCAGCGAGCAGATCCGGTCGATGCGCGCCTCCGTCGCGGGCGCTGCCGGACGGCACGGCTTGCGCATCATCTCAAGCGGGGCTCCGATCCTCGGGCAGTCGGTTCCCCCGCCCATCTCGGAGGGGCCTCGGTACGCGCAGAGCTTCGCGACCTTCCGTGCCCTGGACGACGAGCAGACCGCCTGCGCCTGCCATATCCACATCGGCATGCCCGATTTGGACCGGACCCTCCAGGTCAGCAACCACATGCGCCCCTGGATCCCGGTCCTCATCGCCCTGACGGCCAACTCGCCCTACTGGGCGCGCCGGGACACCGGCTATGCGAGTTGGCGCACGATGACCCTGGCACGCTGGCCGGTGGCCGGCCCGCCGCCGTACTTCGAGTCCGCCGCGCACTTCGACGACCTCATCGGCCGCGTCCTCGATGCCGGCGCCATCATGGACCGTGCCGGCCTCTACTGGGACCTCAGGCCCTCCAACCACGTGCCGACCCTGGAGGTCCGCGTCGCCGACGCTCCCGCGACCGCGGACGAGACTCTCCTGCTCTCCGCCATCGTCAGAGCCATGGTCGCGACCGCGCTGGCGATGATCGACGCCAGGGAACCGGCACCGCGTCCGCGGCCGGAGATCCTGCGCGCGGCCTGCTGGCGCGCCGCACGCGACGGACTGGTGGGACAGAGTGTTGACCTGTCGACCGGCCGGCTGATTCCGGCGGCGGCGCGGGTTGATCAGCTGCTGACGTGGATTCGGCCCGCTCTGCGCGACCAGGGCAGCCTCGCACTCGTATCCGACGGATGGTCGCGACTGCGCGTCGGCGGCAACGGAGCCGACCGCCAGCGCGTCGCCTACCGCCGCCGCTCCAGCTTCTCCGACGTCGTCGACCAACTGATCGCCTCCACCACGCCGGCCAACCGCGATCCGGCCTGAGGACCGCGGTACACCCGCCCCGACCTGGAAGCCGAGCTCCGGACCATCGCGCGGACGGCGGGGCCACGCGCTGGCGGCCCCGCACGGCACCACCATGGGCGTGATCACTTTCCGCGGCGGCGGTGTGCTCCAGCGCCGTTCCGTACATCCGCCTCCGGCCAGGACAGACCCGTCGCGGAAGCACCGACCTCATCGCCAAGAGCGGCCCGAAATCCGCGCGACGCTGACCCCCGGCCGCGCCATTGGTCGCCAACCGCCCGGGCATCGGCGGTGACCACCGCGGACGCGCATAGGCTGTGACCGATGGAGATCTTCCACCTGCGCTACTTCATGGCGGTCGCCGAGCATCTCAGCTTCTCCAAAGCCGCACGACAGCTCCACATGGCGACATCGCCGCTGAGCCAGCGGGTACGGGATCTCGAACACGAACTCGGCCAGCGGCTCTTCGAGCGGGACTCCCACCATGTCGAGCTGACACGTGCCGGTGCGGCGCTGCTGCCGGTCGCCAAGGACGTGGTGGGCCGGTTCGACGACATCCCCTGGCGGTTGCGCCAGGAGATGTGCTTGGAGCGCAAGACCGCGTACGTGGGCGTCACCCCCGCCCTGCACCCGGGTCTGCGGGAGCAGCTGACGCGGCTCGAAGAGCGCTGTGCGCAAGAGTTCGACGTCAAGCGCTGGCCCGGGAACAGTGCGAACCTCGTGGCCGCGGTGCAGCGCGGTGACCTGGCCATGGCGCTGGTGCACCTGCCCGTGCACGCCGATCGGATCGAGGTGCTGGAGCTCATGCACGAGCCCCTGGGCGCGCTTCTTCCCTCCGCGGAATTCGGTTCGCGGAGTTCGGTATCGCTCAACGAACTCACCGATCACACCTATGTGTGTTCTGCCCCCGGAACACTGCCGACGT
Organism: Nocardiopsis rhodophaea; assembly: GCF_039530945.1. NCBI lineage: Bacteria > Bacillati > Actinomycetota > Actinomycetes > Streptosporangiales > Nocardiopsidaceae > Nocardiopsis > Nocardiopsis rhodophaea. The sequence continues at coordinate 337,222 of NZ_BAAAPC010000001.1, forward strand.
ATTTCGAACAGCTCAAGGTCCGACTGAGGGCCGCGGGGATCCGCAAAGAGGTGACCCTCAACATCGGTGACTATGCGAGCGTTCGCGAGATGGTGGCGAATGGATCGGCATTCTCGATCACCCTCCTCCGGGCGGGACGCGACGCCGCGAATGGCGACACCGGCGACCCCGCTGTCAGGTCGGGATACTACGGTGCCGGGCCGTGCGTCGTGGTGCCGTTCCGGGACTTCGCTCCAGCGCTGCCGACCGGCCTGATCTGGCGCCGCGACAGGGCTGATTTAGGCGGCGACCTGCATCAGCTGGTGCGAGAGGCGCAGTCGATGTTCTCCGAGCCCGTCGAATAGCAATCCCGTTCCCCCCTTCGCGCGGATAACAAGAACGGCGTGACCATCGCGGTCACGCCGTTTTTCTTTTATTGGTGTCACCACTGGTTTGTATCTCATCCCCGCGCCGCAATAGTGTTTTTCATGCGCCCCAAAACACCCCCCTCGTACATTCCCTTTTTCGGCAATGGAGTGGTAATGGAATCCGCAGAAGAATCGGCCGAGCAGCCCGCTGCCCGTGGGTCGTCCGGCCCGCTGGCCGGGGTCCGCGTCATCGACATGGCCACGGTGGTGATGGGGCCCTACGCCGCCCAGATCCTCGGGGACCTCGGCGCCGACGTCATCAAGGTCGAATCCCCGAACGACACGGTCAGGAACGGCCCGCTGCACCGCACGCCCGGGATGACGCCGCTGAACCTCAACGTCAACCGCAACAAACGCAGCGTGGCCCTCGACCTGAAGGACGAGGCCGGACGCGCCCAGGCGCTGGAGTTGATCGGCGGCGCCGACATCCTGATCACCAACATGCGCATTGGCGCCCTGCGCCGTCTGGGCATGGACTTCGACAGCCTCTCCGCGGCCAATCCCCGACTGGTCTACGTCCACGCCCAGGGCTTCCGCTCCGACTCCGACCGGGCCGGCCTCGCCGCCTACGACGAGACCATCCAGGCCGCCTCCGGCCTCCTAGACCTGGCACAGCGCGCGGGCGACGTGGGCGCGCCCGTCGTCCTGCCGAGCATCTTCGCCGACAAGGTCGCCGCGCTCACCATCGTCTACAGCGCGCTGGCCGCGCTCGTCCACCAGCGGGCGACCGGGCGAGGGCAGCACGTCGAAGTGCCGATGGCCGACACGCTGCTGGCGTTCAACCTGGTCGAGCACTTGCAGGGCCGGGTGTTCGAGCCGCCGATGGGAGACACCGGCTTCCCCCTGTCCATGGTGAAGGGGCACCGGGCCCGGCCGACCAAGGACGGCCTGGCGATGATCATGCCCTACAGCCCGCAGAACTTCCGCGACCTCTTCACCGCGGCGGGCCGCGCCGACCTGGCCGAGGACCCGCGGCTCAACAGCACGGTCATCGACGCCAACCGCGACGGCGAAGCCCTGGTCGAGCTGATGGAGTCGGTGACCCCGCAGCTCACCACAGCGGAGTGGATGGAGGTCTGCGCCAAGCACAGCATCCCGGCCGGGCCCGTGCTGCGGCTGGATGAGGCGGCCGACGACCCCTACGTCCAGGGCGGCGGACTGCTGGATGTCGCCGAACACCCGAGCGAGGGCGCCTACCGCGTTGTCGGCGTGCCTATGGCGTTCTCCGCCACCCCCGCCGCCGTGCGCCGGCACGCGCCCCTGCCCGGCGAGCACACAGAGGAGGTGCTGACCGAGCTCACCAACGGCGGCACCCGCCGTCCCAGCGACATGGCCGCGGAAGGAGACCTCCGATGAGCGCGACCACCGATACCGCGACGCCCGTCGTCCGGACCGAGAGCGCCGACGGCGTCCTCGTCATCACGATCGACCGGCCAAAAGCCCGCAACGCGGTGAACGCGGCGGTCGCCACCGGCATCGCCGCCGCGGTCGACCGGCTGGAGAACGATCCGGAACTGCGCGTGGGCGTACTCACCGGCGCGGGTGGCTCCTTCTGCGCCGGTATGGACCTCAAAGCCGCCGCGAGCGGCGAGCAGGTAAACGTCCCCGGCAAGGGCTTCGCCGGGCTCGCCGAAGCCCAAACGGCGAAGCCGCTCATCGCCGCCGTCGAGGGGTACGCCATGGGCGGCGGGTTCGAGCTCGCCCTCGCCTGCGACCTGGTCGTCGCCGCCGAAGGGGCTCGTTTCGCCCTGCCCGAGGTCAAGCGGGGGCTGATCGCGGGCGGCGGAGGCGTGGTGCGGCTGCCCAAACGCATCCCCCACCACGTGGCGATGGAACTGCTGCTGACCGGCCAGACCATCACCGCCGAACGCGCCCGCGACCTCGGCATCGTCAACCGCCTCGGCCCCGACGGCGGCGCACTGGCGGCCGCCCGGCACCTCGCCGAGGAGATCACGCACAGCGCGCCCCTGGCACTGGCCGCGGTGAAGCGGGTCGTCCGACTCTCCGACGGAAGCACGGAAGCCGACTCCTTCGCCGCACAGACCGCCGAAGTGGGCGCGCTGCTCCGCTCGGCCGACTTCTCCGAAGGGGTGCGCGCCTTTACCGAGAAGCGCACCCCGGAATGGACCGGACAGTGAACCGCGAACAGATTCTGCAGAGCGTCGGAACGCCACTCACGGCTCCCGCCTACCCACCCGCCGCGGCCAGGTTCACCAACCGCGAGTACCTCAACATCGTGTACCGCACGGACCCCGAGGTGCTGCGCGCCGTGGTGCCCGAGCCGCTGCGCATCGCCGAACCGCTGGTGCGGTTCGAGGTGATGAAGATGGGCGACGTCACCGCCTACGGCCCCTACGTCGAGGCGGGGCAGGCGATCCCCGTGGACTTCGGCGGCGAGCGCGGCGAGTACCTGCACGCGATGTACCTGGACAACTTCCCGGCCACCGCCGCGGGTCGCGAGGTGAGCGCCTACCCGAAGGTCATGGGCACACCCGCCCTCTACCCCGACCACGCCGCGCTGGTGGGGACGCTCGACTACGGGAGCGTGCGCGTGGCCACGGCGACGATGGGCTACAAGCACCACCCGCTCGACCCGGACCTCGCCCGCGAGGAGATCGCCGTCCCCACCTTCATGCTCAAGACCGTCCCGGGCTATGACGGCGCCCCGCGCGTCTGCGAACTCGTCCGCACCCGGATCACCGACCTCGTGGTCACCGAGGCGTACACCGGCCCCGCCCGGCTGCAGCTCTTCGAGCACGTCCTGGCCCCGCTGGCCGACCTTCCGGTCCGCGAGGTCGTCTCCGCCAGCCACATCATCACCGACCTCACGCTGGCCCCGGCCGTTCCCGTCCACGACTACCTGGCCGAACGTCCCGGAACCGCCAAGGAGGACGCGCCATGCCAATAACCCAGAACTCCCACCGCGACCTCCCGGGCGCAGGCCGCACTGCCAGCACAGCGCCCGACAGCGGGTACTCGGCGGGGCCCCGCCCGCAGCGGACCGTCGCGGTCGTCGGGGCGGGAACCATCGGGCTGTCGTGGGCCGCGCTGTTCGCCGCCAACGGCCTCGACGTGGTCGTGACCGACCCCCGCGCGGATCTGGACCAGGCTCTCGACGACGCGCTTCCGGCGCTCGCCGACGGACTGCCCGGAAGCGGCGTCGAGGAGCTGCGCGGCCGCATCCGCACGACGCACAACCTCGCGGAGGCGGTCGCCGAGGCCGACCTGGTGCAGGAGAACGGCCCCGAGAACGTCGCCTTCAAGCGGGGACTTTTCGCCGACATCGCCCGCCACGCCCCGGCCGAGTCCGTACTGGCCACGTCCAGCTCCGGCATCGTCGCGTCGAGCATCGCCGCCGACCTGTCCGACGACGCCGCCGCGCGGATGCTGGTGGCGCACCCCTTCAACCCGCCGCACACGGTCCCGCTCGTGGAAATCGTGCCGGGGGAGCGCACCGCGGACGACACCGTCGCGACGGCCACGGCCTTCTACCGGTCGCTGGGCAAGACACCGGTGCGGCTGCGCAAGGAGATCCCCGGGTTCGTGGCCAACCGTCTGCAGAGCGCGGTACTCCAGGAGGCGATCCATCTGGTGCTCGAAGGCGTGGTCGACGCCGCCGAGCTCGACACGGTGATGAAGGCGTCGCTGGGCGGACGGTACGCGACCATCGGCCCCTTCGAGAGCTTCCACCTCGGCGGCGGCCCCGGCGGCATCCGGCACATGATGGAGCACCTCGGGAAGGGCCTGGCGCAGGGCTGGCAGGGCCTGGGCCGTCCGGAACTGGACGACGCCGCCGTCGACACGCTCGTCAACCAGATCGAAGCCGCCTACGGGAACGGCCCCGACGCCTACTGGACGCGTGCGGCGCTGCGCGACCGCAAACAGCTCGCCGTGAACGACGCGCTGCACCGGGCCGAACAGGGCTGACCCAGCGCAGAACCGCTCGGGATGCCGAAGCCGCCCGCGTGCGCGTCCTTCATGAGTCCCGAGCGTCTCGCCCACCATTCTCTTCGCTTTTTCCTTGTCTAAGGAGTCCCACCATGCCCAAACCCGCTAACCCGGCATCCGACTTCTTCGGCTTCGCCGACCTGCTCAGCGACGCCGAACGTACCGAGCTCGCCGCCGTCCGCGACTACCTGGAGAGCGAGATCAAGCCGCTCGCCAACGCCGCGTGGGACCGGGCCGAGTTCCCCTTCGAGGTGATCGAGAAGTTCGCCAAGCTCGGACTGCCCGGATACAGCTACCCCGAATACGGCGACGGCCGCCCGCGAGGCGAGCTGTTCTCCGGATTCCTCTCCATGGAGCTCAACCGGATCGACCCGTCGCTGGCGGTCTTCGCCGGAGTCCACACCGGCCTGGCTATGGGCAGCATCCACGGTGGCGGCAGCCAGAAGCAGCGCGACCGGTGGCTGCCGGACATGGCCGCGATGAAGAAGATCGGAGCCTTCGCGCTGACCGAGCCGGAGGGCGGATCCGACGTCGCCGGAGGCATGCGCACCACCGCGCGGCGCGACGGCGACACCTGGATCCTCAACGGCGCCAAGCGGTGGATCGGCAACGGCACCTTCGCCGACCTCGTCATGGTCTGGGCACGCGATACGGCCGACAACACCGTCAAGGGGTTCGTCGTGCCCAAGGGCGCCCCCGGCTTCACCGCGACCAAGATCGAGGGCAAGATCGCGCTGCGCACCGTGCAGAACGCCGACATCGTGCTCGACGAGGTGCGGGTGCCCGAGGCCGACCGGCTGCAGGGCATCAACACCTTCCGCGACACCGCGGCCGTCCTGGCCCGTACCCGCGGCGGTGTGGCGTGGCAGGCGCTGGGGGTCGCGGTGCGCGCCTACGAGCTGGCCCGCCAGTACGCCGTCGAGCGCGTGCAGTTCGGCCGCCCCATCGGCGGCTTCCAGATGATCCAGGACCTGCTCGTCAAGATGCTCGGCAACGTCACCGCCATGTTCGGCGTGGTGGTGCGACTCAACCAGCTCGTCGCCGCGGGTGAAGGGAGCGCCGAGCAGGCCGCCCTGGCCAAGGCGTTCACCACCACACGGATGCGCGAGTGCGTCGCGTGGGCGCGGGAGCTGTTCGGCGGCAACGGCATCGTCCTGGACTACGAGATCGCCAAGTTCTTCGCCGACGCCGAGGCCGTGTATTCGTTCGAGGGGTCGCGAGAGATGAACACCCTGATCGTCGGCAAGGCCATCACCGGACACAGCGCGTTCGCGTAACCGCGGCGATAGCGCCGCCTACGAACGCGCGCTGGCGATTCGGTGGCCCGAACCAGGGGTGGGGTTCGGGCCACCGTCGTACCGCCGTCCCCATCCGCCTTCGGGGGGAGACCGCAGCGGGCGGCAGAGACATGTCACCCGAAAATGGGAGGACATTCGGGCCTCGGGGCGGCGATGATCGTCTTCTTGCCCCACGGTCTGCCGGGGCAGATGCACCGCACGAGGAGGACCGATGACGCCCCCGCCCCCACCATTCGACCCGGAGCTGGCCGCCGCTCTGAATCGCATGGGAGACGCCCTATCGGCACAACTCACCGCCGAGGAGACCGCCGCCCAGCGGGAGAGCATCGCCCAACTGGAACCGTCACTGGATGAGCTGAGCTCCGGAGGAGACTTCGACGTCGAGGAGCGGTTCGTCCCCGGCCCCTCCGAGGCGCCCGACGTCGGCCTGCTCATCCTCCGCCCCAGGCGGGTGCGGGGGCCGCGGCCCGTCGTGTACTCCATCCATGGCGGCGGCATGGTGATGGGCAGCCACAAGTTCGGCACCGAGCGGCCCGTGGAATGGGCCAGGGAACTAGGCATGACGGTGGTGTCGGTCGACTACCGCCTCGCGCCGGAAAACCCCCACCCGGCACCGGTCGAGGACTGCTACGCGGGACTTCTGTGGACGGCTGCGCACGCCGAGGAGATCGGCGGCGAGGCCAGCGGCGTCATCGTGGCCGGATCCAGCGCGGGCGGCGGCCTCGCCGCGGCCACGACCCTGCTGGCCCGCGACCGCGGGGGACCAGAGCTGCTCGGCCAGGTCCTCATCTGCCCGATGCTCGACGACCGGAACGACACACCGTCCGCGCACCAGATGGTCGGCCACGACCTGTGGGACCGGAACGCCAATGCGATCGGGTGGAACGCGCTGCTGGGGGAGCGACGCGGGACCGACGGTGTGCCGCCCTACGCCGCACCGGGCCGGGCCACGGACCTCTCCGGACTGCCTCCGGCCTTCATCGACGTCGGCTCGGCCGAAACCTTCCGCGACGAGGCCGTCTCTTACGCGTCCCGCATCTGGCTCGCCGGGGGCCGAGCCGAGCTGCACGTATGGCCCGGCGGCTTCCACTCCTTCGACGCCATCGCTCCCGAGGCCGCGATCTCCCAGGCGGCCCGAGCCGCCCGGCTGCAGTGGCTGCGCCGACTGGTGGGCGAGTGATCCCAAGGAGCGAAGGAGCGCAGGAGGATCGCGGTTGACGGAGCGCCGCATCCGGACCGCGTCGGCCGGGGAGACGGGCTCCCCGGCCGTTCGCAATGTTTTGGCCCACTACGCGCTCGGCCATCGGCGTTCCGCGGGTCCGGGTGTCACTTGACGTTGTTGAGCGCCTGACGGGCGAGTTCCGGCATGAGGACCTTGACGTCCGCGTAGTCCAGCCCCGGGTCGCCGCTGTCCGTGCGGACGCCGCGGGCGATCTCGATGACGATGTTGTCCTTGCGGACCAGGGCGGTCGCCTCCGTCTGGCCCTCCTCCAGGCTGCTGTCCGCGAGGACCAGCTTCCCCTCGTCGCCAACGTCGAGCGAGTCCTCCTCCAGCCGGGTACCGAGGGTGGCGATCCCGGCCTCCTTGAACTCGTAGACGCGCTTGCCCTTGCTGGTCGACTCCGGGTCGCCCGGGGGCACCCAGTACTCGACCTTCAGCGTGTGCATGGTGCCGTCGGCAGCCGCGTTCATCCAGCGGCAGGACACGGAGTCGCCGATGTCCACGTTGCTGCCGTCGCCTTCGACCCCCAGTCCGGCCAGGGTCTCATCGGTGAAGGCCGCGCAGGCGTCGTCGGGAACACCGTGGGGCGCCGAGCCGATGTCGACCTTCGTGGGCTCGCCGGGCCCCCGGTAGGTGGAGAACCCGTCCGCTCCGTTCAGCTGCGATTCGGGGTCCCGACCGGAGTCCGCCGGGTCCTTCTCTTCCTCACGGTCGGCCTTGGCTTTGTCCTCGGAGTCGCGCTCCTTGGCCGCCACCGGCGCCTCGTCCTGGTCCGAACCGTCATCGCCCAACATGCCCACGAAGACGACACCACCGACGATCACCAAGACCAAGACGACCGCGCCGACACCGAGCCCGATCCACAGACCGGTCCGCTTCTTGGGCGGAGGCGGAGACCCACCGGGCATTCCCGGCCCACCGGGACCATAGGGGCCGCCTGGCCCGGTCGGCGGCCCGCCCTGGGGGAACCCCTGGTGTGCGGGCCACCCCTGACCCGGCGGATAGCCGGGCCCTCCGGGCGGGACACCCGCGGGTCCGCCCGGGTACGGCGGGTATCCCGGGCCACCGGCCGCAGGCTGCGGCTGGGACGGAGGCATCGGAGGCTGGGCGTCGTCGCTCATATCGTCCTTCGACTCGACGGCTCCCCGCGAACAGGGAGCGGGTTGACCAGAGAACCGCATGAAAGCGGTCAACCATCTCACTCGACGGCAATGTTCGACACATCGGCCACGGACGGTCACCCCCGACCGTTCTGCCGACGTAAGATCGCCCCGTCCCTCGGAGCCGGATCACCGGCGCCGAGGGACCGGGTTCCCCAGAAGAGGATGAGGAGAGACGTCAGTCCAGGTGGTTGACCGCTTGGCGGGCCAGTTCCGGCATGAGTTTCTGGACGTCGTCCCATTCCATGACGGACGCGTCGTCCGGTTCGTCGCTGGACAGCCTGATGCCGCGTCGGATCTCCACGATCATGTTCTCCACCCGAACGATCACCGTCGCCTCCTTATGGGCGGAGCTGCCGGGCATGTCGGTGAGGACGACCAGGCTCTCGTCGCCGATGTCGACCTTCTTCTCCTTGACCCGCTCGCCGATGATGCCGATGCCGCGCTCCGCCGAGAACTTGTAGATGCTCTTGGCCTGGGAGACCGACGTTTCGTTGTCCGGCGGCACCGAGTACTCGACGTCCAGGGTGTGGAAGCTCCCGTCATCCGCCAGCCGGCTCCAGATGCAGCTCGTGATGCTCTCGTTCTCGTTGAAGCCGTCGTCCTCCTCGATACCGAGTCCGTCCAAGGTTTCGTCGGTGAAGGCGGAGCACACGTCGTGCGCACCCGGGCGTTTGTAGGGGCCGGAGCCGATGTCGACCTTGGTCGGGGTGGAGGGGCCGGTATAGCGGGCGAAGTCGTCGCCGTCCCGGTCGTCCTTGGTGGGCTCGGTTTCCTCCGCCGCCGCGCCGCCAGTGGGCTCGCCCCTCCCATCGGACCCGTCCGCGGCCTGGGGCTCGCCTCGGTCGGCGGGTTCCTCGGAGCCGTTGAGCGCCACCAGCGCGATGCCGCCGACGATCACCAAGACCAGGGCGACCGCGCCGACACCGAGCCCGATCCACAGACCGGTCCGCTTCTTGGGCGGAGGCGGAGACCCACCGGGCATTCCCGGCCCACCGGGACCATAGGGCCCACCCGGCCCGAAGGGCGGGCCATGACCGCCATGCACGGGCGCACCGCTCGGCGGGAACCCCTGGTGTGCGGGCCACCCCTGAGCGGGCGGATGCCCCGGCCCGCCGGGCGGGACACCCGCGGGTCCGCCCGGGTACGGCGGGTATCCCGGGCCACCGGCCGCAGGCGGCGGCTGGGACGGAGGCATCGGAGGCTGGGCGTCGTCGCTCATATCGTCCTTCGACTTCAAGCTCCCCGCGATCAGGGAGCGGGTTGACCGGAAAACCGCATGAAACCGGTCAACCATCTCACTTGACGCTGATCTCCGGCACGTCGACTACGAACGGTCGCCCCGGGCCGGTCACCCCACGTTGTTGAGTGCCTGACGGCCCAGCTCGGGCATCAGCTTCTGGACGTCGGCCCAGTCCATGGTCGGGTCCCCGGAGGTGTCCGACCTGTCGGGGCTAATCCCGCGGTCCACCTCGACCATGATGTTGTCCTGGCGGATCAGCACCGTCGCCTCGTGGTGGCCCTCGTCGTCCATCTTGGTCAGCACGACGATGCTCTCGTCCCCCACATCGGACTTCTCCTCTTCGACACGGTCGCCGAGGATGCCCACGCCCTCCTCGGCGTAGAAGTCGTAGAGGTACTCCGCATCGGAGACCGACGTGCTGTCGTCCGGCGGCAGCGTGTAGGTGATCCGGACGTTGTGGAACGTACCGTCACTGGCCAGGTGGTACCAGTTGCAGGTCGACAGGCTGCCCGCTGTCTCCGTGGCCTCGCCCTTCTCGCCGTCGATGCCCAGGCCGATCCGGGTCTCCTTGGAGAGCGCGGCGCACGGGTCCTTGGGGAGCTTGTGGGGCGGGGAGCCGATCTTCACCTTCGTCGGCTCGTCCGGTCCCGTGTAGCGGGAGAGATCAGGGCCGGTGTCCGAGGTGTCGGCGTCCTCGGACGGCTTTCCGCCATCGCTCTTCTCCGAGCTCGGCCCACCCGCCTCGTGGGAGTCGGAGAGGCCGGTCACCGCGAGGGTGATCACCACACCGACGAGGGTGAGCGCGACGAGCACCGCACCCACCCCGAGCGCGATCCACAGGCCGGTCCGCTTCGGCGGAGGGGGATACTCCCCGCCCATCCCCGGCCCGCCGGGCATGGGCGGCCAGCCTGGTCCGCCCGGAATTCCCGGTCCTCCGTAGCCGCCCTGGCCTCCCGGTGTCGAAGGGCCGTACCAGCCGGGTGGGGGCGGTGGCCCAGGAGGGCCGGAAGGAGCACCGGGGCCACCTGGAGCCCCCGCACCGCCCGGGCCCGACGGTCCCGCCTGACCGCCCTGCCCACCAGGACCGCCGGAATCCGCTGGAAGGGGCGGCCGCATCTGCGGACGTCCCTGGTAGGGCCCCTGGGGAGCCTGCGGACCCTGCGGCGATTCCTGCTGCGGTTCCTCCTGCGGATCCCGCGGTCCGAACGGAGGCCGGGGCGGTTCGGGTGGCGGCGGCCCTTCGCTCATGCGTTTCCTTCCGGTATCTACCTACCCGGATACGGCGGACGACGCGTCGATCCCGACAGGTTCGCGACTCGCCACGGCGCTGATCGCGGACCGGGGCGGAAGCCGGATCCCGAGCGCGGCCTTCCGGTGAAATGAAACGGCCGCCCTGGAGAACCAGGGCGGCCACACAGGCGGTGGATGAGGGATTCGAACCCTCGAAGGGTTGCCCCTTACTCGCTTTCGAGGCGAGCGCCATCGGCCACTAGGCGAATCCACCGCGAAGGAGTCTACCTGAAACGACGCCGTGAGAAGAACTCAGTCAGCACTCCGCCGCACCGTTCCGCGATGTCGCTGCTCACAAGGTCGGGCGGGATGACCTCCGGACGGTGGTTGAGGCGCCGGTCGCGCACCACGTCCCACAGCGAGCCGACCGCACCTGCCTTGGCATCCCGCGCACCGTAGACGAGGCGCCCGACGCGCGCCTGCACGATGCCGCCCGCGCACATGGTGCACGGCTCCAGGGTGACGGCCAGGGTGCAGCCGGTCAGCCGCCATTCGCCCAGGTGCCGGGCGGCGGCGCGGATCGCGATGAGTTCGGCGTGCGCGGTGGGGTCACCGACGGCCTCGCGCTCGTTGTGCCCCGAACCGATGAGGACGCCCTCGGAGTCGAGCACCACAGCGCCCACCGGAACGTCCTCGCTGCCGGAGGTGAGCTCGCTTTCGGCCAGCGCGAGGCGCAGCGCCGCGTCGATCTCCGCGCGCCCCATCACCCGTTCCGTGGTGTTCATACGCGCAGCGTATCCAGCACATCGGCGAACCCGGCCCGCGCGGCGAGATCGGCGAGCACGTCGCTCGGCAGCCGTCCCTCCCCGATCGCCAGCGAGCGCAGGGACTTCCCCGACGTACCGAGGTCCGCCAGCAGATCCTCGTCGCCGCCGGGATCGGGATAGGGACGCTGGCCGGTGCCCTCCGGCACCTCCGGGGCGTGGACGTTCCCGCTGTCCAGCAGCAGGGTCGCGACGGGGTACTCGCCGATCACGCGGACATCGGAGAGGAAAACGCGCGGATCGGTATGGTTATCCACCCGGATGACACCGAACCACTCGTCGTCCGCCTCCATCAGCAACACCATGGTTCCCTCGACCGCCTCGGCGTCATGGGCGGCGGCGACATCACGCATGAGATCGGCGATGTCGTCGATGCTCTCCGCCTCCGCCAGGTCCACCTCTTCTCCCCTCCACACGCCGGCCGCGCGGAAGAAGAGAACCGAGAAGATCGGCACCGTCCGCTCCCGTCCTCTCCCGGTTCCAGCCGCAGGAATCCCTACCCCATCCCGTCCAGAGCACGCTGGAACGCCTGCTGGAATCCCAGCCGCTCCGCGATGCTCGCCAAGACCTCGTCGGGGTACAGGTCGAGGTCACCGGCCAGCGCCCCGAGCTCCATCTCGTCCATGCCGAGGTCGGCCAGGATCGACAGGTCGCCGGCGGGCAGCACCTGGTCCAGGTCCTCGTCGTCCGGGACGTCGATCTCCAGGTAGTCCAAGACCTCCCGGGCCACCGGCCAGTCGATCGAAGCGGTCACATCGGAGAGGAAGACGCTGACATCGTCTCGGCCGTAGACGCGAACGATGAGGAAGAAGTCGTCGCCCACCGAGACGAGTCCGATGGCACCGCTGATGCTCGGCTGTTGTCGCAGCGCGTGCAGCAGACCGGGGAAGTCCTGGGTCATCGCCTCGGGGAGGCAGTAGACGTCCCAGAGTTCCTCTTCCCGGTAGGCCACGGCCGCGAAGTCGCCGGATTCGTCGTCATCGCTCGGTTCGAGATCCGTCATCGTCACCCCACCAGGCAGGCCATTGTCCGGCCAGGATCGCAGATCGGCCGGTGCGGCGTCATGGTGGTCCCTGTTCTCGTCCACGACACGCTCCGCTCCGGATGGCCTGTCACCGTGATAAAAGTCCGCGCTCACACGTCCTATTAGAACGGACATCCTGTCCTCGGCAGAACGGGATCTAGGAACTCAAACCCGAATCGTCACACACGGATCCGTGGCCCCCGCGCGCAGCATTAGACTCGGACGCCGACTCCCCGCCCGTTTGCCCAGCTCATCCGGAGTGTTCAATGGAAACCCTGGTCGTCGACCACCCACTCGTCGCGCACAAGCTCACGACCCTGCGCAACGTGCAGACCGACTCGCCGACGTTCCGCCGGCTCACCGACGAGCTGGTCACGCTGCTCGCCTACGAGGCGACCCGGGACGTGCGCGTCGCCGACGTGACCGTCGACACTCCGCTGACGCCGATGACCGGCGTCCAGCTGACCCGCCCCACCCCGCTGGTGGTGCCGATCCTCCGCGCCGGGCTCGGCATGCTCGACGGGATGACCCGGCTGCTCCCGACAGCCGAGATCGGGTTCCTGGGGATGGCGCGCGACGAGCGCACACTGCAGCCCGCCACCTACGCCGACCGGCTCCCCCAGGACCTGTCCGGGCGGCAGTGCTACGTACTCGACCCGATGCTGGCGACCGGCGGGACGCTGGCCGCCGCACTGAAGCTCCTGGTGGACCGCGGCGCCGACCACATCACCGCGATTTGCCTGCTGGCCGCGCCTGAGGGCCTGAGCGCGGTGGAGAAGAAGCTGACCGAAACCCTGCGGGCGGACCACGGCGCCACCCTGCGCGTGGTGACGGCCGCCGTCGACCAGCGGCTGGACGACAACGGATTCATCGTCCCCGGCCTCGGGGACGCGGGGGATCGTCTTTACGGCTGCTCCTGACCGCCGATTCCGCATGTCCGACCCGCCGCCGCTCCGCGCTCGGTTACTCCGTTGAACTCGGCGCGCCAGGCGCCCGGCCGCATCGGCCGGGCGCTTTTTTGTATCTTTCCGGATCTCTAGGAATGAACGTCCGAAAACGGGGAAACACTCGGGAAACCCCGACATATGTGCTCGTGAAAGCCCGGATCCAGATCGGCGGGACGCCACGATCTGGCTTAGCCGAATTCATTCTGAGACGGAGACGTGACACATTAGAGTGATCATGGTGGGTACGGGTTCCTTACCCCTCCCCAATGCACCCAGGACATGGTCCACCCGAGCAGTACCCCCAGGCACCCTCGGCCCACACGACCGGCACCGCCCTCCCCTGATGGGCCTCCACTGACCAATAGCGAACAACCGTTCGCACCCCAACACGCTCACCGAACGCAGTGCGGTGGGCACGGAACGACAGCGATCACCCTTCCCCTCAAGGAGTGAGATGCCCGAGAAGACCGAAACCGCGGCAGCCGCAACGCCACGTGTTTTCATCCCCGTGATCGACCGCCTGATGGCCGAGTTCGCCGGTGTCCACCAGCAAGCGACCGTGACCAGATGTGTCGACGCCGCCCGGCACGGGGCGTGGGAGGTCACCGGGAAGGCCACTCCGGACCTGGTGGAGCGCATCGCACGCCAGCACCTCCAGGTGCTCGCCCTCGCCTTTGCAGAACGCAGCTGACCACGGACGCAGCGTGATCAAGAACACACGCGCGCCTGGGGAACGCCACGCCGTTGCCGGGCATCTGGCTTTACGGCATTGATTGTCGGTGTAACAATCAGCTTGGGTCAGTGGGTCGGATGCATTCTTGGGGAGTTCGCTCATGGCGAAGTTGAAAAAATGGCTGGGGTACGCCCTCATCGCCTTCGTTGCGTTTTATCTGCTCACCCAGCCTGAAAGCGCGGCCGGGGTCATCGAGACGGGCCTGGGCGGGCTCATGTCGGCAGCCGAATCCCTGTCCCGCTTCGTCAACGCCTTGAGCGCGTAAAGAAGGTCGATCGGCCATGAAGCTCGTAGCTCCGACCAACCGTGCCCCCGCATCGGTCAACCGCTACCTGCTACCGCACGAGCAGGATGTCGTCACCATCCGGCGGCATCCGGCCGTACTGATGACACCCGTGGCCACGGTCCTCGGGGCGCTGATCCTAGCGGGCATTTTGAGCAACACCGCCATCGCCTCCAGTTCAGCCGCGCTGGCGGTCATCTGGTGGCTGTGGCTGCTCGTGCTCGTCTGGTTCGTGTGGCGGGTGGCGGAATGGTCGGTCGACTACTTCGTCATCACCTCAGCGCGCCTGCTGCTGACCACGGGTCTGATCACGCGGCAGGTGAACATGATGCCCCTGGGCAAGGTCACCGACATGCGCTTCGAGCGCTCGATCATCGGCCGGTTCCTCGGCTACGGCACCTTCGTCATGGAGTCGGCCGGCCAGGACCAGGCCCTGAGCCGGATCAACTTCGTTCCCTACCCGGAACAGCTCTACCTTGAGGTCGTGGGCCTGATCTTCCCCGACAAGGGCTGACGCCCACCGCGACCACGCTCTGACGCGCCCGCCCCCTCGGTGGGCGCTTCTTTGTGCAGGCTTTCGGCTGCCCGACTTCTCAATGTTCACCTTCGGGGTGCCCACCTCCCGGCCACCCTCCGCACAGCGCGTGATCCCCACCACCGATCCCACTCCCTGACCGCGCCCGTTTCCCCTGTACAGCGGGGATTTCGGGACGCCGCACCGCATCGGACGACACGTGCGGCGGCGAATCGGGATTGACTTCAAGGTGAACAGACGGTTAACTGAGATCCTCTGATAGAAGAACGAGGGGGGTGTCGCCATGACTCGCAGGGTCAGCCGAGCGCCGCAGACCAGCCGCCCCGCCCCGGCACGCCGCCGGGTCCGTCCCTCCGCGCCCCGTACGGCCGTCAACCGCGCGCGTGGCCAGCAGAGCATCGCAATGCCCGAACCGCGCGAGACGACGGAGACCATCGCTTCCGGCCCGCCGAAGCTGAGCTGGGTCCTGGTCACTGACACGAACGGACGTACCCGTCCCGAGGCCCGCTGGGCCTAGGACCCCGAGACGCCCGACGAGGGGGCCGTCCACCCGCGGGTGGACGGCCCCCTCGTGTTTTTCGTCCCCCTACTCCGGGTGCCGCCCCCTCGCGTCACTTCAGCAGGGGTAGCCGCTTGGTGAGCGCGTTGACCTGCGAGCGCGGCCCGAAGATCGCGACCGCCACATAGTCGATGTCCTCAGCGGGGGTCCGCGCGAGATCGGCCAGGTAGGTGTCGTAGTCACGGGAACGCCGCGCCACATCGTTGAACCCGACGACGGTAAGCGCTTCCCGAGCACGCGCGGCATCGTTCAGTTCGCGGAGGCGCGAGGACGCCGCGGCCAGGACGGGCACCGGGTGCGGGTTGAGTCCAGCGTGCACGCCTCCCGACGCATCCTTGCCGTCGTCCCCGACCGACTCTGGTAGCCGCCCGCCCATGCTGAGACCGGTCACGACCGCCGCATTCGTCGCCTGAGCCCGGTCCATCCTCTCGTCGACAATAAGGACGAGCTTGGTCCGCAGCGACATTTCGCTTCACCTCATTCGATCGAAAGACTAGCCACGACGCTACTCAATCGACCGATAAATTCGGGACATTAATGAACGAATGATCGGAATCAATGCAATAATCCCGACCATGGACGAACTTGATTCGGAGATCATCCGACTCCTCCAATCGGATGCACGGCTCTCGAACCGCGAGCTCGCCCGCAGACTCGGCGTCGCACCATCCACCTGCCTGGAACGGGTGCGCACGCTGACACGCCGCGGCGTCATCCGCGGCTATCACGCCGAAATCGACATGAACGCACTCAATCGTGGCGTCCAGGCACTCGTCTCGGTCCAGGTCCGACCGCTGAACCGATCCGTCATCGTGGAATTCAAGGACAGCGTCGCCCGCCTGCCCGAGGTGCTCTCCGTGTTCGTTCTTGCCGGAGGGGACGACTTCGTGCTGCACGTAGCCGTGCAGAACCTCGACCTCCTCCACGCGTTCCTGCTCGACCGGCTGAGCAAGCGCAAGGAGATCGCGGGGTTCCGCACATCGGTGATCTTCGAGAGCACCCACAACACCGTTCTCGGCTGCCTACCCGCCCCCGAGAAGTGAGGCCGCCGGCCCGGCCATTGGCCGGCCCGGCGGCTACGGTCGACTGATCACCCGGGCGCCATGTCGACAAACCGGCTGTAGTGGCCCTGGAATGCCACGGTCACCGTGGCCGTCGGACCGTTACGGTGCTTGGCCACGATGAGGTCTGCCTCACCCGCCCGGGGGGACTCTTTGTCGTGTACGTCCTCGCGGTAGAGAAGAATGACCATGTCGGCGTCCTGCTCGATCGAGTTGTGGACGCTGATGCCATTCGCCACGAAGTTGTGCGTGCCGAGGACGGTTGCGTCGAAGACTTCCTGCTCTCCGAGCGGCTCGATCTCGGCGATCTCGTCCCAGAACACATCGTTCGTGGCGAGTAGCTCGAGGTCCGCGTCGTCGAGGAGCTCGGCGACGCGTCCCAGCCGCTGCCGGCTGGGAGCTCGCTTCCAGAGCGTGCTCCCACAGAACTGCGTGCCCATCGCCGAAGCGAACTCGCGCTGCGTTATCTCGCGCTCGGCGAGCGTCTGCCGCACCCGTTCCCAGACCTGCACCGGGACCGTGTCGATGTTGGTGTTGACCTGCTTGCCCGCAAGCTCGGCCCGGCATCGTTCCACCTTTGCGTCGCGGTCACCGTGGCAGCCGATCTCCTCCAGGAAGCGCCGCTGGTTCTCCGACCCGTAGATATGGAGCTGATAGCAGGTCCGGTGCTTCCCCTTACGCGTCGGCTTGATCCTGGTCATGATGTTGAACCGAGCGAGGAGACCGGCCACGTCCGAGATGAGGCGATGACTCGTGGAGGCGTAGTAGACCCGAGCCTGTCCGGCATTCGCGTCCCAGTGAACGCAGCCGTCGGTCGCCCACAGGTGCTTCAGGAACAGCGCCATCTGCCCCTTCGACAACCCGAAAACGGCCTCGGGTACGAACTTCTGATGGCTGCGCAGGCCGAAGAGCCCCAGGCCGTCCAGCCAGGCCGCGATCGGGTTGCGCTTACCGTGGGTCAGCCGGAAGGGGGCGGGAAGGCGCAGGGAGGTCACCCGAGCCTGTGCATAGTCGTCCCGTACAGCTGAGATACCGAAGTGCTTCGCGGCTTCGGCGACAGCAGCAAGATTCGCCTCGTCCACGCTCGCGTAGCGGATGGGTTGACGCTTGACGAACGACCCGTCACCGATCAGATGTGCCAGTAGGACGACCTCCGCGTCCGGCCACTCCTGTGTTTCTGTCGGCGCCGGTACATGACGCGGAACCGCGAGCCGGGTTCCCCTGGCCAGCTCCTCCAGCGGCTTCCATCCCTGGTACGTAAGGAACGGGTGGTTCGCGGACGCCGCGATCTCACGGCCCGACGTCAGACGCAACCGGAAGGTCTCCTTGACCCCGCTGGAGAAGACGTGGGACATGGAGCGCGGCACCAGGCGCAGCCGATCATCAAGGGACCACACGGGAACCTCGCGCTCGCCGCTGCGGTACAACTCTCCCATCGTGACCTCAGCACCGGTGTCAGCACGCAGCACACGGGTGTCGGCGGTGAGGCACCCCGACTCACGCAGATCGCTAACTTGGGGCTTTTTGTCCGTTCTCTGCTCCGGACCACGGTTCAGCTGGGAAAGCGCGATAACCGGGACCTCAAGCTCCTTGGCCAGCAGCTTCAGCGACCGGGACATCTCCGAGACCTCCTGCTGGCGGCTCTCCACCCGGCCGGAGGCACTCATCAGCTGCAGGTAGTCGACGATGATGAGCTTGAGGTCGTGCTGCTGCTTGAGGCGGCGGCACTTGGCCCGGATCTCCATCATCGACATGTTCGGCGAATCGTCGATGAACAGCGGAGCGCTGGCGACCTCGCCCATCCGGCGGGCCAGCCGCGCCCAGTCGTCATCAGTCATCAGCCCCGAGCGCATGGTGTGCAGCGGCACCCTCGCCTCCGCCGAGAGCAACCGCATGACGATCTCGTTGCGGCCCATCTCCAGGCTGAAGAACACCGAGGTCAGCTGGTGCTTGATGGACGCCGCCCGGGCAAAGTCCAAGGCCAGGGTCGAGTTGTGGGTCGGGATCATCGACCGGGTGGCGAGGTACAGGTGACTCGGATGGTCGATCTGAACGCAGCGGACGGGCACGCTGTCCACCGGACGGACGCTGGTGATGAAACGGGAACCGATCCTGCAGTAGTTCCGGCCTTCGCTCCGCTCGTGATAGGCCTTCGCCTTGCGGCTGATCCCGAAAACGTTCTCCTCCGAGCCGAAGGTGATCGTGTAGCAGGTCGAGGAATCCGCAGTACGCCCCTTGACCTGCTTCGTCGACATCCCCGACCGGTAGCCCAGGCTGTGGGCCAGTTCCCGAACGTCGTAGGCCAGACGCCTATTCGTGACGGCGAACTGAATGGATCCGCTCGCGTTGACCGTTCCGTCCGTGTCGATGAGTCCGGCCAGGAGCGCCTTGCGCTGTCGGACCGACGCCCGCAGGTAGTCGGCGGGAATGTGCTTGTTGTCCAAGACCCCGATCTTGCGGAGCAGCGCCTTCAGGCTCCCGTGATCATCGATGCACTCACGGCACCGCGACTGCGCGAAGCAAGGCCGCCCGCAATCGGTGCATGACGTCTGCGGGACGGGAGCCGAGACGAATCGGGCCTTGCCCCCGCAGGACTGGCCACAGCTCCGCACGTGCGGAAGCTTCGGCGTGAAGGACGTGCCGCAGACCACACAGCTCCGCTGGACTGACGAACTGTCCTGCTGGGGGAGGAAGACTCCGAAGGAGTGCTTTGTCGCCCCCACGGGCTTGATGATGAGGCCCTCGTCCTCGATGTTCCGGAGGACTTCCGGGTCCACGGTGGTGATGCGAGACGTTGAGGAAGCCCCGTCGCCGAGCCACGCGCCGAGGAAGTAGGGCGGCACCAGGAGCTCCCGCTCGGGGAGGTCCAGGGCTTCGGCGTTGACCACGGAGTGGTTCAGCCGACTGTCGGCGGTCTCGCACCGCAGCGTCCGTGCGATTTCCTCGGTCGTCCGGACCTCGGGGAAGGTGCGCCGGTTGCGATACCGGTTGTAGCCGGTCGCGGCGCATTGCGCGGATCTGCGAGACGCACGGGTGTCAGTGAGCCACTGATGCTCGGCATCGGCGACGACCACGGTTCCGTCGTCGAAGGTGATCTCGTAGCACGGACGGCCCTTCATCACCTCAGTGGCGGCGACCACGCGCGTCGGTGAGCCGTCGGCCGCGATCAACTTGCTCCCGACCTCGACCTCCCCCATCGTCGTCCACCCGTCGGGCGTGGGGAGCGGCGTGTCCAGAGCCAGCGCCTTACCAACGGCCGGCCTGGCCGCAATGATGACCATTTGCCCCGCGTGGAGGCCGTTGGTCAGTTGGTCGAAATCGGTGAAGCCGGTGGGGACACCGGTCATCGAGCCGTCGTGCGCGGAGATCGCTTCGATCTCGTCGAGGGCGCCCGGCATGATGTCGCTGAGCGGCAGGTAGTCGTCGCCGGTGCGTTTCTCGCCGACCTTGTAGATCTCGGCCTGGGCGTGGTCGACCAGGTCATCGACCTCGCCGTCGCCCGCGTAGCCGATCTGGGCGATGCGGGTGCCGACCTCGACCAAGCGGCGCAGGATCGCGCGGTCGGAGACGATGTTGGCGTAGTAGCCGGCGTTGGCCGCGGTGGGGATGGACTCGGTCAGGGTGTGCAGGTACACCGCGCCGCCGACGCGGGCCGCCTCGCCGCGCTTGGTGAGTTCGGCGTTGACGGTGATGGCGTCGACCGGCTCGCCGCGGGCGAAGAGGTCGACGATGGCGTCGAAGATGGTCTGGTGGGCGGGGCGGTAGAAGTCGTGCGATCGGACGATCTCCACGACCTGGGTGATGGCCTCCTTGGAGAGCATCATGCCGCCGAGAACGCTCTGCTCCGCCTTGATGTCATGCGGAGGGGTGCGGTCGAAACCGCCGCCGTCCTCCGGCGTATGGTCAGCGACGCTCACGTACTCTCCCCCTGGGACCCGACCGACACGACGCCCATGCCGGGACTTGGATTGTCGCGACTGGGGACAGCTGATGCAAAGCAGCCTGTGGATACACCTGGGGAGATCCTGTGGACGAACCGCGTGTTTCTGCGGATAGCTTGTGCACAACGGTTGTGGATAACTTCCCCAACACCGCCCCACATGCTATGTGAGCTGCGGAAACGCTATGCACGGGGTGTGCATGAAAGAAAGTTCACACCCCACTGTCCACAAGTTATCCACAAGCAATACCCCACACTGTGGATCTCGTCGCACCCCCTCGAACGCCTGTCCGCTACCGTGGCATGGCCATGCCCAAGCTGCTCTCCGCCCCACCGTTCCGGCACGTCCACGACCGTGAGATCTTCCACCTCGCCGTCCCGACGTTCTTCGCGCTCGTCTCCGAACCGCTCTTCCTGCTGACCGACTCCGCCGTCGTCGGCACACTCGGCACGCAGGCGCTCGGTGGCCTGGGGGTCGCGAGTCAGGTCCTGATGACCCTCGCCAATCTGTGCATTTTCCTCGCCTACGGCACCACCGCGGCGGTGGCCCGCAAGTTCGGCGCCGGGGATATGCCCGGCGGGATCCGCAACGGGGTCGACGGACTGTGGTTGGCGCTGATCATCGGCCTCGCCGTGGTGGTCGTCGGGCAGGCGGCGGCGCCGTGGCTGGTGCAGGTCCTCGGCGCGTCGCCGGACGTCGCTCCCTACGCGCTCACATACCTTCGGATCAGCCTGCTGAGCACCCCGGCGCTCCTCATCATTATGGCGGGAACCGGGGTCCTGCGGGGCCTACATAACGCGAAAACGCCACTGGTCGTCTCCGTTGCGTCCAATCTGGCCAATATCGCGCTCGCCGTCACGTTCGTGCTCGGCCTGGGCTGGGGCATCGCCGGGTCGGCCTGGGCGACCGTGATCGCCCAGACGGCGGGGGCGGCGGTCTACATCACCGTGGTCGTCCGGGCGGCGCGCCGCCACGACGTCGCTCTGGCACCCGACGTGGCGGGGCTGAAGGCCTCAGCCGCAGCGGGCGTCGCGCTGTTCACCCGCACCCTGTCGCTGCGCGTGGTTCTCGTCGTCACGACGGCGGTCGCCGCCCGGCTCGGCGACCACGAGATCGCCGCCCACCAGGTGGCTTTCCAGATCTGGTCGCTGCTCGTGTTCGCGATGGACGCCATCGCGATCGCCGGACAGGCCATCATCGGCCGCTACCTCGGCGCGGGCGACCGCACTGGAACCCGGGCCGCCACGCGACGCATGGTGGAATGGGGAGTGCTGATCGGCGTGCTGTTCGGCGCGCTGGTGCTGCTGATCCGGCCGTGGGCGCCCCTACCGTTCACCAGCGACCCGCAGGTGCACGCCCTCATCCTGAGCACGCTCATCCTGGTCGCCGTCCTCCAGCCGGTGAGCGGCGTGGTGATGGTGCTCGACGGCATCCTGATGGGTGCCGGAGACCAGCGCTACCTCGCCTGGGCGAGCCTCTGGACGATGCTCGTCTTCCTGCCGCTGGCCGCCCTCGTGCTGTGGACGACCCCGGAGGGCGCAGGCACCGGGCTGTTCCGGCTGTGGCTCGCCTTCGGGGTGTGGATCTGCGCTCGCGGCCTGACCCTGGGGTTTCGGGCCCGGGGGAGCGCGTGGCTCGTCACCGGGGCCACCCGGGCCTGACCGCCGCCCGGCTCACCCGGTCCGCTCAGCCCAGCCGCACGTTCGCCCCCAGCGCCCAGCGCTCGGCCTCCCACCGGCTGAGGGCGGGACCGTGGTAGAACTCGGCGGCTCGATCGTCGTCCGCGTCGCTCGCCACTTCCAGGGACGCGGGTAGGAGCTCCAGCGGCAGCTCCAGGTCATCCACGCGCACCTGCAGGGGCAGCAGCAGGCTCATCCGCCGGGCGACGCCCCGGCGCAGTTCCGGAAGCATCGAGTACAGCTTGTCGCCCGGGCAGGAGGTGGAGTTGTAGTCGCGGTGCCCGACAATGGCCCGGTAGGGGTTGAGCCGGTAGTGCGAGCAGAGCCACGCGCAAGTGTCGGCGAGGGCGTCCATCAGGGCACTCGGCGGCGTGGCCGAGTTATAAGTGCCTTCATTTTCGATGCCGATAGTGTGCTCGTTGTGATTGGCGGTGTGTGCGCCGACCACGTGCTCGCGCCGCTTGAGCGCCGCGAGCACCCGATTGCGGCCCTCCATGACGTAACCGCCCCGGCTGATCGTGAGCTGCTGGCCGATATCGTCCCAGCCGTTGGTGTCCATGTGGTGGCGCTGGATGGCGCGGGACAGCGCCGCCGCGTGCTTCTTGCTGAAGTCAGAAGTGTTGGACGAGGCGGTGTGGTGCACCACGATCCTGTCCGGCCCCCTGCTCATCACCTTGGCCGCACGGCGCGCGGAGCGGGCACGCCATTGTCTGCGCGTGTAGATGTAGGGTTGTGCCGCGGCCACGGCATCGTCAGCGTCCCCCAGGACGACCGCTCCCCCCAGCAGCGCTCCACCGGCCGCGAGGGCCGCCGTGTGCAGAGCACCTCTACGTGAGATGCCCCGGCCCTGGTCCGCATCGTTTCGCGGTCGGTCTGTCATACCAGCCCTCATCCTTCCTCTGCGGAAGTAGCTCCCTCCTGAACGATAGGTCGCAAATTGTGATCAAGCGATCACCTGACGCTTTTCGGTGTGTCCTGAACTGGTGAAATTCGAGGAGGGAGTGACGGTGGCCCCGCCTATGGCGGGCGACCACCTCGTCGAGGGCCTCACCCGCGGATGAGGCAGGACCGCTGGCACGCGGCCGACCGGAGGGGGCGTCGCGCTATTCCCGCCGGGCTCAGCCTCCGGCGTGACGCCGCATGGCCCACGTCCTGGGGCCGCCGCCCGGCAGCGTGTACTCGGCGGTGACCTCGAAGCCGAGACGGCGGTAGAACCGCACGTTGCGCTCATCGGAGGTCTCCAGGAAGCAGGGGACCCCCGCCCGGTCAGCCTCGTCCACACCAGGACGGATGACCGCGGCCCCCAGGCCCTCCCCCTGACGGTCCGGCTCAACTCCGACTGACCCGAGGAACCACACCGGGTCCGTGGGACGATGCGGCGCCATGGCGGCTTCGGCCTCCTCGGACGCCTTGGCCCGGTCACCGGCGATCTCGGCGAACTCCGGCCCGAGGTCGGCGAAAACATCGCCCGCACCGGCCGTATCCGGGGTGGTCCACACGGCGACCGCGTCCCCGTCGTCCGCGACCCAGACGCGGCCGTGTTCCAGGCCGATCCTGGAGACGAACAGCTCGTTGAAGCGCTCCAGGCGCCGGACGTGGTCGTCGGCGGAGATGGTGTGCCGTGTAAAGGGGTAATCGGCGAAGGCCCGCACCAGAGTGCGGACGACCCGGGGTACGTCTCCGCGGGTGGCGGGACGGACGTCGGGCTGGTGCATGGTCGTCAACGTCTCCAATTCCGTAGACAGGGATGGGGGTCAACGCGGGCGTCGTCTCGCAGCTCCGCATCCTCGTCGGGCACACGACAAGGGTCCCGCCCCCGGTGATGGGGGCGGGACCCTGAAGCGCTCGAAAGCGGGGTGCGCGAAGGCGGGTCGGCGTCAGGCGCCGACAACCTCCAGCGCGATCGTCGCGGTGACCTCGGGGTGGAGGCGGACCTCCACCTTGTGGTCGCCGACGGACTTGATCGGGTTGCGGATCTCGATCCGGCGCTTGTCGACGGCCGGGCCACCGGCAGCCTTGACGGCGTCGGCGACGTCGGCCGCGGTCACGGAGCCGAACAGGCGCCCGCCCTGGCCGGCGCGCTGCGTCAGCTTGACGTCCATCGCGCCCAGCTGGCCGGCGATCTCCTTGGCCTCGTCCAGGTTGCGGATGTCGCGGGCGGCGCGGGCGCGGCGGATCGAGTCGATCTGCTTCTGCCCGCCGCGCGTCCACCGAATGGCGAACCCGCGCGGCAGCAGGTAGTTGCGACCGTAGCCGTCCTTCACCTCAACGACGTCGCCCGGGGCACCGAGACCATTGACCTCGTGGGTCAGAATCAGCTTCACGACTAATACCTCCCTCGGAATTCCCCGGTTAGCGAGCGGTGCTGGTGTAGGGCAGCAGCGCCATCTCGCGGGCGTTCTTGATCGCCGTCGCGACATCGCGCTGGTGCTGGGTGCAGTTGCCGGTCACCCGACGGGCGCGGATCTTGCCGCGGTCGGAGATGAACTTGCGCAGCAGAGTCGTGTCCTTGTAGTCGATGTAGGACAGCTTCTCCTGACAGAACAGGCAAACCTTCTTCTTGGGCTTGCGCACTGCCGGCTTCGCCATCGTGGTGCTCCTTGTTCAAGAGCCCCGGAACACTTCCGGGGATGGTCAATCGGACAGAAATACCGCTGGGAACGGTGTTAGAACGGCGGCTCGTCGGAGAATCCTCCGCCGCCGAAGCCACCGCCGCCGCCGTTGGTCGCCCACGGGTCGTCGGCGGGAGGACCGGACCGGCCACCCTGCGGGCCGCCGAAGCCGCCCCCCTGGTTGCCGTAGCCTCCGCCGCCCTGCTGGGGACCGCCGCTGAAGCCGCCGCCACCGAAACCGCCACCCTGGCGCTGCGTCTTCGTCACCTTGGCGGTGGCGCTGCGCAGAGCGGGGCCGACCTCTTCGACGTCGATCTCGAAGACGGTGCGCTTCTCGCCTTCCTTGGTCTCGTACGACCGCTGCTTGAGGCGGCCCTGCACGATGACGCGCATGCCGCGCTGCAGGCTCTCGGCGACGTTCTCCGCGTACTGTCGCCAGACGGAGCAGGTGAGGAACATGGACTCGCCATCTCGCCACTCACCGCTCTGCTTGTCGAACACACGCGGGGTCGAGGCGACGCGGAAGTTCGCGACCGCCGCCCCGCTGGGAGTGAAGCGCAGTTCAGGGTCGTCGACAAGGTTGCCGACGAGCGTGATCTGGGTTTCGCCTGCCATGGGTTGGCTCCGGTTGGAAGTAGTCGGATCAGGCGTACGGACGGACGCGGTGGCGCGGTGACGCGGACCGCGCTAGTGCGCCTCGGGGCGGAGCACCTTGGTGCGCAGAACGGCCTCGGCAAGGTTGAGCTGACGGTCCAGCTCCTTGACGGTGGCGGGCTCGGCCGTGAGGTCGATCACCGCGTAGATGCCGTCGGAGTTCTTGGCGATGTCGTAGGAAAGGCGACGCTTCCCCCAGACGTCAACCTTCTCGACCGAACCGCCGTCGTTGCGGACGACACCCAGGAACTGCTCCAGCGACGGGGACACCGTGCGCTCGTCGAGGTTGGGGTCGAGGATGACCATGACTTCGTAACGACGCATAGGCGTTCGTAACCTCCTCTGGACTATCGCGGCCATGGTCTCTCCATGGCAGGAGGGCTTTTAGCCAGACGAAGACAAAGGCTACCAGCTGTCAAGAGGCGGATTCGCCCTTTCTCAGACAGTCCGCCACCACCAGCGCACACACGACGCCCAGGGTCGTGAGGCGGCCCAGGGACACCACGGCGTAGCCGGTGAAGTCGAGCCCGGCGACGGCCGTGCCCTCGTCCCCCTGAGTCGACACGTAGAGCAGGTGCTGCCAGATCCCGAAGATGTAGGCGACCTCCGCGACCTGCCACAGCGCGAAGACGGCGATCGCGGGCCACGCCCGGAAGGTGCGCGGCCAGGCGAGGACCGCGAGCGGGAGCAGCCAGATGACGAACTGCGGCGACCACACCTTGTTCGTCATCAGGAACGCCGCCACCGTGAGGAAGAGCAGCTGCTCCAGGCGGGGCGGGCGGCGGGCGAGGAGGCCCAGCAGCGCGATGCCGACGCACGCGATGGCGAACGACAGCGTGCCGGTGACGTTGACGAGGTCGCCGTCTCCGCTGTCGAACAGCCCGAAGCCGCCCAGGACGTAGTAGACGGACCCCCAGTCGGTCCCGCGCTCGCTGCTGAACTCGAAGAACGTCGCCCAGCCGGTGGGGGCCGCGATGAGGACGGGGACGTTGACGACCGCCCAGCCGATGAGTGCGCCGCCGAGCATCCGGAGGAAGTCGCCCGGTGAAACCGCGCCAGGAGTGGTGGCGTGTTCGGCCGCCGCGGTGCCCTCGCCACGGTAGGGACCACTGTTCTGCCGCCTCCACAGGCCGCGCAGCATGAGCACGAACAGCGGGCCGAAGAACAGGAAAGGGTAGAACTTCGCGGCGACGGCAAGCCCGACGATCGCCCCGGCACGCCACCGCCATCCGCGCGCGTAGGCGACGAGCCCGCCGGCCAGGAGGGCCGCGGCGAAGAGATCCCAGTTGATGTACGCGGCCAGGAACGCCGCCGGGACCAGGGCGACGAAGCCGCCCGCCAGCAGCGCCGAACGCCGGTCGAAGGGGCGGTCATCGCTCCGGTCCACGGCCGCGACACCGCCGCGCCCGACCAGGTACCCCGTGCCCGCCACCACGGCGACCAGGCAGGCGCCCATGACGAGGGCCGTCAGGTCGAAGTAGCCGAACGCGCGTGCCGTGGTGTCGGGCAGCCAGGACACGGCCCGCGCGATGACATGCATCAGCCCGCCGATGAGCACCGGGTACTCGACCGGCTGATCGAGGTAGGGGACAGTACCGGTGTCCAGGCCGTCCCGGTAGTAGAGCGGGAAGATGTCGCTGTAGCAGCCATAGGCGTACTGCCCGCCGTACAGCCAGGCGCCGCCGAACCGGCACGGAATCTTGACGAGGTAGCCGAGGACCGCGCCCGCCACCCCGACCACGATGAGCGCCGCCCAAGGCAGTGTCGTCTGCATACGCCGCGTGCCGACGACGATCAGGTGATCGTCGTCGGCACGCCGCTGTCCGGAGCTGCCGGACGTGGAGGTCACTGCTCTCCCTTGCTCACCACGTACGGGCCTCAGTCCCTTTTACTGAGAATCGAGCCGCCACCGCCACCCTCGCTATCTCGGCCTCCGTTGCCGCCGCTGCCGTTCCCGCTGTCCCCGTCGCTGCCGTTTCCGCCGCCGTCATCGCCATTGCCAGTCCCGTCATCGCGGTCATTGCCGCCATCTCCGGGCTCCGTCGACTCACAGTTGGGGTTGAGCGGGGGGCAGGGGGCGGGCGACGGCGTGGCGTCGGGGTCGGGAGACTGCGACGCGCTGGGGTCGGGGGACTCCGAGACGGTGGGTTCAGGGGACGGCGAAGTCTCCGGCTCGGGCGACTCCGAAGCCCCCGGCTCGGGCTCCTGAATGAAGCTTCGCTCGTCGCCCACCCAGGCGGGGGGCGGGAAGTCCTCCGGCCCGAAATTCTTTGTCGCCTCGATCATGAAGGCCCGCCACACCTTGGCGGAGGTGGTACCACCGTAGATGCCCTGGCCGCTGTTCTCGACGTCGGGGAGCCGCAGCTTGCCGTCGTCGGTGCGGCTCAGACCCACCGCGACGGAGAGCTGCGGGGTGAACCCGACGAACCACGCCGACTTGGCGCTGTTCGAGGTACCGGTCTTCCCGGCCACCGGACGACCGTCGGGAAGGGCGGCGGTCTTGCCACCGCCGTTCTCGACGACCTGGGTCATGGCGTAGGTGGCGTCAGCGGCGACATCCTCGGAGAACGCGCGCTTGGGGCCCTCGGAGACCTTGTCGGTGTCGACCGGCGGCACCGGATTGCCCTTGCGGTCTTTGACCTCAGTGATCATGTGCCGCTCGATGTAGTTCCCACCGTTGGCGAACACACCGAACCCGGACGCCTGGTCGAGGGCTGAGACCCGGTAGGTACCCAGCGCGATGTTCGGGCCGAGCTCGGCGGTCTTGAACCGCTCCTTGCGGATACCCGCCGCCTTAGCGGTTTCGACCACGTTGGACGGACCCGCCTCAATGGCGAGCTGAACGTAGCTCGTGTTGATCGAGTCGGCGGTGGACTTGACCAGGTTCACCGGACCGTACGACTTGTTGCTGTCGTTCTGCACCGGC
The DNA here is from genome assembly GCF_039530945.1 of Nocardiopsis rhodophaea. Taxonomy (NCBI): domain Bacteria; kingdom Bacillati; phylum Actinomycetota; class Actinomycetes; order Streptosporangiales; family Nocardiopsidaceae; genus Nocardiopsis; species Nocardiopsis rhodophaea. Next base: position 365,508 of record NZ_BAAAPC010000001.1, read on the forward strand.
TCCGCGAGGCCCTGGAACTCCTGGGGGGAGTTGCCGTTGAACACGCTCTTCAGCCCGATGTCCTTGGAGAGCCCGGTGGCGAGCACGTACGGCTTGAACGACGAACCCGCCTGGGCCGTGCGGATCAGCGAGTTGTCGGTCTCCTTGGTGAAGTCGTCCCCACCGTGGAACGCCTTGATCTCCCCAGTTGTGGGGTCGACGGCCGCCAAGCCCTCGACCGTCTCCTCGGGGTTGTTGGGCAGCACCTGCTCGAAGGCCTTGCCCGCGGCCTCCATCAGGTCCTTGTCGAGGGAGGTCTTCACCGTGAAGCCGCCGGTAGCGATTTGCTGCTCGCTGAGGTCGTAGCGCCGGTCCAGCTCGTTGGCGACGGCGGTCTTGATGTAGCCCTTGTACCCCTCGTACTGATCCCCGGTGTCCCACTCGATGATCTCGGGGAACTTGAGCTGGTCGGCCTTCTCCTGGGAAAGCCCCAGTTCAGGGTCGTTCTCGTGCATCTCCACAAGGCCGTCGACCGAGTACTGCCAACGGCCCCGGAGGATCTTCTCCATCTTCTCGTCGGAGTTGACGTTCTCGAAGTTGCCCGGCTGCTGGATGATGGCGCCCAGCACCGCCCCCTCCGCATAGTCGAGCTTGCTCACGTCCTTACCGAAGTAGGCCTGGGAGGCGGCCTGGATCCCGTAGGCGCCCCGACCGAAGTAGATGGTGTTGAGGTACTGCTCCAGGATCTTATCGGGAGCCATGTTCTGCCCCGCCTTGATCGCGATCAGGATCTCCTTGAGCTTGCGCGTGTAGGAGCGGTCCTGGGAGAGACCCTGGTAGTAGTTGCGGGCCATCTGCTGGGTGATGGTGGAGCCGCCGCCCTTGGTGCCGCCCGTAAGGATGGCGCGCGCCGTGCCCGTGATGGAGATGCCCGGCTCTTCATAGAAGTTGCGCTGCTCGGAGGCGAGCACACCGTCCTTCACAGTTTCCGGGACCTCGTCGATAGTGACCGGCTGCCGGTTGACCTTACCGCTGGTGACCGCTTCCGAGCCGTCGGCGAATTCGACCGTCGTCGCGGCCCTGTTGGCCTCAAGCTTGGCCGGTATATCCTCCGGGTCGGGGGTCCGCACGTACATCACGCCGAGCACGGCCACCCCCGCAATGAAGAAGAGGGCGCAAGTGACCAGAGCCGGTTTCCACACCTTGGCGAAGAAGCGGCGGACCGGGCCGCGCTCGTCGTACTCGTCGTAGTCGTCCCGGTTCGGTGGGCGGCGTCGGCCGCCACCGCCGGACGCGGCGGCACGGCGCCCGCCCTCCGAGCGTGCTCCGTGCGATGCGGCGCGTCGTCCGCCCCGCTCCGATTCACCACGACGACGGGCGCCCTCGCGCGGGCCGCCACCGGACCGTGCCTCGGCCGGTCGGCGGCGCGGCGGGCGCTCGTCGTCCCAGAAACCACCGCCATCGTCTCCACGTGCCCTGCGGCTCCCGGCGGCGCGTTCGTCCCCGGCCGGGCCGGGGGCCCGGCGCCTACCGCCGTTGCCGCGGGGGGCGTCGCCCGAGCCATCTGCCCGGCGGCGCCCGCCGGCGCTCCGTCGTCTTTCGGTACTCACGCGTCCTCGATTGCTTCTGATCGGCCGATGGCCTATCGACTCGGGGGTAGATGAGAGGAATTGAGGTGTCCGCTGCCCCTTCTTCAGGGGACGGATCCGCCCCGATGGGGCGGGCTCAGGGGTTCTGCTCAGATTCGTCCGCTGCGCCCGTTGGACGCCTCACGGGGGTGTGAGGTTTTCCGTCCACAGACTCCGGATGTCGTCCTCTGCCTTCCTCCTGTCGATGACCTGTCGGGATGTGAATCGGAGCCCGACACCCCCGGGGGACGGGGTGACCGTCGGGTCCCCTTTGCTCAGCCGCTCCTGCTTCGACAGAGACGGCCCGAGCAGACCAGGCGGACCGGCGCCGTACGCCGCCCCCGGTTCCGGCCCCGGTCGTGGGCCCACCGCAGGGGGCGATCACACGTAAAGCACCCGTCACGTTAAGGCGATGGCGCCATATAGCACAACCCCGGCGTGAGCGTACACGCCCGCGCGACGGCGTCAGTCACCCTCCACTACGGCCAGCGTGTGGCAGACAGGGTACGGCTTCCTCCACCGCGGCGGGGAGCGCACTGGCCAGAAGTTCCGCTCAATGCGGGTTTGCGCAGGTTAACAGGGTAAATAGAAGGCAATGTTGAAGCAATCATGGGGTTATCCGTCAATGTTGCCCATGACACAGGCTCATGACTCGCACCGAACGGCCGATGACCCAGCACCGCCTCTTTTGGCTGAGGACGGCCGCGTCTGATCCCGTCATCCGTGGTTTCGGTTTTGCCCCAATGGCAGGAGGGGCCGACGACCCGCGGGTCGTCGGCCCCTCCTGCTACTTGTGACGCCGCCCATGACGAGCCGTGCGGCGCCCTCGGCGGCTTCGCCGAGCGACGCGGACGTCGCGAGGGCAATGGCTCCCGGTACGGCCGATCGGGCCCCTAACGGAGTGACAGCCCGTCGAGGATGCCGCCACCCCCGCCGTTCGCGCCGCCAGCGGAGTTGTCGCCCCCGTGGCCGTCTCCACCACCGGGGACGCCGTCGCCGCCCCCCGGTCCGTCCGGGCCGCCGTGGCCGTCGTGGCCCCCGCCGTCGATCAGGCAGAAGGGGTCCGTCGGCGGGCAGTCCGGCTCCGGGTCCGGACTCGGCACCGGGTCCGGGCTGGGGTCCGGCTCGGTCGACGGCGTCGGCGTCGGGTCCGGCCGGGTGCTGGGTGTGGGACTCGGTTCCGGGGTGGGCGTGGTCGTGGGCTGGTTGTTCTGCGTGGTCCCGGTCCAGGCGGGCGCCGGGAAGTTCTGTACCGGCTTGCCCTCCATCGCCTTCGACATGAACGCGCGCCAGATCCGGGCCGACGTCGTACCGCCGTAGACGTCCGAGACGCTGGGGATCACCAGCTGCTGGCCGTCGGTGCGGCTCAGCCCGACAGCGACGGCCAGCTGCGGGGTGTAGCCGACGAACCACGCCGACTTCGCGTCGTTGGAGGTACCGGTCTTGCCCGCCACCGGGCGCCCGTCGGGCAGCGCGGCCTTGCTGCCGCCGCCGTTCTCCACCACCTGCCGCATCGCGTAGGTCGCGTCCGCGGCGACGTCGGCGGAGAAGGCGCGCTTGCCGCTGTCCAGCTCGTTCTGGTCGTTGGGTTCGAGCTTCTCGCCCGTGGCGGGGTCGGTGACCTCGGTGACCATGTGCTGCGGGATGTGCACGCCGCCGTTGGCGAAGGTCGCGTACCCGGCGGCCTGGTCCAGGGCGGTCACCTGGTAGGTGCCCAGCGCGATGTTCGGCCCCAGCTCGGCTGTCTCGAACTGCTCCTTGGAGATGCCCGCCGCCTTGGCGGTCTCGACCACCGACTGCGGTGTCGTGTCGATGGCGAGCTGCACGTAGGCGGTGTTGACCGACTTGGCCGTGGCCTTGATCAGGTCGACGGTGCCCCACGAGCGGTTGCTGTCGTTGCGGACCGGCGCGGTGAGGCCGGGGAAGTTCTTGGGCGAGTTGCCGTCGAAGGTGCTCTTCAGGCCGATGCCCTGCTCCAGCGCGGTGGCCAGAACATAGGGCTTGAACGCCGAACCCGCCTGGGCGCGCTGGTAGAGGGAGTTGTCGGGGTCGTTGACCGGGTCGTCGCCGCCGTGGAACGCCTTGATCTCGCCGGAGTTCGGCTCGACGGCGGCCAGGCCGAGGTTGGTCTTGTCGGGGATGTTGGGGAGGGTCTCGGAGAACGCCGATCCGGCGGCGTCCATGAGGTCCTTCTCCAGGGACGTCGTGACCTTGTAGCCCTTGGTGGCGATCTGCTGGTCGGTCAGTCCGTAGCGCTCCTTCAGCTCGTCGACGACCGCCCTGCGGATGTAGCCCCGCCGGGGGTCGGCCGTCGCGGCCTGCCCGTCCTCGTCCCACGGGATGGTCTTCGGGAACTTCAAAGCGTCGGCTTCAGACTGCGACAGGCCGCGCGAGGGGTCGTCCTCGTGCATGTCGACCTCGCCCTTGACGGCGTACCGCCAGCGGCTCTGGAGCACCTTCTCCATCTTCGAGCCGGCGGGCGGGTTGGAGAAGTTGCCCGGCTGCTGGATGAGCGCGCCGATGAACGCGCCCTCGGCGGCGTCGAGGTCCTCGACGTCCTTACCGAAGTACGCCTGGGCGGCGGCCTGCACGCCGTAGGCGTTGCGGCCGAAGTAGATGGTGTTGAGGTACTGGGTGAGGATGTCGTCGGGCGACATCTGCCGGCTCACCTTCAGCGAGATCAGGATCTCCTTCACCTTGCGGATGTAGGAGCGCTCCTGGGAGAGGCCGTCGTAGTAGTTGCGGGCCATCTGCTGGGTGATGCCGGATCCGCCGCCCGCCTGGCCGCCCGACAGGACCGCGCGCAGGGTGCCGTTGATGCTGATGCCGGGCTGCTCGTAGAAGTCGCGCTGCTCTGCGCCGAGCACGCCGTTGACCACGGTGTCCGGGATCTGCTCGCGGCTTACCTTGAAACGGTTGATCTGGCCGGTCGTGGCGGCCTCCGAACCGTCGGCGTAGGTGATGCTGGTGGCGGAGAACGCCGCTTCACCCTGCGGGTCGAGGTCGTCGAGGTCCGGCGTGAGGGTGTAGGCGATCGCGAGGGCAGCCACCCCGCCCACGAAGCACAGGGCACCGGTGACCAGGAGCGGCTTCCAGGCCTTGGACAGGAAACGCTTGAAGCCGCCGCGGCGGTCGTGACCGTTGTTGCCGGTCTGACCCGCCCGGCGGTGCCGGTCGGCATCTCGTCGTCTATCCGTACTCACGCGTCCTCGCTTGCGGCTGTTCGGGGCCGGTCGGCCAATGCAGGTTGTGCAGGTGGACCGGGAGAGGGGGGCGTGGGTCTCCCGCGGACATACGTCCCCCTTTGGCCGGGGGGATGCGGGGGATGGATATGGGGATGGGGACGGGCACTCCGGCATCGGGCCGAAGCACGTGTACGGCTTCGGGGGCGGCGGCGCTCTGCCGTGCGCCACGCCCTGCGGCTGGGGATCGCCCGTGGGGCCGCTTCACCGATCACGTTCGAATATCGCTCGCGTCGGAGTCAGGGTATGGCCTCTGTCCCGCATCCGGCCATCGGAACGCGGCTCGTTTCTCGAATCGTGGGCGCGACGCATCGGCGATCAGAGCGTCACTGCAGGCAAACCAGGTTTTTGGGTAGTTGACCAGGTGTTAGATACGTAACATCCTGGCGCTATATATCGCGGCGATATAGTCAGAAGGGAACAAAGCGACTGTATCGCCATCTTCTGCTCACGGCACCTTTCCCCGGGAACAGATTCGGCGGTCAGGCGGCTGTGGGATAGGTGCGGTCGACGAAGCGAATGTGAAGGGGTGAGTCCGTGAGCGCGTGTAGGGCACGAGTGCTCGAACTCGCCGTGCTCGGCCACCTCGCTGAGGCCCCCATGCACGGGTACGAGTTGCGCAAGCGGCTCAACTGCGAGCTCGGGGCGTTCCGCGCGTTCTCCTACGGGTCCCTCTACCCCTGCCTGAAGGAGATGCAGCGCTCCGGGTTGGTGACGTCCGCGAGGGACGACAGCACGCCCGCCCGGGGCCGCCGGTCGCGCATCGTCTACCGGCTGACCTCAAGCGGGCGCGACCACCTGCTCCGGCTGCTCGCCGAGTGCGAACCGGCAACGGACGACGACGAGTGCTTCGGCGTCCACTTCACCCTGTTCGCGCGAACCCGGGCCGAGGTGCGGCTGCGCATCCTCGCCGGGCGGCGGAACCGGCTGCAGGAGCGGTTGGACTGCCTGCGGCAACGGATGGAGCAGACCGCCCAGGAGGCCGACCCCTACGTCTTGGAGCTGAACCGGTATCGCGCCGAGGCTCTGGAGCGGGAGGTCGGCTGGCTCGACGACCTTGTCCGGCAGGAGCGGCACCGCTTCGAGTCCCGGCACGACGGGCAGAGCGGGGACGCCGGTTGGGCCGGGCAGTACAGCGACGCCGACCAGCGCACCGAGGTCCCGGACGCCACGGGCACGAGGCGCACCCACGGCGCCCACGGCCCCCGAGGCACCAGCGAAACGGTCCCGCCCCGCCCGGGCGCCCCTCCTCCCCCCACACCCCCCGTCGACCTCGAGCAGTGAACCGGTGGTGGTGCGCGACGCAGCAGGTAGACACGGACGCGCAACGGCGCGTTCCGATGTCGGCACCACCGCCACAGCCATCCGCACGGCGATGACCATTCACCGGCGGTGCAGTCCACATTCAGCGGATTAGAAGGAGCTAGGACCAATGGGTTCGGTACGTGTAGCCATCGTGGGCGTCGGCAACTGTGCGGCGTCGCTCGTCCAGGGTGTCGAGTACTACAAGGACGCCGACCCCGACTCCCGGGTCCCCGGCCTCATGCACGTCCAGTTCGGCGACTACCACGTGCGCGACATCGAGTTCGTCGCCGCATTCGACGTCGACGCCAAGAAGGTCGGCCAGGACCTGGCCGACGCGATCACCGCCAGTGAGAACAACACCATCAAGATCTGCGACGTGCCGCCGACCGGGGTGACGGTGCAGCGCGGACCGACCTACGACGGCCTTGGCGAGTACTACCGGGAGACCATCGAGGAGTCCAGCGCGGACGCGGTCGACGTGGTCGCCGCGCTCAAGGCCGCCAAGGCCGATGTGCTGGTGTCCTACCTGCCGGTGGGCTCGGAGGAGGCCGACAAGTTCTACGCCCAGTGCGCCATCGACGCGGGGGTGGCCTTCGTCAACGCCCTGCCGGTGTTCGTCGCCTCCGACCCGGAGTGGGCCGAGAAGTTCAGCAAGGCAGGGGTCCCCATCGTCGGCGACGACATCAAGTCCCAGGTCGGCGCCACCATCACCCACCGGGTGATGTCGAAGCTGTTCGAGGACCGCGGCGTGATCGTGGACCGCACGTACCAGCTCAACTTCGGCGGCAACATGGACTTCCTGAACATGCTGGAGCGCAAGCGGCTCACCTCGAAGAAGATCTCCAAGACGCAGTCGGTGACCTCGCAGATCCCGCACGAGCTCAACGCGGGCGCGGTGCACATCGGCCCGTCGGACCACGTGCCGTGGCTTGACGACCGCAAGATGGCCTACGTGCGCCTGGAGGGCCGGGCGTTCGGCGACGTGCCGCTGAACCTGGAGTACAAGCTGGAGGTGTGGGACTCGCCGAACTCGGCGGGCGTGATCATCGACGCCGTGCGCGCCGCCAAGATCGCCAAGGACCGCGGTGTCGGGGGACCGGTCCTCTCGGCCTCCTCCTACTTCATGAAGTCGCCGCCGGAGCAGTACAGCGACAGCGAGGCCCACGACCGCGTCGAGAAGTTCATCGCGGGCGAGGCCGACCGCTGACAGGTCGGACGATGTGCCGTCACGGCGACGTGCTGTCATGGCGGCATACCGATCCATCGCCGTGACGATGTCACGGCATAGCGCCGAATCGACATGACGACGCACGGGGCGGCCGACGGGCCGCCCCTCTTGTGTCGCGGGGCCTGTCGGCCCACCTCGGTCGGCGGATCCGACGCACGCGGCGACGCCGGCCGGCCTCGATCGAGCGCCGCGGCACACCCGCCGTAGGCTTTGCCGGTGTCCTTCTTCGGTGATCTGCGCGTCGTGGTCCGCGGGCCGCGCTTTCGGCGGTTGTTCGCGACTCGGCTGATCTCGCAGTTCGCCGACGGGGTCTACCAGGCCGGGCTGGCCGGGTACGTGTTCTTCAGTCCCGAGCAGCACACCACCGCCGGAGAGGTGGCGATGGCGTTCGCCGTGCTGCTCCTGCCCTTCTCCATCGTGGGACCGTTCGCGGGCGTCTTTATCGACAGGTGGTCACGTCGACAGGTCCTGCTGGTCTCCTCTCTGGTCAAAGCCGCGCTGGCCGTGCTCACGGCCCTCCTCGTGAGTGCCGGGTCGGACGGCGCGGTGTTCTTCGCGGCGGCGCTGGTCCTGCTCAGCATCAACCGGTTCTTCCTCTCTGGCCTGTCGGCCGGGCTGCCGCACGTGGTGCCGCGCGAACGGCTGATGATGGCCAACGCGGTCACGCCGACCTGCGGGACGTTCGCCGCCTTCATCGGGGCGGGAGCCGGGACGGGGTTGCGACTCCTCGGCGGCGACGGCCCGCTCGGCACCGCACTGGTGCTCTTCGGAGCTGGGGTGGCGTTCGCGCTGGCCGGACTGGTGTCGCTGACCCTGGGCCGACGTGAACTCGGACCTGACTTCGACCACACCACGCCAGAGGTGCGCGAGGCCGTCCACCACGTTGTCAACGGCCTCGTCGACGGGGCGCTCCACATCTGGGAGCGCCGCCCGGCACGCGACGCGCTCCTCACGGTCGCCGGTATCCGGTTCGTGTTCGGCGTCTCCACCCTGATGACGCTGCTGCTCTACAACAACACCTTCTCCGCGGGCGGGGTCGCCGGGCTGGCCGGATTCTCGGTGGCGCTCGCGGCGTCTGGACTCGGCTTCTTCCTCGGCGCGATCGCTACCCCCACGGCGACCGCCCGGATGAGCGTCGGCGCCTGGATCGCGGTCCTGCTCGGCTGCGGCGCGGCGGCGCTGCCGCTCTTCGCGCTTCCCTTCTCTTCCGCGCTGTTCCCAGTCGCCGGACTCGCGCTCGGGGTCGTGTCGCAGGGGGTCAAGGTAAGTGTCGACACGCTGGTTCAGCGACATGTCGACGACGCCTATCGCGGCCGCGTGTTCTCCGTCTACGACATGCTGTTCAACGGAACGTTCGTCGTGGCGGCCTGGGCGGCCGCCGTAACGGTCCCGCCCTCGGGCGTGAGCCCGGTGGCGGTGGTCGCGATGTCCCTGCTCTACGCCGTGATGTGCGCGGTCTGGATCCTGCGGTTCAGGACTTCCCCTCCCACGAGTGCCCCCACTCGGCAAAGTGCTCCTAGCCTGCCGCCGGACCATGGCCTGTGAATCCGCTTCACACGGCCTACTGCCTGGCTTCCCGCACGCCCGCACAGGTTCCTGTTACCACCTGCGATCGCCTCCCGGGACCGCTCATGCATGACGAGCGATCTGGTGTCTTAGCGTGACATGACTGTCACAGCCAGGTTTGAACTGCGTAGTGACTCGGACCTAAGTACACACTCACGCTATCTCATCCACAAAGTGTCAAGAAGTAGCCAAAAGGGCTATTCGACCCCAAGAGTCATGAGAGGATCCAAAGCGGCGCCAGATCGTGCAAGGCACGTGGCTCATAGTTGCCCAAGCTTCCGAATAGCCCCCCCAACGCATGGGACACACGAAGCCCGCCTCCCCAATGGACCTCTACGCATTCACGCCATTCAGTGCACACATGCATCGGTAGACTACTTTAAAACTGGAGAATCAACGATCACTGCCAAATTTGGAGTTCGCCAGCATAGAAAGAACCGATGGGCAAGTCGCACACAGCGCATCTCATCAGGAGGCCGAGGCTGCTAAACGTTCAACCTCCGCTCAAACGGCCTTGGCTCCGGAAGCGTGCAAGAACTAATGCGGGTCGGCAAGGCCACATACAGAACCGAGATCGTTTCCTGTAGATAGCTAGCGACACATATCAGAAAGTTCGTACCAAATGACTCCCATCGGAGGCGACCTGGCAATTTCCAGATCGCCCCCTAAGGAGATGAGTTTTGCGATGTGGCAAGTACTTTTTTATACAAATCCAACGACAATAGGGGTATCGGTAGCAGTCCTCAGCGGCGCGGCGTTGGTTATTTCGTTTCTACGACGCGACTCACCCGAGACGTTCGCCCGGCGTTCCCAAGTACTGCTTGGCGTGGCTTGCGTCGGATACCTGATAATCCTAGTCCCGCCAATATTCGGGGCTACTGGTATCGGCGCGACCGAAAGAGAGGTTATCTGGAATCCTTTGAACTCCTTCAAAGAGGAGGATAATACACTCGAAGGATCCTATATCGGCCAACCTGGCGACGAGTCTTACATTTACTACGAAGCACAGGAATTGTCAGAGGAAGAGGTGGAACACGCCCGGGAGGAGGCCAGTCCAGACGATGCCGCCTACTATCGTTATCCCGTAATCGGCGGAGGAGCGGTCTGGTTCGATTCGGAAGGCCACGATCTGGACGCTGAAATGCGCGCCAACCTGGAGACCTCGTACCCGCCTGAGGAGTACTTGATGGCCGGCGACGACGCAACAGAAGGACTCGTGGCCGCGGAGAAGATCCTGAATGCGCTGATCTTTATTCCCGTGGGCATTGTGGCGTTCGCCTCCTTCTTCTCATGGTGGGCACGCCTGTGCATCGGCCCTGCCCTCTCAGTGCTCATCGAGTTCGGCCAATGGTGCATGGGCGCTGGACGTGTCAGTGAGACTGCCGATGTCATTGTGAACACCGCCGGGCATGTGCTCGGCGTCGGTATCGCAGCCGCTGCGACCCTGCTTGTAGGCCGTCGTACAGCTCAAGCCAGGCATCGAATACGGCCCTGATTCGTCGGCGCGGTCGCGCCGCTGCTCCCTGATAGCGGTCGTCGCATTCCGCTAGTGCGGGCTCCCGTCGATCAGGTGCGGTAATTCTCCCCCAACGCAGCCCCTCAGCGGCACCTTTAGTCCACGGTCCGGACCCATCGTCAGCGATCTCAGTTCACAGGCGTGCTTGGACACGGACGAACACATCGAAGGCCGCGGTGCAGACCTAACTCCACGACGGGATTGTCGCAGCCTGCCGCTCAGCATCATGAACGGTGCGTCCCCGACGAACCGGCCCGGACGTCGATCCAACGTCGCCGACGACAAGACCCAGGAGCGACCCCCCGTAGCGAACCACGTGGAGAACGGAGTCACGTCGATATGTCGACAAAACGACAAACCGTTCTGGCCCTGTTTCGAACAGGACCGGAACAGCACAGAAAGTAACCTACCGCATACCCCCAATTGGGTACAGGGGGTTACGACCTCATTATCGGCCAGTCGCGTTCGGCTCCGACGTTCGTCGGTGACCGTGGCGCCGAGCGTTGGCCTCGGCCGCGTCGCGGATGTAGGCCGCAAGTCCCGTCGCGCGAGAGTCAATCAAATGGGTCGACGTGGTCATGGGATCTCGTACATAGTGGCGATCACCCTCCCCCCCGTCCCCCAAGGTGGAATGCCGCCATGCCGACGATCACCACGCTGCTGACCTTCGCCGCTACTGCGGCGGTCATCATCCTCATCCCCGGGCCGAGTGTCTTCTTCGTCGTCGGGCGTGCCCTGGCCCACGGCCAAGGGGTCGCGCTTCGCTCAGCGGCTGGGAACGCGCTGGGCGAGCTGGTGTTGGTCGGGGCGGTCGCCGTGGGCGTGGGTGCGGTGATCGCGAAGTTCGGGGTGGTCTTCACCGCGCTGAAGCTGATCGGTGCCACGTATCTGGTCTATCTCGGTGTGCAGGCGATCCTGAACCGACGTGAACTGGCGTCGTCCGTGACCGGCGCCTCCCCGTCCGCCGCGGACGGCGGGCCGGGGGCGCGGGCGCTGTGGGACGGGTTCATCGTCGGGGCGACGAACCCCAAGAGTCTGATCTTTTTCATCGCGGCGCTTCCCCAGTTCGTCGAGCCAGGGCAGGGGGGCGTGACGACGCAGATGCTCGTCTTCGGCGCGATCTTCGTGGCGATCGCTGTGATAGCGGACAGCTGCTATGGCCTCCTCGCCGGGGCCGCGCGCCGCTGGTTTCTGCTCGTCCCCCGGCGCCTGGAGATCACGGGGAGTATCTCCGGGGTGATGATGATCGGGCTCGGTGCGCACTTCGCCCTCACCGGTCGGAAGGCCGGGTAAGGGGGAGGCCGATGCGGCGCCGAGGTCACCGGATCAGGACGCGGTGGCCTCGGTGTCGACACCGGCTCGGCGGTTTGTCGATACGTCGATCTGACGGCCTGGTGATCTAGTGACGCGTCGACCTGTCGGCCTGGCGCCACAGCGACGGATCGCTGAAGCGCCAGAACGACGGCGCCCTACAGCTCCCCCTGCTCCTCGGCCCACTTGCGGAGTTCGGCGATCGCGTCCGCCTTGTCCATGGGGCCGTGCTCCAGGCGCAGTTCGAGCATGTAGCGGTACGCCTTGCCGACCATTGGGCCCGGCTTGATGCCCAGGATCTCCTGGATCTCGTTGCCGTCCAGGTCGGGGCGGATCTTGTTGAGTTCCTCTTCCTCCGCCAGTCGCTCGATTCGGCGCTCGATGTCGTCGTAGGCGCGCGAGAGGGCCGCGGCCTTGCGGCGGTTGCGGGTCGTGCAGTCGGCGCGGGTGAGGACGTGGAGGCGCTCCAGCAGGTGTCCGGCGTCGCGGGCGTAGCGGCGGACGGCAGAGTCGGTCCATTCGCCCTTGCCGTAGCCGTGGAAGCGCAGGTGCAGCGCCACCAGCTTGCTGACGTCGGCGACAACGTCCTTGGAGAAGCGCAGCGCGCTCAGGCGGCTCTTGCTCATGGACGCGCCGACCACCTCGTGGTGGTGGAAGGTGACACGCCCGCCCGACTCGAACGCGCGGGTCTTGGGCTTGCCCACGTCGTGGAGGAGCGCCGCGAGGCGCAGCACCAGGTCGGGCTCCATGCCCCGCTGCTTCTCCAGATCGATCGCCTGGTCCAGGACGGTGAGCGAGTGCTCGTAGACGTCCTTGTGGCGGTGGTGCTCGTCGATCTCCAGGCGCAGCTTCGGCATCTCGGGCAACACGTAGTGCGCGATCCCCAGATCCACCATGTGCTCGATGCCCACGCGCGGGTTGGGGCTGAGCATCAGCTTGGTGAGCTCGTCGCGGATGCGCTCGGCCGAGACGATCTTCAGGCGGTCGGCCATGTCCGCGGCCGCGGCCTTGACCTCCGGCGCGAGCGTGAAGCCGAGCTGGGCGGCGAACCGGACCGCGCGCATGATGCGCAGCGGGTCGTCGCTGAAGGAGTCCTCCGGGCGGCCCGGCGTGCGCAGGCGGCGCTCGCGCAGGTCGGTGAGGCCGCCGAACGGGTCGACGAACTCCTGGCTCGGCAGGTGCACCGCCATCGCGTTGACCGTGAAATCGCGCCGCACCAGGTCCTCGTACAGCGACGTCCCGTAGTCGACCTCGGGCTTGCGCGACTTGGGCGAGTAGGACTCGCTGCGGTAGGTGGTGATCTCCAGCTGGTGGCCGCCCTTGCGCAGGCCCACCGTGCCGAAGTCGATCCCGACCGTCCACACCGCGTCGGCCCAGCCGTCGATCAGCGTGAGGATGGTCTGCGGCACCGCGTCGGTGGTCAGGTCCAGGTCGTGCACCTCGCGCCCGAGGAGGGCGTCGCGTACCGGGCCTCCCACCAGGGCCAGTTCGTGGCCGGCGGCGGCGAAGAGGTCGCCGAGCTCCGTGGCGATGGTGTCGATCGAGCCGAACAACCCGGTGATCGCGGCCTTCTGCTTGTCTGTCAGCTCCGCGGGAGCGGTCGACGGGGACGAAGACGACGCCGTCCCGTCAAGGGGCTCGGGACGCGGGGTTTCACCTGGAAGCGCAGTGTTCGGCACACCACCAGAGGGTAGGCGCCCTTTTCCCCTCGTGCGAATCGGCGGTGGGAATGCTGCGGGGGTATCCGCACGAGAAGGTATCGTCTGATTGATCCACCGTGCTCGTTGATCCACCGCGGTCGGGCTGCTCCCCCAAGGGACCGTCGCGTGCGGGGGGCCACGGTGGCACCTGCGTCAGCGGTCTCCCGCGGCCAACATCAAACCGACTCGGAAATCTTCTCGCGTGCGTCGACTTGCTCATTTCGGTGCGGTCGTGGCCACGACCGCCGTTCTGGTTCCGGCACTGGCCGCGGTCGCTCCTGCTCAGCCGACCGCCGCCACATCAGCACCCGTCCCACGGGACGACTCCGCCACGAGCGGCCAAGCCCTCACCGTCGAGAGCATCTCCCCGCGGACCGTCGGTGAGAAGAGCACCGTCAAGGTCACCGGCCGGGTCACCAACACGACGGACGACGAACTCTCCTCCGCCACGATCCGGCTCCGGTACTCCCGCTACCCGTTCAGCGACCGCTCCCAACTCGGCTCGTATGCCTCGGGCGACGGTGCGCAGCCGCAGGTCTCCGGGCCCAAAACCGAACTCGGCAAGTCGCTGAAGCCCGGACAGTCCGCCACCTACTCGCTGAAGATCAAGGCCGAGGACATGCGCCTGGGCGACTTCGGCGTCTACCCCCTGGCCGTCGACCTGGCCGACGCGTCCGGGCGCACAAAAGACACCCGCTACACCTTCCTCCCCTACCAGGGCGGCTCCTCCCCCGACCCGGTCGACATCGCCTGGCTCTGGCCGCTGATGGACGACCCTCAGCGCGCCGATGACGACACCTTCCTCAGCGACGGCCTGTCCACAAGCCTGGGATCCAACGGGCGGCTGGGGCGCCTCCTGGTCGCCGGGGCGCAGAGCGACGACATCGCGCTGGAGCCCTCGCCTCCGCCCTCCACGGCCCCCCGACCCACGCCGGACATCGAGGCAACGGCCAAGGCCACGACCGAGGAGAAGGCCGAGGACGGCGACGACAACGGCGGCAAGAAGGGCGCGGACGCTGGCCGCGTCCCCATCACGTGGGCCGTCGACCCCGCGCTGCTGGGCGACATCGCCCGCATGAGCGGAGACACCTACCAGGTGCTGCAGCCGACCGGGAAGCCGACCGTCCCCGCGGAGGACGCCGCCCCCACCACGCTCTCCCGGGACCCCAGCCCCACCGCCCAGCAGTGGCTGCGGCAGGCGCGGACGGGGCTCGACGGCGCGCCGATCATCACTGTTCCCTACGCCAACGCCGACATCGCCGCGCTTCTCCGTCAAGACCTGCGCAAGGACGCGGAAGCGGCCGTCTCGCTCGGTGGGGAGACCGTCAAGAACGTTCTCGGCACCGATGCCGACACCACCGTCGCGTGGCCCGCCGACGGGCTGATGAACTCCGCGACCCGCGACTTCCTCAGCGAGCGCGGATCCACGCGCTTCATCCTGAGCGACGCCGCCCTGCCCTCCCGCTCCACCCGCGGGGGGACCGCGACGGCGCAGGCCGCGCTCCCGGTCGGCGGCGACGAGCCCGACGCCACCGCCCTCGTCGTCGACAGTGAGCTGAGCAACGCCCTCGCCCAGCCCAGCCGCAGCGCCGGAGACGCCGCCCTGGCGTCGCAGCGGTTCGCCGCCGAGACCGCGATGATCGCCGCCGAAGGCGGGACTGACCGCACGGTCGTGGCCGCCCCGCCGCGTGACTGGAACCCCGGGGCGGACTTCGCCGCGGATGTGCTGCGCTCCAGCGAGAAGCTGCCGTGGCTCGACCCGGTCGCGCTCGGCGACATCGAGGCCGACGCCACGGACACAGCGCAGCGCGGCCAGCTCACTTACCCCACCAAGGGCGCCCGGTCCGAGCTCAGCGGAACCTATCTCGAACAGGTCGACGAGGTCCGCAAGGACATCCGGCTGTTCAACACCATCCTGACCGACGACTCGGATCCGTTCCGGCCCGCGATCCTGCGGCTGGAATCCGCGGCCTGGCGCGACGACAAGACCATGGCCGCCCAGGCCCGCGCGCTGGTGGCGCGGGCGGTCACGCTGAGCCGGGAGGACGTGCACATCATCCCCGGCGAGACGGTGACGCTGGCCAGCAAGACCGGAAAGATCGGGGTCCTGGTCGCCAACGACCTGGACAAGGAGACGGTCACCGTCAACCTCTCCATCTACTCGGAGAACAACGAGCGGCTGAGCGTCGGCAAGTACAAGAAGGAGATGACGCTCCGCCCCGGCCGCAAGACCACGGTGTACGTCCCGCTGTCCGCCCGGATCAACGGCCGCACCGTGCTCAACCTGAGCCTGCAGAACGCCGACGGCGAGCCGATCTCCGAGGAGGTGCCGCTGCCGGTCAACGCCACGGGTCTGGGCACCCAGGCGCTCCTCATCAGCGCCGTCGGCGCCCTCATCCTGGTGATCGCGCTCGCCCCGCGGGCGCTGCGCAGGTGGGCGCGCAAGCGCGCCGGGCGCGCCGGGCGTGCCGGGCGTGCCGGTCGTTCCCCGGACGCCGAGAGCGCGGGCGCCGCAGGTGAGGCCGACGGCGCCGGCGACCGTGCTGCCGGTGAGGGGGCCGATGCCGGTGACGGCACCGACGGAGGGCCCGGGGGCGACGGTGACGACGCACCGGGCTCCATGCAGCACAATGGCAGGGGCTCGCCCTCCGAGGGCGGGCGCCCCGACGGGAGCGCGGGATCCGGCACCGCGACCACCGGTGACCGGGCGAGCGACCAGTCCTGACGTGCGGGCACAGCCGTCTCTCACCTCGAACCGCCCTCGCACCCGCGCCCCGCGCCCATCCCCCACGACCCGAACCGGACACGCCACGTGCGGCAGTCCGCACCTCGCGAAAGGAGCCGAGGCCGGTGGCAACCGACACCGCGAACGGCAGTGATGAGACCTCCTCCGCCACCGGCGGAGAGTCCGGGTCATCCGGAGGCGCCATGCGGTCCAGCATGGTCATGGCCATCGGCACGATGGTGTCGCGGGTAACGGGATTCCTGCGCACCATCGTGCTCGCCGCCGCCCTCGGCACCAAGCTCCTGGCGGACGCCTACAACACCGCCAACACCATCCCGTTCATCATCAACGACCTGCTCATCGGCGGTCTGATGGCGAGCGTGATCATCCCGTTCCTGGTCAAGCGGCGCAAGCGCGACGAGGACGGCGGTGCGAAGACCGAGAACCGGCTGTTCACCGCCACGGTACTGGTGCTGCTGGTCATCACCGCGGTCGCGATCATCGCCGCCGAGCTGCTGATCCGCCTGTACGCCAGCAAGTTCACCCCCGTCCAGACCGAGGTCTCGGTCTACCTGGCGCGGTTCCTGCTCGCCCAGATCTTCTTCGTCGGCCTGAGCGGGCTGATCAGCGCCATGCTCAACACCCGCGACAAGTTCGGCGCGCCGGTGTGGGCCCCGGTCTTGAACAACCTGGTCATCATCGCGGTGGGCGCCACCTTCCTCCTCGTCGCCGGTCCGGGCCGCACACCGGAGACCGTCACCGAGGGGCAGCTCACGATCCTCGGCGCGGGCACCGCCATGGGCATGACGCTGCAGGCCGTCGTGCTGATGCTGTCGCTCTGGCGCGCGGGCTTCCGCTGGCGCCCCCGCCTCGACCTGCGCGGCTCCGGCCTGGGCGAGGCACTGGGCACCGCCGGGTGGATGCTCATCTACACGCTCATGATGCAGCTGGGCTTCGTCATCACCGCCAACATCGCCAACGCCGCGAACGTCGCCAACCAGGCGGCGGGCCACGCGGCGGGTGCCGGGCTCACCGCCTACAACTACGCCTACCAGCTGTTCCAGCTGCCCTACGCGATCATCGCCGTCTCGCTCATCACCGTGCTGCTGCCGAAGATGAGCGCACACGCCGACGACGAGCGCTGGGACGAGGTGCGCGCCGGGTTCTCCCGCACGCTGCGCGTCTCGGCGATGGTCCTGGTCCCGCTCGCGCTCGCGATGGCCATGTACGCGGTCCAGCTGTCGGTGCTCGTGTTCTCACGCGGCAGCACGTCGGTGGCCGACGCGCAGAACATCGGCGTCGTGCTCGCGGTCATGTCGCTGGGCCTGGTCCCGTTCACCATCTTCCAGCTCATGCTGCGGGTCTTCTACGCCATGGGCGACACCCGCACCCCCGCCCTGATCAGCATCGCCAACGTCTCCGTGCACGCCGCGGTGGGCTGGACCTCCTACTTCCTGCTGCCGCCACACCAGGTCATCGTGGGCGTCGCCGCCGGGTTCATGCTCTCGTTCGTGTCCGGCCTGCTCATCGCGGGAACGATCCTCAGCCGCCGTCTGGGCGGGCTTGACGGGCGGCGCATCTTTGGCACATTGTTGCGGCTGCACCTGGCAGCGGTGCCGAGCGTCGCCGCCGGTCTGGGCATCCTCTGGTTCTTCACCGAGCGGTTCGGCCTGAGCCTGGCCACCAACCTCGGTGCTCCCGTCGCCGGATGCGCGGTGGGTGCTGTGCTGTTCGCGCTCTGCGCCCGACTGCTGCGGATCCAGGAGCTGAAGGCGGCCGCGGACCTGGTGCGCGCACGCCTGGGCCGCTGACGCTCGCACCCCGACTCGCCGTCATCTCCCCCCTGACCTCCGGGGACCCGGCACCCGCCACCCACCCCCCGAACCAGAATGTCGAGAACGGTGTCGAACGATCACCACCAGCCGCCGGGACGTCCGCATGGGCGTCTCCTGACGCCGGAAGAGGTTCTCGACGAGGTCGAGCGGGCCGAACCGGAAACCGAACCGGAAACCGGCCTCGCCACCAGCCGCGACCCCCGCGACTTCGGTGACGCGGGCACCGCCGACCGCCCGGGTGAGGACGGCGACGAGATCGGTGGTGCCGCGCACGCCGCGCCGGCGAACCTGATGCGGTCCAGCGCCATCATGGCGCTGGGCACCGTGTTCTCCCGGGCTACGGGATTCGTCCGGACGATCGTGCTGGCGGCGGCGCTGGGCACCCAGCTGCTCGGCGACGCCTACCAGACCGCGAACATGGTCCCGTTCGCCGTCTACGACCTGCTCATCGGCGGACTGCTGGCCAGCGTCTTCGTCCCGTTTCTCGTGAAACATAAGAAGCTGGACCCCGACGGCGGGCGGGCGACCGAGCAGCGGCTGCTCACCGCGATGCTCGCGGTGTTGGCCGTGCTCACGGTGGTGGCGATCATCGCCGCGGAGTGGCTCATCCGGCTGTACGCCGGCGAGTTCACCAGCGCGCAGCACGAGGTCGCCGTCCAGCTCGCGCGCTTCCTGCTCGCCCAGATCTTCTTCATCGGCGCGAGCGGGATCGTCAGCGCCATCCTCAACAGCCGCAACCACTTCGGCGCGCCGATGTGGGCGCCAGTCCTGAACAACCTGGTGATCATCGCGGTCGGGGGCCTCTTCCTGACAATCGCCGGGCCGGGCAGCACGCCCGAGACCGTCACCTCGGGCCAGCTGGCCCTGCTGGGCCTGGGCACGACGGGCGGACAGGTGCTGCAGGGCCTCGTCCTGGTGGCGGCGCTGTGGCGCGCGGGCTTCCGCTGGCGCCCCCGCCTCGACCTGCGCGGCTCCGGACTGGGCGAGGCCGTGCGCACGGCCTCGTGGATGATGCTCTACATCGCCGTCGCCCAGTTCGGGCTGCTGGTGACCACCAACGTCGCCACCCGCGCAGGGGTGCGGGCGGCGGAGGCCGGCGAATCGGCGGCCGGTGCCGGCATCACCGCCTACAAGTTCGCGTTCATGCTGTTCCAGATGCCCTACGCGGTCATCGCCGTCTCGGTGATCACGGCGCTGCTGCCGCGGATGAGCGAACACGTCGCCGAGGGCCGCAAGGACCGGGTGCGTGCGGACTTCTCCCGGGGGTTCCGGCTCTCCTCGGTGCTGATCGTGCCGATCTCGGTCGCCATGATCGTGTTCGCTATCCCGTTCTGCGTGCTGATCTACGCGCGGGGCAGCACGTCGGTCGAGGACGCGCAGAGCATCGGGGTGATCCTGATGGTGTTCTCCGCGATGCTCATCCCGTTCACGCTGTTCCAGCTGCTGCAGCGGGTGTTCTACGCGCTGGGCGACACGCGCACGCCGTCCCTCATCGCGATCCCCGCCGAGATCGCGCATGCCACCGTCGCGATCACGCTGCTCGTCCTGGCGCCGCCGCGCGCCGTCGTGGTGCTGCTGCCGGCGGCCTACGGCCTGTACTACATCGTGGGCGCGGCGCTGGCCTGGTGGCGGCTGCGAAAAAGGATGAACGGGCTCGACGGGCGGCGGACCCTGCGCACACTGGTCCTGCTCCATGTGGCCGCCATCCCCAGCGCGGTCGCCGGCGGGGTACTGGTCGTGCTCACCGGCGGGCTGCCGGGGACCGCACTCCCGGCGATCACGGCCGTAACCGCGGGAGGGCTGGTCGGAGGCGTCCTCTACGTCCTGGTGGCGCGCCGCATCGGGGTGACGGAAGTCACAACTTTTCTTGACATGGTGCGGAGTCGCCTACTGCGTCGCTGATCAACAGCAATAGATAACGATGCGTAATCACCTGAAGGGCCTTTATGCGTCTCACGTCCGGTGTACTTGTCCTCCGGGAGCGCCACTCGCGCGTCCTAGCATGGAGCAGCGGTTCTCCGCCGCCGCCCCTGTCCTTCTCCGAGCTGCCCGAAGGGAGGCCTGGGACAGCCGACATGGCCGGATGCCTCCGAGAGAACCCGGGCACGGGATCCCCCTCGTCCGCCGGACCGTCCAGCCATCGTGTCCGTAACTCCCGGCATGAGCACCTTCATGATTGAGCCAGGCGCGTGGCTCGCAGGCCGCTACCGACTCGACGAACTGGTCAGCGAGACCAGCGGCGCCTCCTTCTGGAAGGCCACCGACGAGACCCTCGCCCGACCGGTCGCGGTCTGGACGTTCACGGAGGGCTTCCCCCGTACCGGCGACGTGGTCCGCGCGGCCCGCGCCACCAGCCGCATCGCCGACTCGCGCGTCACCCAGGTGTTCGACGCCGACGACACCGCCGTTGTGCCCTACGTGGTCGAGGAGTGGGTGATCGGCCAGTCCCTGGGCGACCTGCTCGCACAGGGGCCGATGGCGCCCGACCGCGCCGCCGGCCTCGTCGCCGAGGCCGCCGAAACCCTGGCGACAGCGCACGCCACCGGCCTCTACCACCTCAACCTGACCCCCGGCAAGCTCATGTGGAGCGTCGGCGGCGCCGTCAAAGTCACCGGAATCGGGGTGGACGCCGCGCTACACGGCCTCGCCCCCGGCAGCCCCGGCCCCGTCGACGCCCAAGGCCTGGGGCGGCTCCTGTACGCCGCGCTCACCGGACACTGGCCCGACACCGCGGCGCAGCCCGGCCTGCGCCCCGCGCCCATGGCGAACGGCGCACCCTGCCCGCCCTCCCAGCTTCGCCCCCAGATCCCCGAGCGCCTGAACGAGATCGTGTGCCGGTCGGCGTTCCAGGCCCCGATGCGCGGCGCTCCGCTGACGAGTCCGCGCGAGGTCGCCGATGCCCTGGCCGACGTGCCGCGCATGGTGCCGCTGCCCGCCACCATGGCCAGCGGCCCGGCCGCGCCGCCCACCGAGCAGGGCACCTCCCGGCTCAGCGGCGAGTTCGAGACCGTGGCGGCGTCCGCGCCACCTCCGCCGCCGAGCCGTCGGCGCCCGGCCCCCGCTGATCCGGGCGGCCGCGACGGCAC
The DNA here is from genome assembly GCF_039530945.1 of Nocardiopsis rhodophaea. Taxonomy (NCBI): domain Bacteria; kingdom Bacillati; phylum Actinomycetota; class Actinomycetes; order Streptosporangiales; family Nocardiopsidaceae; genus Nocardiopsis; species Nocardiopsis rhodophaea. Next base: position 386,629 of record NZ_BAAAPC010000001.1, read on the forward strand.
CCCCGGCCCCTCGCCGGCCACCAAGGTCGCACTGGGCGTCGTCGCCCTGCTGGTGTTCGTTGCCGTGGTCGTGGGCGCGTGGACCATCGGCAGCAGCTTCAGCGGCTCGGACAACCCGTCGGCCGACGGCACCTCCTCCGACGGCGACGGCACGAACAAGGACGGCGACGAGGTCCAGCTGGCCGAGCTGAAGCCGCTGAGCGCCAAGGGCTTCGACCCGCCGCCCGGCGACGGCGGCGAGCACGACGGCAACGCGAAGGACGCCATCGACGGCGACCCCTCCACCGCGTGGAAGACCGAGGGCTACAACAGCGCCGACTTCGGCAAGCTCAAGCCCGGTGTCGGCCTCCTGCTCGACATGGGCGACCCCGTGGAGCTGCACGAGGTCGAGCTCGTCCTCGGCACGGCGGGCCCGGCGAACCTGGAGATCCTGGTCGGTGACGGAGCCGACCTGTCCGCACTGGATTCCGCCGCCAGCGCGGATGGAGTCAGCGGCGAGGAAACCGTTAAGCTTGCCGAGCCGGCCAAGGGGCGCTACGTGGTCGTATGGTTCACTGAACTTCCCCAAGACGGCAAATACCGGGGGACAATCAACGAGGTCAAGCTGCTCGGGAAAACGTGACAACGGTGATGAACGCGGTCCAGGAGCTCCCGGACAAGGAGTTGTTGTCCAGGCACGCCCAAGGGGATGACCGGGCCTTCGACGAACTCGTCCGGCGGCACCGGGAACGCATGTGGGCGGTGGCCATCCGCGTTCTCGGCGACCCCGAAGAGGCCTCCGACGCGCTCCAGGACGCCTTCCTGTCCGCGTTCCGCGCCGCCCACCGCTTCCGCGGCGAGGCCCGCGTGAGCACCTGGCTGCACCGCATCGTCGTCAACGCCTGCCACGACCGCATGCGGCGCAAGATGGTGCGCCCCGCCGTCCCCACCGAGGACATCACCCTCGACGCGCTCTCCAATGAGCGAGCCGCATCCGCTCCCGCTGACCCCACGGGCCGCAGCGACTCCGCCATGGACGTCCACTCGGCTCTGGACCGGCTGCCCGCCGAGCAGCGGCTCGCCCTCATCCTGGTCGACATGCTCGGCTACCGGGTCGACGAGGCCGCCGACATCCTTGAGGTGGCCGCGGGCACCGTGAAGAGCCGGTGCGCGCGGGGAAGGGCGCGACTTCTGCCATATCTCACGCATCTGAGGAACCCTCAGGCTTCGCAGGACGTCACATCTCCGAGAGGAGGTGACCGGAGATCGTGACGTCTCATGTGGACGCGGAGACCCTCGCCTTGTCCTCGGAAGGGCTCCTCGACGACGATGAGGAGCGTGCCGTCCGGGACCACGTCGCCGCATGCCCGCTCTGCGCCGAGCAGCTGAGCGCGCTCGCCGACGTGCCGCGGATCCTGGCGGAGGTGCCGGCACCGCCTCTCCCCGACGAGACGGCCGCACGCCTTGACGCCGCGCTGCGCGCCGAAGCCGAGGAGCGCCTGAAGGGCGGTACCGAGGCGCCGTGCCCGGAGCCGGGGCCCAGCGCCGGTAACGTCGTCCCCCTGCGCCGCCGGAGCGGCCCGGCGCGCTGGCTGCCCTACCTGGCCGGTGCCGCCGCCGCGGTCTTCGTGATCGGCGGAGGCGCTGCTGTCATCCGCGGGGTGATCACACCCGACCAGGCGCACCACTCCTTCGACGGCGCACCCGGCGCCACGGGCAACGGACACAGCGACGAGAACCAGCCCGAGGCGGCTCTGCCCTACCGCTACCAGCTCGTGGAGAGCGGCACCGAGTACACGGCAGCGGGCCTCGCGGCACAGGCCGCGGATGTCCTCACGGCGTCGCACGAGGCTGAGGGCCTCTCAGACGCCCCGGAATCCGCGCCCTCACCCCAACACACCCCTGACGCCTCTTCGTGCCTCCAGGAGCTCGACAGAGGCCAGGAGGACCTGGCTATGATCGATGTCGCCACCTTCCGGCCGGACGGCGGTGACGGATCGTCCGTCGATGTCTGGGTGATGTACTTCGACGCCCGCCCGGACGCCTCCTCTCCGGACACCTACGACGTCGCGGTCGTCGCGCCGGGCTGCCCCTCGTCGCCGGCGAGCAAGACGCCCCTGGCCCAGGCCACCGTCACCGATCGCTGACACGCCGCGGCCGGGGTTTGTCGACAAACGGCCGTCGGCATATCGAGAAATCGGCAAAGGTACAGCTCACACGCGCCCACTGCCCTGCATGGGAATGGGCCGCACTTACCATCTGTTGGTAGTGAACGACTTGCCCCGACACCGAGCCGACACCGAAGGGCCAACCAGCGTGAGCGACGTCCGTAACGTAATCATCATCGGATCAGGTCCGGCAGGATACACAGCGGCCGTCTACGCGGCCCGCGCCGAACTTCGCCCCCTGGTCTTCGAGGGCGCCATCACCGCCGGCGGAGCCCTGATGAACACCACAGAGGTCGAGAACTACCCCGGGTTCCCCGACGGGATCATGGGCCCCGACCTGATGGACAGCTTCCGCAAGCAGGCGGAGCGCTTCGGCGCTGAGCTGGTAGCCGACGACGTCACCGAGGTCGACCTTGAGGCCACGCCGAAGGTCGTCAAGGTGGGCGAGGACGTCTACTACGCGCACACCGTGATCGTGGCCACCGGGTCCGGCTACCGGAAGCTCGGTGTCCCCGGCGAGGAGGAGTACTCCGGGCGCGGCGTCTCCTGGTGCGCCACCTGCGACGGCTTCTTCTTCCGCGACCAGGACATCGCGGTGGTCGGCGGCGGCGACACCGCCATGGAAGAGGCCACGTTCCTCACCCGTTTCGCCCGCTCGGTCACCGTCATCCACCGCCGCGACGAACTGCGCGCCAGCAAGATCATGCAGGAGCGCGCGTTCAACAACGACAAGATCCGGTTCGTCTGGAACAGCCAGGTCGCCGAGATCATCGGTGAGGACGGCAAGGCGACCGGCGTTCGGCTGCGCGACACCCAGACCGGCAAGGAGAGCACGCTCGACGTCACCGGTGTCTTCATCGCCATCGGCCACGACCCGCGGGTGGAGCTGTTCAAGGGCCAGCTCGACCTCGACTCCGAGGGCTACCTCGCGGTCGACGCGCCCACCACCAAGACCAGGATCCCTGGCGTGTTCGCCGCGGGCGACGTCGTGGACCACACCTACCGCCAGGCCATCACCGCCGCCGGCACCGGGTGCGCCGCGTCGCTGGACGCCGAGCGCTACCTGGCCGAGCTCGGCAACTGACGCACGAGCGGACGAGCGAGCCGGCGGGCCCGCACTGTCGCGTCCGCGACACATCGACGACTTCCCCGTACACGATTTCCAGCTGTTAGGAGATTCCATCGTGGCCGAACTCAAAGAGGTAACCGACGCCAGCTTCGAAGCCGACGTGCTGAAGAGCGACAAGCCGGTCCTCGTCGACTTCTGGGCCGAGTGGTGCGCGCCGTGCAAGCAGATCACCCCGATCCTGCAGGAGATCGCGGACGAGCACGGCGACAAGGTGACCATTGTCAAGCTCAACGTCGACCAGAACCCGAACGTGGCGCGCGACTACGGCATCATGCGCATCCCGACCATGAACGTCTTCCAGGGCGGCGAGGTCGTCAAGCAGATCATGGGCGCCAAGCCGAAGCGCAAGCTGGTCGAGGACCTGCAGGAGTTCATGTAACCGCGTTGTGCCTGGGCGCTCGCCGTCCCGATGTTTCACGTGAAACGGCCCCCGAGGAATCGGGGGCCGTTGTCGTATCCGGGACATTCTGACGCAGAGAGATGTCGACTTGCTGATCTAGCGAGATGCCGACGTGGGCATCCCCCGCTCTCCCGAGCTAGTCCTCCCTCGCCTCCGGCGCCATGGCGCCGATGATGCGCTCCAGATCCTCCATGGTCGCGAACTCTACGACAATCTTTCCCTTGTTGCGGCCCATGTTGACCTTCACCCGGGTGTCGAAGGCGTCGGACAGGCGGCGCGACCACTCCTCCATCTCCGGTTGCGGCTCCTTGCGGGCCGTCGAGCGCTTCCGGGTCTGCGGCTCGTCATCCGTCTCGCCCAGGGTGATGAGTTCTTCCAACGCGCGGACCGACAGCCCCTCCTCGACGATCCGACGGGCCAGCCGATCCTGCGTTTCCGACTCCTCCACCGAGAGCAGCGCCCGCGCGTGCCCGGCGCTGAGCACACCCGCGGCCACACGGCGCTGGACAGAGGGGGACAGGTTGAGCAGGCGCAGCGTATTCGTAATGTGCGGCCGGGACCGTCCGATGCGCCTGGCGAGTTCGTCGTGGGTGGCGCCGAAGTCGTCGAGTAGCTGCTGGTAGGCCGCGGCCTCCTCCAGCGGGTTGAGCTGCTGGCGGTGGAGGTTCTCCAGCAGCGCGTCGCGCAGCAGGTCGTCGTCGCCGGTCTCGCGCACGATGGCGGGGATCAGGTCGAGCCCGGCCTCCTTGCTGGCCCGCCAGCGCCGCTCGCCCATGATGAGCTCGTACCCGCCGGCGCCCAGCCTGCGGACGACCACGGGCTGCAGCAGGCCCACCTCGGCGATGGACGCCCGCAGCTCCTCCAGGGCCTCCTCGTCGAAATGCTGCCGGGGCTGGCGCGGATTCGGCCGAATCGACCCGACGTCGATCTCCGCCAGGTACGTCCCGCCGACCAGTTCCGGGGATCGCTCGGGCCCTTCACCGTTGGGGCTGAGGCTAGGGCTAGGGCTGGAAACTGCAGGCCCCTGTGGGATCAGGGCGCCCAGCCCCTTACCCAGACCGCGCCGCTGCTGGCTCACCGACGTCTCCCTTCACGTCCCATGGTCAGTTTCCGGCGCTTGCCCTCGCACGGTAGGCGATCTCCTTGGCCGCCTCCATGTAGGCCACCGCGCCGGTGGAGCCCGGGTCGTAGGTCATCACGGACTGGCCATAGCTCGGCGCTTCCGAGACCCGGACGCTCCGGGGCACCAACGTCTTGAGTACCAGATCTCCGAAGTGGCCGCGCACTTCATCCGCAACCTGTGACGCCAGGCGGGTCCGTCCGTCGTACATCGTGAGCACGAACGTAGAGATGTCCAACCCGGGGTTGAGGTGGGACTTCACCAGTTCTACGTTGCGCAGCAGCTGGCCGAGCCCTTCGAGCGCGTAGTACTCGCACTGGATGGGGATCATCACCTCGTCGCAGGCCACCATCGCGTTGACGGTGAGCAGGCCGAGCGACGGCGGGCAGTCGATGAGGATGTAGTCCAGTTCGCTGGTGTCATAGGCGGAGAACGCGCGCTTGAGCCGGGACTCGCGGGCCACCAGGGACACCAGCTCGATCTCCGCCCCAGCGAGATCGATCGTGGCCGGCACACACCAGAGATTGTCGATGTCGGGAACGGGGCGGGCGAGGTTCCGCATCTCCTCATCCTCCACCAGGCAGTGGTAGATGGAGCGGTCGTCCGCCCCTCTCTCCATGCCCAGCGCGGTGGACGCGTTCCCCTGCGGGTCCAGGTCAACAACGAGGACGCGATTGCCGTGCATGGCCAGCGAGGCGGCGATGTTGACGGTCGTCGTCGTCTTCCCGACGCCACCCTTCTGATTGGCCACGCTCATGATGCGGCACCGCTCGGGGCGGGGCCACCCATCGTCGCCGTGCCCGCGCACCGACATGGCGACACGGGCCGCGCGCGCTATCGGCGTATCGAACTCCACCTCAGCGTGCACTTGAGGCGCCATGAAGTCCACCTCGGTTTCACGTGAAACGTCCAAGGTCGCAGATTGATGGTCAGCCCACTGCGCTGTTTCACGTGAAACATGGGGGCCGTCGGACTGGTTGTGGGGCACGAATGAGTTCACCTCTTCCGTCCGCGCTTTTTCCTACCGCCCGACGCACGGTGCTGCCGGGGCGGAGCGGGCTGGTCGCTCTTGGACGTGACAGTGACACGAACGACCGTGGTAGCGGGATCGACTTTACCGCTCCCCACCCGAATCACATCGGCGACGCAGGGGCGTTGTTTCATCAAATCCGCGCGCGCCTCTTCTAGTTCGGTCTCTGCCTGCTCCCCCTTGAGAGCGAGGAGGCTCCCTCCCTGACGCAGCAGCGGCAGCGCCCAGCCGCCCAGCCGTGTCAGAGGAGCCACCGCGCGGGCGGTGATGAAGTCGGCCTCCAGCTCACCCTTGGCGTCTTCGGCCCGACCCCGGCGTACGGTGGCGTTCTCCAGTCCCAGCAGCTCCACACACTCGCGCAGGAACACGGTGCGACGCAGGAGGGGTTCGAGCAGAACCACTCGGAGATCCGGGCGGAGGATCGCCAGCACGATACCCGGCAGCCCCGCACCGGAACCGATGTCGATGACCTCCGCGCCCTGCGGAATCAGCTCCTCGACCACCGCGCAGTTCATCAAGTGCCGTTCCCAGAGCCGCGGTACCTCGCGCGGGCCGATCAGCCCGCGCTCCACCCCGGCGCTCGCGAGCAGTTCCGCGTAACGCGTGACCACAGGCAGGGCGCCACCGAACAGAGCACTCGCCTCCGCAGGCGGTGCAGTGTCAGCACCCGAGGTCATGAGTCACCACCTTGGTCTTTTCATCGATTGATCTCCAGGTCGAGATGTCGACCTGTCGCCGTGACGGCTGAATGCAGGGAATGGGGGGGAAGTGAGCAATACAAAGCGCCCCCCACGATCCTACGCGTGAGGGGCGCTGAAGTTTCACGTGAAACCTCGGCGTGGGACGCCGCCAGCGACTAGTCCACAGGGTGAATGACGACGTACCGGTTGGGCTCCTCGCCCTCCGATTCGCTGTGCAGCCCCGCCGCCGCGACGGCGTCGTGCACCACCTTGCGCTCGAAGGGGCTCATCGGCGCCAGCGGCTTGATCTCACCGGTCCGCTTCACCTCTTCAACGGCCTCCTTGCCGATACGAGTGAGCGCCTTGCGGCGGCCCTCGCGGTACCCGCCGATGTCCAGCATCAGCCGGCTGCGGTGTCCGGTGGTGCGGTGCACCGCCAGCCGCGTCAGCTCCTGCATGGCCTCCAGGACCTCACCCTTGTCGCCGATGAGTTCGTCGAGGGTGGCTCCCACGACGGAGACCATCGCGCGGTCGCCTTCGACGTCCATGTCGATGTCGCCATCGAAGTCGGCGATGTCGAGCAGGCCTTCGATGTAGTCCGCCGCGATATCGCCTTCGCGCTCCAGCTCCTCGATATCGATAGCGGGCTCCATCGTGTCGTCCCGCTCCTCCGGCTCTGGCGCGTCCGCGACCGCGACACTGCCGCCGGTGTCCTCGGCGTTGGCTGTGTTGCTCTTGCTGTTGCTCACGAGCGAGCTGTCTCCTTCACATCCCGGTTGGCCGGGGACGCGCGTCGAGGGCCTGATACGCCTGCGCGCCACCGATGCCGTCGATGACCCTATTTCCGCGGGTTCCCGCCACCGCGCTTCGCCCGCGACTTCTTCTTCGGCTGCTTACGCTCGATCTTAGGCTGTTCGACCGGCTGAGGCTCGGACTCAGTGCGCTTTCCGAACAGGCCTTTCGCGGAGCCGTTCGCGCTGCCGTCGCTGGCGGCGGTCGCGGGGGCGCCGGCCGGGTGCTTCTTGTAGAGGAAGTGCTGCTGGCCCATGGTCCAGACGTTCGAGGTGACCCAGTAGATCAACACACCGATCGGCATCGCCAGACCAAAGAGGCCGAACGCCGGAGCCAGGTACATCATGATCTTCTGCGACTGCATCATCGGGTTGTCCGGCATCTGCGCCGTACTCCGCTTGATGCTCTGCCGCATGGTCAGGAAGGTCGTCGTCCCCATGACGACACAGGCGATGGCGATGACGACCTTCGCCATCACCGGGTCGGCGCCGTACTGGTTCAGCTCGGCGGTGGTGCTGGTGAACTGCGCGGCCAGCGGGGCGTGGAAGATCATCGCGCCCTGGGCGCTGTGCACCAGGTGTTCGGTGAAGCCGTAGCGCGCGTTCCCCTCGGCGACGCTGCGCAACACGCTGAACAGGGAGAAGAAGACGGGCATCTGCAGCAGCAGCGGGAGGCAGCCCATGACGGGGTTGGTGCCGCTCTCCTGGTAGAGCTTCATCATCTCTTGCTGCTGGCGCTGCTTGTCGTGCTTGTAGCGCTCCCGCACCTTCATCATCTGCGGCTGCATGTCCTGCATCTTGCGCTGCGTGTGCATCTGCTTCACGAACAGCGGCACCATGATCACACGCATCAGGACGGTCAGCAGGACGATGGAGAGACCCCACGCCCAGCCGCTGTCCGGATTCAGCCCCAGGAACGTCAGACCCGCGTGGATCTGGATCAGCACCCAGCCGACGATGTTGTAAAGCCAGTCCAGCACCGGCCAACTCCCCTTTTCCTTCGCTTAGCTACAGGCCCGTTGAGCCGGGTTCCGCGTCGCCGCCGGTCCCGCGGCCCGCGTTGTCCACTTCGTGGACGTGCGCGCTCCGACCCGGTGGAACGGGGTCGAGCCCGCCCGGGTGGAAGGGGTGGCAGCGGCCGATTCTCCTCACGGTCAGCCAGATCCCACGCGCCGCACCATGCTCTCGCAGCGCCTCGACCGCGTATGCGCTGCAGGACGGATAGAAACGGCAGACCGGAGGGAACAATGGGCTGATGAACCGCTGATAGCCCCGGATGGGCAGGATCAGCACCCGCGCCACGACATCTCGTCTACCGTCGCTCATGGAGCCGCTTCTCCCGGGGACGCGTCACCGCGTTCAGTGCGCTATCGAGCTGTGCGGCCAAGGCGTCGTATCCAAGGGATGCGGCCACGGGTTTGGCCCGCACTACTAGCAGGCTACCCCCGGGCAGGTGACCGATCCGATCCCGCATCAGATGGCGCAGCCGCCGTTGCACGCGCTTGCGGACGACGGCTCCACCGACCGCCTTGCTGACGACGAAACCCACCCTGGGCGGTTCCTCCCCAGCGGCGCTGTCCGACGGCGGCGCGAGGTAGACCACGCCGAGCGCCTGGCGGCCGGCGCGTCGTCCCTTGCGCATGACAAGGCCGAACTCGGCGCTGTGCCGCATACGGTTGGAAGGCGACAACATCGGTTCGGTCCTTGAACACACGAAGAGGACCGGCTGCCGGGTGGGCGAACCGGTCCTTCGGGAGACGATCGACTCGTGTCGACTACTGGCTCACGGTCAGCCGGGCGCGCCCCTTGTTCCGGCGCGCAGCGATGATCGCGCGGCCGGCGCGAGTGCGCATGCGCAGGCGGAAACCATGGACCTTCGCGCGGCGCCGGTTGTTCGGCTGGAACGTACGCTTGCTCACTGCTGGACTCCAGGGGCGTCTATGGAAGTACTACGGGCAGGCCCCACGCGAGCGGGACCCTGATGTCTGAGCTTGGTCGACGTCGCGGGGACGTTCGAGGCAGAGAACATCGCCCGCTCGCGCCGCCATGTCGCTGGATCCGGACAACACGGACCGCAGACGGATAGCGACTCAAGCATAAAGAACATACGGGCTGAACCCGCACCGGTCAAATCGACTCCGCGAGCCACCAGGGGCGACGCCCCTCCCGTACCGCGTCCGACTCTACCCGTAGCGGCGGCCCCGGCCACCGCTACGCAGCGCAACTACAGACCTCGGGAATCCGGGGCGCGCCGACTCTGTCCACAGAAATCCGGGTCTGTGGACAACGGGTTCTCCACAGCCGGTGGGCTTCCCACACACCACCCCGGTCTGTGGATAACGTGGGAGGTGGACAACCCGCCGTGCTCTCCGCCCCGACCTGTGGATTTGCCCCCGTTACCCCCAGCTCGACTCTGGGCTGAACTGCGGATTGTGGATAACTCACCCGCACAGTCGGACATCTGAGAGGCTGTGCATAACGCTGTGCACAACCTGTGGATCATCCGCGAAAGCTGTGGAACTCCCGCCGAGCAGCGGAACAGACCTCGCCGCGAACGTGGCGTCGGCCGTACACAGCCAATCCACAGTTGGCCCCTTGGTTACCCACAGGCCACTCTTGGTAACGGAGGAGATGCCCCCGTCCCGTGAGGGTCCGAGCAACGGGGACAATGGTGCGTCCGGGGCAGTCTCGCTCGGGTGTGTCAGGAGAAGTAGAAGACCAGGTGAAAAGGGGACGAACCATGGCAGGTCACCGTGTCTGAGGCACAGGTCAACCTCCCAATGGTGTGGTCGAGCGTGCTGGACAGCCTCGACAACAGCACGCTTCCCCCGCAGCAGCGGGCGTGGCTCCCGCAAACCCGGCCACTCGGGCTGATCGAGGACACCGCGTTGCTGGCCGCGCCGAACGAGTTCGCCAAGGAGGTCCTGGAAACCCGGCTGCGCCCGGCCATCAGCCAGGCACTTTCCGCGGCGTTGGGGCGTGAGATCCGGGTGGCGGTCACCGTCGATCCCACTGCCGTGCAGCCCGCACCGCCCACCACGCCGACCGTCCCCCGGGACGTTCCGGCACCGCCGGCGACCCAGGACCCGCTTCCCGGCGGTCCGTTCACCCGACCGGCGGCACCGCAGCCCGCCCCCTTCGACGAACCCGCGGCCCCCCAGTACGCGCCGCAGGCCGCACAGGAGCCCGCCGGCTATCCACAGCCCTATGGAGACCGCGGCGCCGCCCACCCCGACCAGGGCGAGGACCCGCACGCGCCCAACCGCTGGGAGACCCCGGCCGCCCCTCCCACGCCCGCCCCCGCCGACGTCCCCGCCGAGGACCAGCCGGCGGGGAGCAGCGGCATCCAGCCGGAGGCCCCCGGGAGCGCCGACGCCGCGGACGGGGCCGATGGGCAGGCGCCGTCGTCGGGTGAACCCGCGCGGCTGAACCCGAAGTACACCTTCGACACGTTCGTCATCGGTTCCAGCAACCGCTTCGCGCACGCCGCCGCGGTCGCCGTGGCCGAGGCGCCCGCCAAGGCCTATAACCCGCTGTTCATCTACGGCGGCTCCGGGCTGGGCAAGACCCACCTGCTGCACGCGATCGGCCACTACACCCAGCGCCTCTACGACGGCGCGCGGGTGCGCTACGTGAGCTCGGAGGAGTTCACCAACGAGTTCATCAACTCCATCCGCGACGGCAAGGCCGACGGCTTCCGCCGCCGCTACCGCGACATCGACGTCCTGCTGGTCGACGACATCCAGTTCCTGGAGAACAAGGAGCAGACCCAGGAGGAGTTCTTCCACACCTTCAACACCCTGCACAACTCCGACAAGCAGATCGTCATCTCCAGTGACCGGCCGCCCAAGCAGCTGATCACGCTGGAGGACCGGCTGCGCAACCGGTTCGAGTGGGGTCTGATCACCGACGTCCAGCCGCCGGAGCTGGAGACGCGGATCGCCATCCTCCGCAAGAAGGCGGCCCAGGAGCGCCTGGCGGCGCCGCCGGAGGTGCTGGAGTTCATCGCCAGCAAGATCTCGACCAACATCCGCGAGCTGGAGGGCGCGCTCATCCGGGTGACCGCCTTCGCCAGCCTCAACCGGCAGTCGGTCGACCTGCACCTGACCGGAATCGTCCTCAAGGACCTCATCCCCGACGACGAGGGGCCGGAGATCACGGCCGCGGCCATCAAGGCCGAGATCGCCGACTACTTCGGCACCAGCGTCGATGATCTGTGCGGAACCTCGCGCTCGCGGGTCCTGGTCACCGCACGGCAGATCGCGATGTACCTGTGCCGCGAGCTCACCGACCTGTCCCTGCCCAAGATCGGCCAGCAGTTCGGCGGCCGCGACCACACCACGGTCATGCACGCCGACCGCAAGATTCGGTCCCTTATGGCCGAACGCCGCTCGATCTACAACCAGGTCACGGAACTCACCAACCGGATCAAGCAGCAGTCGCGGAATATCTGACCCCGATTTTCGCGGCGCTCCCACCGAGTTGTCCCCAGAGGACCGTCATTTTCTGTGGATAACCGGTGGATAACCCTGGGGACAAGAGCGCCGATCCTGTGGGCAAGCTGTGGGCGGCTTGTGGGCAACGCGACCGACCATGGGATGACCTATCCCCGGGCGTTGTGGGTAGCCGGTGGATAACCGGTGGATAAGCAGTGGACAACCCGTGGACAACGTGTGGAATGCCGATCCCTGTCCACAGCGCGCCGAGTTATCCCCACCCGTCGTCCCCAAGCGCGGTGGATAAAAAATCGCCATCGACCTGCGCTGATACTGCTTATCCACAGTATCCACAGCCCCTATTACTACGACGCCTACCTATAGACCCCACGTGGCTTCTTCATCAGGTTTCCCCCAGATCTGTGGACAAGCGCCGGGCCGCTCGACGACCCCGCCCGGCATCGAGGCGAGTCCGGTCCGATGAGGTGTTGCAGGCACCGAGAACGGTCGAGTACGGGTACCGTGTGAAGCCGTCCCCTCTGGCGTGCTCTCCACAGGGGGTCCCCTAGGTTTCGAGGAAAGCGAGTCGGATAGTGAAGTTCCGGGTCGAACGCGACGTACTGGCCGACGCAGTCGCCTGGACCGCCCGTAGCCTGCCGGTCCGGCCGTCGGTCCCCGTCCTGGCGGGGATGCTGCTGGACGCGAGCGAGGGCGAGAGTGGGCAGCGTCTGAAGCTCTCCTCCTTCGACTACGAGGTCTCGGCCCAGGTCTCGGTGGAGATCGACATCGAGGAACCGGGGACTGTTCTGGTCTCCGGGCGCCTCCTCGCCGAGATCACCCGCAACCTGCCTCCACAGACGGTGGAGATCAGCACCGACGGCGCCAAGGTCGTGGTGGCGTGCGGCAGCGCGAAGTTCACCCTTCTCACCCTGCCTGTGGAGGACTACCCGACCCTCCCGGAGATGCCGGGGCTCACCGGTTCCATCGGCAGCGACGCGTTCGCCGCCGCGGTCAGCCAGGTCGCCGTCGCCGCGGGCCGCGACGACACCCTGCCGATGCTCACCGGTGTGCGGGTCGAGATCGAGGGCGACACCGTCACGCTCGCGTCCACCGACCGCTACCGCCTCGCCGTCCGCGAGCTCACCTGGAAGCCGGAGAACCCGGAGCTGTCCGCGGTCGCGCTCGTCCCCGCCAAGACGCTCCACGACACCGCCAAATCGCTGACCAGCGGCGCGGAGGTGGCGATCGCACTGTCCGGCGCCGACACCGGCGAGGGCATGATCGGCTTCGAGGGCGGCGGCCGCCGCACCACCACGCGACTGCTCGACGGCGAATTCCCCAAGTACCGCGCGCTCCTCCCGGACTCCTTCGACACCGTCGCCGAGGTGCAGAAGTCGGAGTTCCTGGAGGCCGTCAAGCGCGTTTCGCTGGTTGCCGAGCGCAACACCCCCCTGCGGCTCGACTTCAGCGAGGGCCGGCTGGTCCTGGAGGCCGGAACCGGCGACGAGGCCCAGGCCGTCGAGGCCCTCGACGCCGTTCTGGAGGGCGAGGACATCCAGATTGCATTCAACTCGGCGTTCCTGATCGACGGCCTCAACGCCATCGACTCCGACGTCGCACGGCTGCAGTTCACGACGTCGACCAAGCCCGCGATCATCACCGGCAAGCCGGTCGACGACGCGCCCGCCTCCGACTACCGGTACCTGATCATGCCGGTCCGTCTGTCCAGCTGACCTCCAGCGGAGGGACGCCGGTAGTAGCGACATATCCACAGGTGGTTCAGGGGGATCACGAATGCAACTTGGTATGGTCGGCCTCGGCAAAATGGGCGGCAACATGGCGGCGCGGCTCCGCGACAAGGGCCACGACGTCGTCGGCTTCGACTTCAACCCCGAGCTGCGCGACGTCGCGAGCCTGGAGGAGCTGGTCGGGCGCCTGGACGCGCCGCGCGTCGTCTGGCTGATGGTCCCGGCGGGCGAGGCGACCTCCGCCGCCATCGAGAAGCTGTCCGACCTGTTGGACGCCGGTGACCTCATCATCGAGGGCGGCAACTCCCACTATGTGGACGACCGCAAGCGCGCCGACATCCTGAAGCAGTCGGGCGTCTCCTACGTCGACGCCGGTGTGAGCGGTGGCGTGTGGGGCCGGGAGAACGGTTACGGGATCATGGTCGGCGGCGCCGCCGAAGACGTGGACCGCGCCAGGCCGATCTTCGACGCGCTCGTCCCCGACACCGGCGGCGGCTTCGTGCACGCGGGCGGGGTGGGTGCCGGGCACTTCGTCAAGATGGTGCACAACGGCATCGAGTACGGCATGATGCAGGCCTTCGCCGAAGGCTACGAGCTCATGGCCGCCTCCGATATCGTGGACGACGTCCCGGGCACCTTCGACAGCTGGCGCGAGGGCACCGTGGTCCGGTCCTGGCTGCTGGACCTGCTGGTCCGGGCGCTGAAGGGGGACCCCGAGCTTGAGGAGCTGCGCGGCTACGCGCAGGACTCCGGCGAGGGCCGGTGGACCGTGCAGGCGGCCGTCGACCACGCCGTCCCGGCACCCGTGATCAGTTCGGCGCTGTTCGCCCGGTTCGCTTCCCGGCAGGAGGACAGCCCCGCGATGAAGGTCATCGCGGCACTGCGCAACCAGTTCGGGGGCCACGCCGTGGCCAAGACCACCGACGACCCCGCGCGGACCCCCCGCTCCTAGCCGGCCGGTGACCAACGCCCCGGGCTGGGCTCCGCCTCGCGTGGGCGCTCCCGGGGCCCGTCGGAACCTCAGCGGGCAGCGGTTCTCGCCGCGGCCGACCTCATGTTTCACGTGAAACACCGGGGTATGGGGCGATTGGAACGGACGAGGAGAAAGAGGCCAGATGTACGTTTCGCACCTGCAACTGGCCGACTACCGGTCCTACGAATCAGCGCACCTGGAGCTCGGCCCCGGCGTCACGACGTTCGTCGGCCCCAACGGCCAGGGCAAGACCAACCTCGTCGAGGCGATCGGCTACGTCGCCAGCCTCGGCAGCCACCGCGTGGCCACCGACGCCCCGCTGGTGCGGAAGGGCGCTGACCGCGCCATCGTGCGCGCGGCCGTGGTGAAGGACGACCGCCAGGCCGTCATCGAGCTGGAGATCAACCCTGGTAAGGCGAACCGGGCCCGACTCAACCGCTCCCCCGCCACCCGCCCCCGCGACATCCTCGGCGTGCTGCGCACCGTACTGTTCGCCCCCGAGGACCTCGCCCTTGTCAAGGGCGATCCCGGCGAGCGCCGCCGCTACCTCGACGATCTCCTCGTCGCCCGCGCCCCCCGGCTGGCCGGGGTTCGGTCCGATTACGACCGCGTGCTCAAGCAGCGCAACGCCCTGCTCAAGTCGGCGTCGGCCCAATTCTTCAAGCAGCGCTCCGAGCCCGATCTGTCCACGCTCGATGTGTGGAACGAGCACCTGGCCGAGGCCGGTGCCGAGCTGCTCGCCGCCCGGCTGGCCCTGGTGGCCGAGCTCCAGCCGCTGGTCGCCAAGGCCTACAGCGAGCTCACCACCTCGGGCGGCCCGCCGGTGCTGCACTACCGGTGCTCCGCGGCGCCCGATGATCCGCCTCCGCCGACCGACCGCGGGCGCCTGGCCGACCTGCTGCGGTCGGCGCTGGCCGAGGCCCGGACCTCCGAGCTCCAGCGCGGCGTCAGCCTCGTCGGCCCCCACCGCGACGACCTGCTGCTGAACCTCGACGACCTGCCTGCCAAGGGCTACGCGAGCCAGGGGGAGTCGTGGTCGTACGCGCTCGCGCTGCGGCTGTCGGCCTTCGAACTGCTGCGGGCCGACGGCGACGACCCGGTGCTGATCCTCGACGACGTCTTCGCCGAGCTCGACTCCGAGCGGCGGCGCCGGCTGGCCGAGCATGTTCGCCACGCCGAACAGGTGCTCGTCAGCGCGGCGGTTCCAGAGGACATCCCCGAGGAGCTTCAGGGAGCCCGATTCCGGGTGGGGGACGGAGCGGTGGAACGTGAGTGACAGTGCCGGCCACGAGGATGTCCATCCACAGTCTGTGGACGGGGAGCGCGCGCCGAGCGGGGCCGACCTGGCCCGGCAGGCGCTCGCCCAGGCGAGGGCCGCGGCCAAGGAGCGGGGCGCCGCGCCGACGGGGCGGCCGCGCCGGACGCGACGCGGGCGGCTGCGCTCGCGCAACGAGCCGCAGCCCTTCGGCGAGGCCGTGCGTGCCTGGCTGGTGGAGCACGGCTGGCAGGAGCAGGTGGCGATCGGTGGCGTGTTCGGCCGCTGGGCGGACATCGTCGGCGAGTTCAACGCCCAGCACCTGCGCCCGGTGTCGTATGAGGGCGGCGAGCTGGTGATCGCCGCGGACTCGCCGACCATGGCCGTGCACGCCCGCGCCATGGTCCGCGACCTCCTGCGCCGCCTGAACGAGGAGCTCGGCGACGGGACGGTGCACACCATCAAGGTGCAAGGACCCGGTCGAGGACGGGGTCGGTCCCGCAACGGGCACTGAACGCCTCGCGGAACTGATGACGAGGGCTCCCGTGTGTGGGGAGTCGCGTCCCTTCCCGTTCGCGCGTTCTGATGCGGCACAGCGCCGCGGATGCCACTTTCCTGTCGCGCGCGAGGTATCATGGGACAAGTTCTTCGGACGCTTCCGCCGGTAAAGCTCGCCCCAAGAGTGGGTGGCCGGAATTGGGGCTTGTGAGCGGTGTCCGGCGCGAGGTCCTGCCTGTCGGCGCGCCTCTCCCCGGGGTCACCGTGTCCTCGCTCCGACCGTCCTCATCGCGTCCCTAGCAGGAGGGTGTTTCCACTTGGCCTACGACGCTTCAGCGATCACAGTTCTTGAAGGGCTCGAGGCGGTACGTAAACGCCCCGGCATGTACATCGGTTCCACCGGTGAGCGGGGTCTGCACCACCTGGTCTACGAGGTGGTCGACAACTCGGTGGACGAGGCCCTCGCCGGCCACGCCGACGCGATCGAGGTCACACTCATGGCCGACGGCGGCGTGCGCGTCACCGACAACGGCCGCGGCATCCCGGTCGGCCTCCACCCGGTGGAGCAGCGTCCCGCCGTCGAGCTGGTCCTCACCACCCTCCACGCCGGCGGCAAGTTCGACGACAAGGCCTACGCGGTCTCCGGTGGTCTGCACGGCGTCGGCGTCTCCGTGGTCAACGCCCTGTCCAGCCGGCTAGAGGTGGAGATCCGGTGCGACGGCCACGTCTGGCGCCAGCGGTACGAGCTCACCCGCCCCACCGCCGACCTGTCCAAGGACGAGGCGACCGAGGAGACCGGCACCCAGATCACCTTCTGGGCCGACGACTCGATCTTCGAGACGACCACCTACAACTTCGAGACGCTCGCGCGCAGGATGCAGGAGACGGCCTTCCTGAACAAGGGGCTGTCCATCACCCTCCGCGACGAGCGCCCGGAGTTCACCGGCGACGCCCCGGTCGTCCACACCTACCACTACGAGGACGGCCTGGCCGACTTCGTGCGGCACATCAACGCCGCCAAGGACCCCGCGCACGCCTCGATCATCTCCTTCGAGGAGGAGGGCGAGGGAATCTCGGTCGAGATCGCCATGCAGTGGAACCAGTCCTACACCTCCTCGGTGCACACCTTCGCCAACACCATCAACACGGCCGAGGGCGGCACCCACGAGGAGGGCTTCCGCGCGGCGCTCACCTCGATCGTCAACCGCTACGCCCGCGACCAGAGGCTGCTGCGGGAGAAGGAGGACAACCTCACCGGCGACGACATCCGGGAGGGCCTCACGGCGATCATCTCGGTGAAGCTGGCCGACCCGCAGTTCGAGGGCCAGACCAAGACCAAGCTGGGCAACACCGAGGCCAAGTCGTTCGTCCAGCGGGTGACCAACGAGCACCTGCGCGACTGGTTCGAGCGCAACCCCGGCGAGGCCAAGGACATCGTCACCAAGGCCAACCAGGCCGCGCGCGCCCGGGTCGCCGCCCGCCAGGCCCGCGACCTGACGCGGCGCAAGACGCTGCTGGAGTCGACCTCTCTGCCCGGCAAGCTGTCGGACTGCCAGTCCACCGAGCCGGAGAAGTCCGAGGTCTACATCGTCGAGGGTGACTCCGCCGGCGGCTCGGCCAAGGGCGGTCGCGACCCGCACTACCAGGCGATCCTGCCGATCCGCGGCAAGATCCTCAACGTCGAGAAGTCGCGCATCGACCGGATCCTGAAGAACAACGAGGTCCAGGCGATCATCACCGCCATGGGCACCGGGATCCACGACGAGTTCGACATCGAGAAGCTGCGGTACCACAAGATCATCCTGATGGCCGACGCCGACGTCGACGGCCAGCACATCCGCACCCTGCTGCTCACCCTCCTGTTCCGGTTCATGAAGCCGCTCATCGAGGCCGGCTACGTGTACCTGGCCCAGCCTCCCCTCTACAAGATCAAGTGGGACCAGCGCGGGTCCGACGCCGACTACGCCTACACCGACCGGGAGCGCGACGAACTCATCGCCGCGGGACTGGCGGCCGGGAAGAAGGACCCGCGCCCGCGCGACCTCGTGCAGCGCTTCAAGGGTCTGGGCGAGATGAACGCCAACGAGCTGTGGGACACCACCATGGACCCGGCACGGCGCGTGCTGCTCCAGGTCACCCTCGACGACGCGGCGCAGGCCGACGAGATGTTCAGTGTGCTCATGGGTGAGGACGTCGAGTCCCGGCGCTCCTTCATCCAGCGCAACGCCCGCGACGTCCGCTTCCTCGACATCTGACCTCGCGTTCGTTTTCTCTCGGCAGCGAACGACCCACCAGCAAAGGAACATTTGAGCCAGTGGCCGATGCGAACACTCCCGAAGCCCCAGAGGACGCCGGCGCGGTGGCCCACCGGGTAGAGCCCGTCGACATCCAGGTCGAGATGCAGCGCAGCTATCTCGACTACGCGATGTCGGTCATCGTCGGCCGCGCCCTGCCCGACGTCCGCGACGGCCTCAAGCCGGTGCACCAGCGCGTGCTCTACGCCATGTACGACGGCGGATACCGGCCGGACCGCGGCTACTTCAAGTGCGCCCGCGTCGTCGGCGACGTCATGGGTAACTACCACCCCCACGGCGACAGCGCGATCTACGACACCCTGGTGCGGCTCGCCCAGCGGTGGTCCATGCGGATGCCGCTGGTCGACGGCAACGGCAACTTCGGCTCGCCGGGCAACGACCCCGCCGCGGCCATGCGGTACACCGAGTGCAAGCTCGCGCCGCTGGCCATGGAGATGCTGCGGGATATCGACAAAGAGACCGTCGACTTCCGGCCCAACTACGACGGCCGCTCCAGCGAACCGGTGGTGCTGCCGGCGCGCTTCCCCAACCTGCTGGTCAACGGCTCGGCGGGGATCGCGGTCGGCATGGCGACCAACATCCCGCCGCACAACCTGCGCGAGGTCGCCGACGGTGTTGACTGGTTCCTGCGGAACCCCGACGCCTCCGACGAGGAACTACTCGAAGCGCTGCTCGAGCGCATCAAGGGCCCTGACTTCCCCACCAACGGGCTGATCGTGGGACGCCGGGGCATCGAGGAGGCCTACCGCACCGGGCGCGGCTCCATCACGATGCGCGCCGTGGTCGAGGTCGAGGAGGACAGCCGCGGGCGCCAGACCCTCGTCGTCACCGAACTGCCCTACCAGGTCAACCCCGACAACCTCGCGCTGAAGATCGCCGAGCTGGTCAAGGACGGCAAGGTCACCGGCATCGCCGACGTGAAGGACGAGAGCAGCGGGCGCACCGGCCAGCGGCTCGTCATCGTCCTCAAGCGCGACGCCGTCGCCAAGGTCGTGCTGAACAACCTGTACAAGCACACGCAGCTGCAGGAGACGTTCGGCGCCAACATGCTCGCCCTGGTCGACGGGGTGCCCCGGACGCTCCGGCTCGACCAGCTCATCCGCCTGTGGGTCGAGCACCAGATCGAGGTCATCGTCCGGCGCACGCGCTACCTGCTGCGCAAGGCCGAGGAGCGGGCGCACATCCTGCGCGCCCTGCTCAAGGCCATCGAGCGCATCGACGAGGTCATCGCGCTGATCCGCGCCAGCGCCTCGGCCGACGAGGCCAAGAGCGGCCTCATCGAGCTGCTGGACATCGACGACGTCCAGGCGCGGGCCATCCTCGACATGCAGCTGCGCAAGCTGGCCGCCCTGGAGGCCCGCCAGCTCACCGACGAGTACAACGAGCTCATGGCGCAGATCGAGGACTACAACGACATCCTGCGGTCGCCCGAGCGGCAGCGGAGCATCGTCAGCACCGAGCTGCGCGAGATCGTCGAGAAGTACGGTGACGAGCGCCGTACGCACATCATCCCGTTCGAGGGTGACATGCGTATGGAAGACTTCATCGCCGAAGAGGACGTCGTCGTCACCATCAGCCGCGGCGGCTACGCCAAGCGGACCCGGATGGACAACTACCGGGCGCAGAAGCGCGGCGGCAAGGGCGTACGCGGCGCCCAGCTCAAGCAGGACGACATCGTCCAGCACTTCTTCGTCACGACCACGCACAACTGGATCCTGTTCTTCACGAACAAGGGCCGGGTGTACCGGGCGAAGGCCTACGAGCTTCCGGAGGCGGCCCGCGACGCGCGCGGCCAGCACGTCGCCAACCTGATGGAGTTCCAGCCCGACGAAGAGATCGCGCAGGTCATGGCGCTGCGCGACTACCAGGCCGCGCCGTACCTCGTGCTGGCCACGCGCGAGGGACTGGTGAAGAAGTCCCGGCTCGAAGACTTCGACTCCTCGCGGTCGGCCGGCATCATCGCGATCAACCTGCGCGAAGGCGACGAGCTAATCGCGGCCCGTCTGGTCTTCCCGACCGACGACCTGCTGCTGATCAGCAGCGACGCCCAGGCCATCCGGTTCTCCGCCTCCGACGAGTCGCTGCGCCCGATGGGGCGCGCCACCAGCGGCGTCATCGGGATGCGCTTCCTGGAGGGCGACTACCTGCTGAGCATGGACGTCATCCGCGAGAGCGACGGCCCCGCCGACGTCCTCGTCGCCACGGAGGGCGGCTACGCCAAGCGCACACCGTCCGACCAGTACCCGACCCAGAACCGCGGCGGTAAGGGCGTGCTGACGGCCAAGGTCGTCGAGGCGCGCGGCAAGCTCGTCGGCGCGCTCATGGTCTCGCCGGAGGAGGACGAGGTCTTCGCGATCACCTCCAACGGCGGTGTCATCCGCACGCGGAGCTCGGAGATCAAGCAGTCCGGCCGCGCCACCATGGGCGTCCGCCTGATGAACCTCGACAAGGGGAACCACGTCGTGGCGATCGCCCGCAACGCCGAGGCGGACGAGGAGCCGGAGCCCGACGTGGAACCGGCCGACACCGCGATTGCCGAGGGCGCCGCCGAGGACACTTCCGAGAACCCCGAGGCGTAGCGCCGGCGATCAAGCATGATGAGATGGAAGGTGCGGAGGGCACGGTCGAAGGCCGCCCTCCGCACCCCGTCTGGGCTGGTCGCCGCCGAGTGCCCGCCCGGCCCGCTACCCCCTTGACCCGGTTTTCACCCGTCACATGGAAAGTCCAGCGGTAACGTGGCTAAGTCTGACAACGCTCAACGGGAATCCGCTGCTCCGGAAGCGACCGACGCCAAGGTCGACGACGAGGGCGCGACACAATCGGCCGACGAGGCCACCGAACCGGCCGCGGCCACGGGCACGGCTCCGGAGGCCGCCCCGGCCCCGGCCGCCGAAGCCGATGACGCGCCCGACGCCAACGCGTCCACCGACACGGGGGCGGAGTCGCGCAGAGGCACGGACACCGACGCCGACGAGCACGCGGCCCCCGAGGGCACGGACAACGGCGCGGCCAGCGACGCCCCAGCGGACGGCGACGCCACCGTCGCTTCGACGACCTCGAACAACCCGACCACACCGGCCGAATCGACAACCTCGACCACCTCGGCCGATGACTCCGACGTTAACCCGGCGGACACCGCAACCAACCCGGTAGCCGAAACTCCGGTGGAGACCGATTCCCAGCAGGGGGGTGTGCCAATGTCGGCACTGCAGGAAGGACCGACCGCGGTCAAAGCGACCGCGTCCAGCCGCAAGGCTCACCTGGCGGTCAGCAGGATCGAACCCTGGTCGGTGATGAAGTTCAGCTTCGTCATCTCCCTCGTGTGCTTCATCATCCTCTTCGTCGCGGTCGCCGTGACCTACGCGATCCTGTCCACCCTCGGCGTCTTCGACGCCATGACGACCCTGCTCTCCCAGCTCGCGGACAGCGGCGAGGGCGAAGAACCCATGCTGAACCCCGCCAGCTGGTTCTCCCCGGCCCGCGTCCTCGGCTACACCGGCCTGATCGGCGCGCTGAACATCATCCTCATCACGGCCCTGTCCACGGTCGGCGCGATGCTCTACAACCTCTCGGCCGACCTCGTCGGCGGCATCGACATCACCCTCACCGAATCCGAGTAACCCAAGCGCTCGGGCCGCGCCCCGGCCCGGCCCGAGCACCCATCGCGACGCGGTAAACTAAAAACCGAAGAGGGACGCGGTCTCCCGCGCCCCTTCTTCCACTGCCCAGGTGATCTCGTTCGATCCGGCCCGCCGGATACGGTAGAGTTCCACCGAAGCGAGGGCGTATAGCTCAGTCGGTTAGAGCGCATCCCTGATAAGGATGAGGCCCCAGGTTCAAGTCCTGGTACGCCCACACTTCATAGCCCCTATGCGGTCGTCGCGTAGGGGCTTTTTTGCTGGTCGTCGCTGCGTGAGATCGCCCGGGAGGCGGGTGGTGCCGGTGGCCCCACCCGATCAGTTGGCCACCCCCACCACCTGGTTGAGGCTTTCCGAGTCGTCGAGCATGTCGATGAGAGCGCGAGCGAGGTCGGCTCGTTTGATGGTGCCGCCCCGGGCCACGTTCGACCCGAGGGCCTTGCGGTAGGAGCCCGTGCCGTCTCCGTCCAGCAGACGCGGCGGCCGAACGACCGTCCATTTCAGGTGTTCGGAGCCGATGACGGCTCGCTCCATCACCGCCAGGTCCGCGTACTGCGGAGCCAGAGCCTTCCTTACCAGCGGAGTGATGACCGAGCGGATGAACAGGCTCTCCCCTTCGGGCGTGGGTCCGACCGGCGCCGCGCTCACCACCATGAGCCTCGTGACTCTGGATGCCCTCATCGCGGCCATAATCGCGTCGGTGGCCTCCGAGACGATGCCCGAGCCCTTGTTTCCCCGCGCGCCGAGCGCGGACACGACCGCGTCCCTTCCCTCCAGTACGGGGGACAGGGAGTCGGCGGAGGTGATGTTGGCGGTGGCGACCTCCAGATTCGGGTGGTCGAGGGGTAACCGGGAGGAGGCCCGCACCACCGCGGTGACCTCGTGCCCACGGTCGAGGGCGCGTCGAACAGTGTGGACTCCCGTCCTCCCGGTCGCTCCGAAGACCGTGATCCTCATCTTTGTTCCTTTTCGATGACCGGTGTCAGGAAGGGTCGACGCGGGAGAACGATTCGCCGTACACCGGAGCGGCCTGCGTGATGAAGCTGCTCGGGAAGCCGAGCGTGAAGTCTGATGCCGCGTCGAGGCGGGCGACGGCTTCGTCGGGGAGGACGAGGTCGACACCTCCCAGAAGCTCTCGAAGCTGATCGCTGCTGCTTGCACCCACGATCGGGTGGATCAGCCGGTGACGGGACCGGGTCCAGGCCAGTGCCACCTGGGCGGGAGTCGCGCCCACTTCCTTGGCGACGGTGGCCACTGTCTCCGCCGCCTGTCGCTCGGTGGCGTTCAGCGTCTCCAAGGCGCGTCGGCCAGCCATGGCACCCTTCGCCAGCGGGCCCCACGAGGCCACTGTGAGTCCGTGGGACTCCGCCATGGGGAGGATCTCGCGTTCGATGTCGCGCTGGACGACGTTGTACGGCGCCTGAACGGCCGCGGGAGCCTCCAAGCCGCGTTGAGCGGCGAGGGTGGCGGCCTGGGAGACCACCCATGCGGGGGTGTCCGAGAAACCGACGTGGAGGACCTTGCCCGAGCGGACCGCGTCATTGAGAGCGCGGACGGTCTCCTCGACCGGTGTGAGGGGATCCCAGATGTGGACCCAGTACAGGTCGATGTAGTCGGTGCGGAGTCGGCGCAGGCTGGTCTCAAGCGAGCGCACGAGGTTCTTCCGATGATTGCCTGCGGCGTTGGGGTCGGTCCCGTCGCGGGTCCACGCGTACTTCGTGCCCAGGACAAATCGGTCACGACGCCCTGACAGAAGTTCCCCCAGGTCGGACTCGCTGGCGCCACCACCGTAGTTGATGGCTGTGTCGATAACGTTTCCACCGGCATCGGAGTACATATCCAGGATGCGCTTCGCCTCGGTCAGGGGAACACCGCCCCCCTCCTCACCGAACCCTAGTGATCCGAGGAACACCTCGGAAACGCGCAAACCGGTCCGTCCGAGCAGTCGATAGCGCATATTTCTCCTCGTCCTCGTCAGTGGTTACGTGGGTCAGGGGCGTCGGTCGCCTGAGCCGTGAGGGGCCCGCTGTCGACCTCACGGACGCTGTGTGCGGGTCGGACCGGACCCATGCGACACACAAGAACATGGGCCGACGTGATGTCTCGGCGCGGCGCCGTCCGCCGCGATCCTCATGACCTCGCACACGTGGTACTCCGCACGACTCCGGGTACCCAAACGCGTCAGCTTGCCGCGGCTGGCCCACTTCCGGATCGTCGCCGGAGACACACCGGCGGCCAGTGCCGCCAGGTCGGTGGGCAGTGTGCGGTAGACGGGCTCCTGTTCCCGCGGGGCGGCCTCAGTGCGGTTGCCTCGTGTCGTCGGCCATCGGACCTCGCCGCTTCCGTTCCGGAGCTCGTGGGTCAGGAGTAGCCACTCCTGTGCGGACCAGGTGTGCCCGACTTCGCACATGATGCGCGCGGGAGACCTGTCCTGGCTGACTCGGGCGACCACGGGGCTGGCGCAGCCGTCGTGGACACAGGCTCCCAGGGGTATCTCCCTGGAGCCTCCTCCCCGCGCAACCCTTCGGGCCGTCTCAGCTGCTGACAGGATCTCCTCGACGAAGTAGCCCGCTGCCGGGTGCGACAGGATCAGGTCCAGGTGTGAGCGGAGGAAAGCGGTGAGTCGGGTGACGTCCCGACGGTTCGGGCCCCGCAGGCCGAACTCATCGATCATCATCCCCGCCCAGGTGGCCATCATCCAGGTGGCCATCATGCTGAGGAGGTCGGTCTTGGCGGTCGCCGCAGCCTCGTTGATGGGGAGACCCGGCGTCAGGCTCACGCTGACCCTTTCCCCCATCAACGGCGCCTGCCGTGGGGCCAGGAGTGCGTCGCAGGCCGCGTACAGATCCGGGATCTCGTTCAGGGTGTTCAGGAGGCGTTCATGGCACAGGCTGCAGATCTGTACGCCTTCCTTCGGAGTTCGGTCGCACTTTTCCTCTCTCCTGGCACCGTCCCTCGGTGCGACGCATCTATCCCTCATTTATTCCCGTCATCTCTGGTGTTGGGGATAAATGGCCGACCCGGTCGGCCCGATTCATGGTGTCTGTTCGAATGTGTGGATATCGAATGGCACCATGCGGGTTCGGGCATGGTGAGATGGTGAATTTTCTTGGGGGTGCTGGAAAGTGCGGAGTGAGGCCCTTCGGCCAGGCCTTGGTGGTGAGACTTCGGAATCTACTGCGCGAGTCTATCAATGTGTTGAGTATTGCACCGATGGTGATGGTCGGATTGTTGATCATTTCTTGGAGCGATATCCGCAGGTCGCGGGTTTGATTCTCCTGTGAATCCGCTTTCTGGCGCTCCAGGGGGCACCGTTGGCCGATACTGGTCAATCAAATGCCCGGCCTGGAAGTTCGCACTTGATCTTCACATGCGGTAACAGGACTCCTGTGACGGCGGCTCTGATCCAATGGCGTGACCCCAACGTCTTTGAAACGGACATCAGGAGATGAAGCTCTCAAATTGATGCCGAGTGGACGTCGTTGGGATTACCGCGATACGTTGCCGCAGCGGCGCCATTGCGCGCACACCCGAGTCGAGGGCGTGGTGGCCGGATGAAGCTCGAGGCCCCCGTAGCCCAGGACCGGGTCAGGGTCTCCCGGCTCAGGACCTCACGCGGTACCGGTACATGGTAAGAGGGCCTAAGACCGCCAGGAGGACGGCCGCCTCGACGAGCACGAGAGTGATCTGCCCGCTGGTGACGGTTCCGGACATGAGTCCACGGGTGGCGGCGGCCAGGTGGCTCACGGGATTGACGCTCACGAACGCCTGGAGCCACCCGGGCATCGTCACCGGGTCGACGTAGACGTTGCTCCCGAAGGT